>CAZPSB010000222.1:0-1520 GCA_964589025.1 uncultured Jannaschia sp. | reverse complement strand
GACAGGCCAACCTGCACCGCCGTCACCTTGTATTCCGGGCAATTGGTGGCCCAATCGGAATTATCGGTGGTGATCACATTGGCCTGCGTGTTGGGGTGGTGGAAAGTGGTATAGACCACACCCGGCGCCACACGATCGGTTAGTGTGGCGCGCAGCGATGTTTCGCCCGCCCGACTTGATAATTTAACCCAAGCCCCCTCAACAATGCCGCGCTGTTCGGCGTCATGGGGGTGAATTTCCAACACATCCTCATCATGCCACACCACATTTTCAGTACGCCGTGTTTGCGCGCCCACATTATATTGGCTAAGGATGCGCCCCGTGGTCAACAATAGCGGAAAACGCGGCCCGGTGCGTTCATCGGTTGCCACATATTCGGTGATCATAAACCGCCCCTTGCCACGTACAAACCCATCGACATGCATAATGGGCGATCCATCCGGTGCGGCATCATTGCACGGCCATTGCACCGATCCGCGTTCCTCTAGCATCGCGTAATTGACATTGGCAAATCCCGGCGTGGTCATGGCGATTTCATCCATGATTTGCGATGGATGCGTGTAATGCCACCCCGCCCCCATGGCATTGGCAAGGGCTTGTGTCACCTCCCAATCCTCATAGCCATTTTTGGGGGCCATCACCTTGCGCACGCGGTTAATGCGCCGTTCGGCATTGGTGAATGTGCCGTCTTTTTCCAAAAAGGTCGATCCGGGTAAAAACACATGCGCGTAATTGGCCGTTTCATTCAAGAAAAGATCATGCACAATGACGCATTCCATGGCCGCCAAACCCGCGGCCACATGTTTGGTATCGGGGTCTGATTGCAAAATATCTTCGCCTTGGCAATACAGGCCCTTGAACATGCCCCCCACGGCGGCATCCAACATGTTTGGGATACGCAGGCCCGGTTCGGGGTCAATATCAACCCCCCAGGCCTTTTCAAAAATTTCGCGCACATCGGCGTTTTTGACATGGCGATAGCCGGGCAATTCATGCGGGAATGACCCCATATCGCACGATCCCTGCACATTGTTTTGCCCGCGCAACGGGTTTACCCCCACGCCTTCGCGCCCGATATTGCCGGTCATCATGGCAAGATTTGCAATCCCCATTACGGTGGTGGATCCTTGGCTATGTTCGGTCACACCCAAACCATAATAGATCGCGCCATTGCCACCGGTGGCATAAAGCCGCGCGGCCTTGCGCAGGTCATCTGCCGGAACACCGGTTTGAATTTCGGTCATTTCCGGGCTGTGGCGCACATCTTGGACAAATTCGATATAGTCCTGAAACTCATCCCAATCGCAGCGCGCGCGGATGAAGCCTTCGTCATATAGGTTTTCGGTTACGATCACATGCGCCATGGCCGTCATCACCGCAACATTGGTGCCCGGGCGCAAAGGCAAATGATGCGCCGCCTTAATATGTGCCGATTTCACAAGATCAATCCGGCGCGGGTCAATCACGATCAGCCTTGCACCCGCGCGCAGCACGCGTTCGCGCAGGCGGCGCAGGCTCCA
>CAZPSB010000221.1:0-1603 GCA_964589025.1 uncultured Jannaschia sp. | reverse complement strand
GCCGAGGCCCGTGCAAACGAAGATGTCACCGCCTTTTTGCCTGTGCTTGGCCAAGTGATTGACCTTCGCCGTCAAGAGGCCCAAGCCATCGCCGGTGGGGGTGATCCCTATGATGCGCTATTGCAAGATTACGAACCCGGGATAACAGGGGCCGATATTGCAGCATTATTTGACCGGATGCGCCCGCGTCTAACGCGCCTGCGCGATAGATTGCTGGCCGCAGATCCCGCACCACAGATAAGGGGGCGTTTTTTGCAATCCGCACAGCTAAACCTATCGGCGCAATTGGCAGATGTGTTTGGCTATGACCTCACGCGGGGGCGGGTTGATTTGGCGGTTCATCCGTTTTCATCGGGGTCAGGCGATGATGTGCGGATCACAACGCGGGTGGATGAATCTGATCCGTTGGGATGTCTTTATTCCACGATTCATGAAATCGGCCATGCATGTTATGAACAAAATGTTGATCCCGCCTACGCCTTTAGCATATTGGGGCAGGGCGCATCTATGGGCGTGCATGAAAGCCAAAGCCGGATTTATGAAAACCAATTGGGCCGCGCGCCGGCCTTTGCCGGTTGGCTTTATACGCAAATGACGGCTGCCTTTGGCGGAATCGGACGAAGTGCAGTATAATCTGCATATCATGATGCGCTTTGACCTGGAACGCGCGTTGATCAGCGGTGATTTGGCGGTGGCCGATCTTGAATCGGCTTGGAATGATCGTTTTACGCGTGATTTCGGGCAGATGGTTGACAAACCCTCTGACGGGATGTTGCAAGATGTGCATTGGTCGGTTGGGTTGTTTGGCTATTTCCCGACATATGCATTGGGCAATATCTATGCGGGATGTTTGCATCAGGCCATGGCGCGCGATTTGCCCGATTTGGATGCGGATCTGGCGCAAGGGCAGCTGACCCGCGCAACGCAATGGTTGAAAGACAAACTGCAACGCCATGGTGCGCGATTTGTACCACAAGACACCATCAGCCAAGCCATTGGCGGCCCCGTGGATGAGGGCGCATTGCTTGATTATCTTGATGATAAATATACGAAATTATATAATTTGTAAGATAAGGAATTGATATGCGACATATATCTTTGGGCCAAACCGATACCCAAATCACCGATTATTGCCTTGGCACGATGACATGGGGCCGACAAACCTCGGCTTCGGATGCGCATCGGCAAATGGACATGGCGCTTGAGGCCGGGATCAACATTGTTGACACCGCTGAAATGTACCCGGTCAACCCGGTTTTGGCAAAAACCGTGGGTGATAGTGAACGCATCTTGGGTGAATGGAATGCCGCCAACCCCGCGCGCCGGGGTGATTATGTATTGGCCACCAAGATCACCGGCAAAAACGGGGCTTTTGTGCGTATGGGCCAAGATATAACGCCCGAAACATTTGAAACCGCATTAGATGCATCATTGCATCGCTTGCAGACAGATTATATTGATATTTATCAATTGCATTGGCCCAATCGCGGCAGTTATCATTTTCGCCAAAACTGGGGCTATAATCCGTCAGGCCAAGACAAAGCGCATATATTGGCGCAGATGCAGGCGATATTACACGCCGCCGATCGGGCGCAGAAAGCGG
>CAZPSB010000220.1:495-1615 GCA_964589025.1 uncultured Jannaschia sp. | reverse complement strand
CTGTGTGATGACAAATCGCGCGGGCTGCGCCATGTAAAGATATGGAATTTATATTTGCATATGGCGCGGGGCTTTTGACGCTGATTAACCCTTGTGTGTTGCCGGTTTTGCCCATTGTTCTGGCCGGTGCCCTGAATGCCAGCCGCTTTGGCCCGCTGGCCTTGGCCGCCGGTATGGGCTTGGCCTTTGTCACGCTTGGCTTTGGTGTGGTGGCGGCGGGGCATTTGGTCGGATTAGATGAAAACACGCTCGCACAAGCCGGGGCAATCATGATGATCTTATTCGGGATTGTTCTGGTCATTCCCCCTGCATCGCGCATATTTGCCACCGCCACAGCCGGGGTTTCTGCCGGTGCCGATCAAAAGATACACAGCCTGCCCCGCGATGGATGGGGGGGCCAATTTTTGGGTGGGGTTTTACTTGGCGCCGTCTGGAGCCCCTGCGTCGGCCCCACATTAGGCGGCGCAATATCATTGGCCAGCCAAGGCGATGATGTGCTGCGTGCCTTTGGTATCATGGTGGCCTTTGCCTTTGGTATCGGGTCGGTGATGGTGGTGCTTGGATATGGGGCGCAATCGGTATTGCACCGCAATATGGCCCTGCTGCGCCGGGTGGCGCATCTGTCACGCCCCATTCTGGGCGCGGTGTTCATCTTTGTCGGCATCGCAATTTTATTGCGCTGGCATCACATGGCCGAGGCTTGGATGTTGGATATCATGCCAATTTGGCTGCAAGATCTATCTGTTGCTTTGTAATTGCACAAAAGGAAAATTTTCATGAACCGTCGTGACATTCTAATCGGGGCCAGCGCCCTGACCGCACTGCCCTTGGTTGGCCATGCCACTGCCACGCATATCGCCTATATGCCCGGCCTTGTTGCAGAACGCCTAGCCCAAGGCGAAACCGTTTTTGTGGATTACTACGCCGAATGGTGTTCAACCTGCCGCCGCCAAGATCGCATTATTCAGACCCTGCGCAGCGCAAACCCCGCCTATGACGCCGCGATGACCTACATTTGTGCGAACGGCGGGACGCTCCGGTTCCCGAAAGGCGGAACACCGCCCGCGCGTCCTCGGCGAAGAAGATCCGCACGCCCTGCTTCGAGGCGGTCGAGCCGTCG
>CAZPSB010000220.1:0-485 GCA_964589025.1 uncultured Jannaschia sp. | reverse complement strand
GCATTATTCAGACCCTGCGCAGCGCAAACCCCGCCTATGACGCCGCGATGACCTTTGTTCGTGTGGATTGGGATCGTTTTGAAGGGTCTGACATTGTCGAACGCTATGCCATTCCCCGCCGATCCACTTTGTTGGTATTGCGCGGCCAAGATGAATTGGGGCGCATCGTGGCGGGCACGCGTGAAGATGACATTCGTGATCTTCTTGATCTTGGCCTAAACTGATATATCACGCATCACCCAAAAGGCGCGTTTCGATCATCAAACGCGCCTTTTGATTAACGATAGGCGTATAGATTGCCATTGGTGCTGACGACCAATAATGTGCCATCTACCACAATCGGGTGCGCCGCCGCACCGCCCGGCAAATCCAATATGCGCGTGATATCACCACTTTGGGGGGAATGCAGACGAATTGTGTCATCGCCCGAGGCAAGCAATAATTGCCCGCCCGCCAAGATAGGGCCAAAATGGGTAAAGACCGCG
>CAZPSB010000219.1:0-1623 GCA_964589025.1 uncultured Jannaschia sp. | reverse complement strand
TAAAATCGGGCGAATGGACATGGGCGTTTTCCTTTCCTGCCGTGATCTTTACAATAGCCATTGCCCGGTATCGTACAACTTGCATGGGTATAGGGCGGGTGTGCAGTTTTGCACAAATGCAAATAAAGGCTCGCTTTTTGGGCATGTTTGCGAAAAACTAACATAATCGTACAGGCAAGGAAGATGACTATGAAAATCGGGTTTATTGGTTTGGGCAATGTGGGGGGCAAATTGGCGGCCACCTTGTTGCGCAATGGGGTGGATATCACAGTGTTGGATTTGGATGCCGAAAAGGTTGCCGATTTCGTGGCCCAAGGCGCAGGGTCTGCACCGACGGCTGCGGATATGATGCGCGCCTGCGATATGGTGATTACCTGCCTGCCGCGCCCTGATATTTCTGCCGCCGTGGTCGAAGGCGCGGATGGCCTGCTGGATGGGATGCAGCCCGGCGATATCTGGCTTGAGATGAGCACAACCGACACCGCCGAGGTCAAACGCCTGGCCGATAAAGTATCAGCCAAAGGCGGGTTTGCCGTGGATTGCCCGGTTTCGGGCGGGTGCCACCGTGCGGCCACGGGCAATATATCTATCTTTGCTGGATGCGCGCGCGATGTGTTTGACCGTGTTTTGCCCTTGCTGACCACAATGGGGCGGCGTGTGTTGCATACCGGGCCTGTGGGATCGGCCAGTGTGTTAAAGGTGATCACCAATTATTTGGCGACCGCCAATTTGGTTAGTTGCGCCGAGGCCCTGACCGTGGCCAAAGGGGCGGGCATGGATCTTGCCACCGCATATGAGGCCATTCGCATTTCATCGGGCACATCCTTTGTGCATGAAACCGAAAGCCAGGTGATTTTGAACGGATCGCGTGATATCAGTTTCACGATGGATCTGGTGGCCAAAGATATTGGCCTGTTTCAAGATGTCGCCAATCGGGCGGGGGTTGCGCTTGATCTTAACCCGGTCTTGATTGACATTTTCAATGATGGCATCACCCGATATGGCCCGCGCGAATTATCGCCCAATATCATTCGCAGATTAGAGGATCAAACCGGCCTTGATATCCGCGCGCCGGGATTTCCGGCGGAAATGACGGATGACGAACCCGAAGAACAGGGTGGTGAAATCAAAGTGCGGCGCGGGTAATGCATTCGCCATGTGTTGATTATAAATAGGGCAGGGTATGGCACAAAAGATCACCGATGATACAATCATAGGGTTTATTGATCCAAACCCCGCCCGCCGCATAAGTGCGGTGGCCGCCATCGCATTATTGGGGTTTATCTTGCTTTATATCGCCGCCGTGCAACCGCCCCAAATATGGGGGTGGATGGTGTTTTTAGTGGGCCTTGGGGGGGGATGTTTTTATTTCGCGTGGGTGATGTGGCGGGCCACATCAGTGCGGTTGGAATTGACCAAAACCACATTACGCGACGCCAAAGGCCGCGTTTTGGCCGAAATGGATGAAATCGCATCGGTGGATCGTGGGATTTTGGCATTCAAACCGGCGGGCGGGTTTTTGATACGACTAAAGGCGCCCACATTACGCGGCGGCGCCTATATGCCCGGCCTATGGTGGCGGCGGGGCCGCACGATTATGGTGGGCGGTGTCACCCACGCGGC
>CAZPSB010000218.1:0-1658 GCA_964589025.1 uncultured Jannaschia sp. | reverse complement strand
CACAGGCGCGGGGTATTCGGCGGCGGAATTAAAGGCCTTGACCGATGTGTTGCTACGCCACCCGCATGTGTGGGTCATGACCGATGACATGTATGAACACCTGACCTATGATGGGTTCAAATTTGCCACCCCTGCCCAGATCGAACCGGCGCTTTATGATCGCACGCTAACCTGCAATGGCGTTTCCAAAGCCTATGCGATGACCGGCTGGCGTATTGGCTATGCCGCCGGGCCCGAGGATGTGATCAAAGCGATGCGCAAAATTCAATCGCAATCCACATCAAACCCCTGTTCCATTAGCCAATGGGCCGCGGTTGAGGCATTGAACGGCCCGCAAGATTACATCGCCACCAATAACGCAACCTTCAAACGTCGCCGCGATATGGTGGTTGATATGTTGAACGCCGCGCCGGGCATCACCTGCCCCGTGCCCGAAGGCGCGTTCTATGTCTATCCCTCAATCACTGGATGCATCGGCAAAACATCCCAAGGGGGTGTGGTGATTGATTGTGATGAAACCTTTGCCAAGGCCTTGCTGGAAGAAAAAGGCGTTGCGGTTGTGTTCGGCGGGGCATTTGGCCTATCACCTGCCTTTCGCGTCAGTTACGCCACATCGGATGAAAACCTGCGCAAGGCCTGCACCCGTATTCAGGAATTTTGCGCCGCCCTGACGTAAATTGATGTGCATAATCAAAAGGCCGGGTAATGAACCCGGCCTTTGTTCAGCATAGCAAAACCTTCAAATCATCCGTCGCCAAACACCCGTTTAAACAACGTATCAACCTGTTTTGTGTGATAGGCCAGATCAAATAAATCTTCGATCGCATCGGCACTTAGCGCGGCCATCACATCAGCATCGGCCAAAAGTTCGGTTTTGAAATCTTTTTGGTCTTCCCAAACCTTCATCGCATTGCGTTGTACCAAACGATAGGCATCTTCGCGGCTGATGCCGGCCTGTGTCAGGGCCAAAAGAACGCGCTGTGAATTGACCAAACCTTGCAGCTTGTTCAAGTTGGCCATCATATTTTCAGGATAAACAACCAGTTTTTCAATGACACCCGTTAAACGCGCCAATGCAAAATCAAGCGTCACGGTGGCATCCGGGCCGATCATGCGTTCAACCGAGGAATGCGAAATATCGCGTTCATGCCACAGCGCCACATTTTCCATCGCAGGCACCACGGCAGACCGCACCAACCGCGCCAATCCCGTTAGGTTTTCTGTCAAAACCGGGTTGCGTTTATGCGGCATTGCCGATGATCCCTTTTGCCCGGCTGAAAAAAATTCTTCGGCCTCTAACACCTCGGTGCGTTGCATATGCCGGATTTCGGTGGCGATATTTTCAATTGACGATGCAATCACCCCAAGCGTGGCAAAAAACATCGCGTGGCGGTCGCGGGGGATGACTTGGGTGCTGATGGGTTCGGGGGTTAGGCCCAATTGCGCGCAAACATGCGCTTCAACCGCGGGGTTGATATTGGCGAATGTGCCTACCGCGCCAGACAAAGCACCGGTTGCAATTTCGGCACGCGCGGCCTGCAGGCGCGCCTTGTTGCGATCCATTTCTGCGTAAAATCGCGCGAATGTCAGGCCCATCGTCACCGGTTCGGCGTGAATACCATGCGACCGCCCAATGCGCAGGGTCATTTTATGTTCCA
>CAZPSB010000217.1:0-1677 GCA_964589025.1 uncultured Jannaschia sp. | reverse complement strand
ACCTGCATTTTGCAAAAATTCTTGCGTTAATATGCCGGAAAACACATGCATGCTTGGCCCCGTCATCCAGACGCCATCATCACGCCAATCAATCTGCAAATCACCGCCATCTAATGTGATCATCACCTGCCGCCCCGTCAGGCCGCGCCGCATGGCGGCCACCGCCACCGCACATGAGGACGACCCCGATGCCATCGTCACCCCCGCGCCGCGTTCCCACACCCGTACCCGCAGGTGATTGGGCGCAATCAAGGATGCAAATTGCACATTGGTGCGTTGCGGAAACAATGGATGATGTTCGATTTTTGGGCCTTTGGCGGCAAGATCAATTTGCGTTGCGTCATTGACAAAAAAGGTGCAATGCGGGTTTCCCATACCCGTTGCAATCGGATTGCCCGCAATCGGCAGGTGATCAATATCATCAACCGGCGCAATCGGAATGGCGGCGGGGTTTAACACCGGTGGCCCCATATTGACCGATGTCATACCCCCGCCCGCATCATGCGCCGCCAGCACGCCATGCGCGGTTTGAATACAAAGCGCGGTTTGGCCCGTTTGGCCCATCACATGGCGCGCCACACATCGCGTGGCATTGCCGCAGGCCGCCGATTGCGACCCATCGGCATTATAAAACACCAATCCGAAATCGGCATGATCGGCCCCGGTTATCAGGGCCAGTTGATCAAACCCAACGCCAAAATGACGATCGGCAATCAAACGGGCCAGATTGGGGGTCATATCAACCGGCACATGTCTTGCGTCAATGACCACAAAGTCATTTCCAAGCCCGTGCATTTTATGAAAGGGAAGGCCCATATTGGTGTACTCGATATGATTGTCTGGCTGGATATAACGCCAGATGGATGACAATTAAATCCCCCCAATCGTGAAAACATGTCGCTTTTCGCTTGACGGGTGTGGCGCGCTTGCTTAGTCACACCGCCAAGAGTGGGCCCTTAGCTCAGTTGGTAGAGCAACTGACTTTTAATCAGTGGGTCACAGGTTCGAATCCTGTAGGGCTCACCACTTTATCAAGTGAAAATACAGGTTTTGCCGTTGGCCTGTATGGCCTATACCCGGCCTGAAAGATGCAGATTGATAAAGGCGAACACCATGCAGATGCACGATATGCGCTTTGACAATGGCCCCCCGATTGACAGTTACGGGCCGGGTTTTTTTCGTATCCAAGATCAGGTGCTGCGCGGGCCGGTGGTCATTTCACCAAATGGTGTGCAGGCTTGGCAGGGGCCAGAGGATACCGCATTTTTGGCTGCACTGGCCGGCGATATTGATGTGATCTTGTTGGGGATGGGCAATCGTATTTCCACGATGCCAAAACCCCTGCGCAGCGTGGCGATGGATCTTGGTATCGCGGTTGAGGTGATGGCAACGCCCCCCGCCTGCCGCACCTATAATGTGCTGCTGGCCGAAGGGCGCCGCATTGCCGTGGCCCTGTTGCCGATCTTTGATACCTGATTACCAATGGCCGGTATTGGGCATCGATTCCCAAGGTTCGGCCACAGGCAGGGCGTCGCCTTGTTGCAGCAATTCAATCGACACATTGTCAGGCGACCGCACAAAGGCCATGCGCCCATCGCGCGGCGGGCGGTTAATGGTTACGCCATTATCCATCAAATGCTGGCAGGTGTCATAAATGTTTTCAACACTATAGGCCAA
>CAZPSB010000216.1:0-1697 GCA_964589025.1 uncultured Jannaschia sp. | reverse complement strand
GCAATCACGGGTGAAAATGCCCCAATCCCGATGGCAGCCACAAAATAAAGCGTCGCCCCCGCCAGCAAAACCCGGTTGGCCAAGGATATATCATGCCGCACCCAATGCCACAGCAAAACCCCCACAATGGCCGCCGGAATATGCAGCGCCACGAAAACCGCAATCAGGCTTAGGCCCAAGCCGCCCATCAGGCCTGCCATGCCCTCACCCAAGATCAAGACCATGCCCCATATAGTGATGGCGGCCAGGCTCATCAGCCCTAGAAACAGGGCTAGAAGTGTTGTGATAACACGGTTTGGTGTGTGTTCTGCCATATCCTTTGGTGGCAGGGATTGCGTGGCTTTTCAATATGCATCATCGCTTTGGGGGTGCGGGCCTTTGGCCTGCCGGATTTTCAAGACCACCGCGCGATGGTGGCGGTTTTTGAACCAAGCGTTAAATCCCCTATGCCATTGTCCGCCCTACCAAAATTCAAGGAGGCAACATTGGATATCACCCGAATCAAAACAGCCCTGCGCAATCAGGCATTCAACACATCCCAGATAACCGGCCAACCCCATCAGGCCCATCATAGTATCAAAGACGGCAGCGATACCCCCCAAGGTCCATCGCCATCCCGCGTGCGATCCTGCCGCGACACCGCCCGAGAATTAGAAGAATTGATTGCTGAGATACAGCGGCGGGATCGTTTGATTGAAACGTTAAATGCCAGTATATACGCGGCCGATAATGATCGCATATTGGGCATCCGCACCCCTGCAGGCCGCAGGGATGTCATGATTATTTCTCGGCGGCGCAATAGTGTTTTGGGCCTTCAGGCACAAGCCAGGCAACGCGCCACCCAATTGCGCGATGAATTGAACCAATGCCGATTGGATGGTGTTACGGTGTCTGTTCCCCGCTAAGCATCGTGTCAGCATAAAAAATGCGCTGCTGCACTTGGGGTGGGCAGTGCAATAATATGGTTTCAAACCGCCTGTATAAATCTGTGGTGAAAAACCAATGCCGCTGGGTTTTGAAATCGAATGTCGTCAGCGCAAAATGTAATCTCACCCCTATATTATCGGGGTGGGATATATCGCCCACGCGATCCAAATCACAATTTTCATCCAGCGCGGGCCAGATGATCGGGGGCGCCGCAAGGGGGGGCGATGATTCGCCCGCAAGTTCTGCAAGAACGGCGCGTTTGACGTCAAATACTGTAAAAACCGGGTCTATGATTCGCCACGCATCCCGAACCGCCCCACTGCACCCGTGATACAAAATACCGTCTAATAGATGGCGTGACCCAAACCCATCATCGCGATAGCGCGACAATTCGGAAATCGTGGTCACAATCCGCATGGCATCGTCGCAATAAGGCGGCATGGCAATCATGATATGCGCGAATTCATCATCCCGAATCATCCAAGATGGGCCTGATGGCATGGCATCAGGCGGGGTGGTGTTCAGGGCTATAATCAAAACGAAAATCTGTATCATAGATATGGCCTAGGCCATATTGGTTAATCTATGATTAATCTTCGGCAGGGGCGCAAAACCCACCCTTGTTCAGATCGAATCAATAAAGGAAATAAGGTGAGAGGCTGGACAACGACCCAAGCGTGGCTCGTTACGGCTGCTTCCTTTCGGACCTGACCGGGTTGGCGAGACGCCTGCCCGCGCCAACCTCTCATCCCCACATCTAAGCGCAGTTT
>CAZPSB010000215.1:0-1723 GCA_964589025.1 uncultured Jannaschia sp. | reverse complement strand
CCGCCGCCCCCGCCCCCGCCAATATCGACGACATGGGCTGTGCAGGCGAAAAAGCCCACCAATATGCCATCTTTGAATGATGGGGTAAGCATGGTGATATCATGCAAATGGCCGGTGCCTTCCCATGGGTCATTGGTGATATAGATATCGCCCTCAAACATGTTGGCCCGGCCAATGCGACGAATGAAATGTGCCACTGAATCGGCCATGGCATTGACATGGCCCGGTGTGCCGGTCACGGCTTGGGCTAACATATTGCCTTGGGTGTCATAAACCCCGGCAGATAGGTCGCCTGCCTCGCGGACCGAGGTTGAAAAAGCCGTGCGAATAAGGGCCTGCGCCTGTTCTTCGACAACCGATATCAGGCGGTTCCACATGATCTGATACGCAACTTTCAAAGGGGCCTGCGTCATGGCGTTTGTCCTTTCATCACGACATCAATACACCCATCGGGTTGGCAGATGGCATCGCGGCTGGCGGGGATGATGATGGTGGTTTCGTTTTCGGTGATGGCCGCAGGCCCACATGCGCGTTGGCCCGGTGTCATATGGGTGCGCCCCACCACCTGCGCATCCAGATAATCGCCTAAGGCGGGGTCAAACAGGGGGCGGGTTTTTTGGGGTTTGGGTTCAATATCGCCCTGCATTGGGCCAACCCGATCAACCGCTTTGGGCGGGGTGGTGGCATTCACGGCCCAAACGGTGATTTCAATATCCATGCTCGCCACAACCCGCCCGAACAATTTGGTATATTCATCTTCGAACCGGGTTTGAAATATGGCGGCATCGGGGTGCATGGCCTGATCTTCTGTCAGGTCAATCGGAATTTCCCAACCCTGCCCGCTATAGCGCATATAGGCCTTGAATTGTGATAGAATATCACTGGTTTCATCGCAACTGCGGACAAAGCCTGTGGCTTCGTTTTTCAGATCGTTTAACAGATCGCGAATGCGGCGCGGGTCAAAATCGCTCAGTCGCATGTAAACTGAACGGTTGGCCTCAAAGCTAAAGGGGGCGCGCAAAAACCCAATGGCCGAACCCACGCCTGCGCCGGGGGGCACCAACATGCGTTCAATGCCAAGTTTTTCGCATAAGCGCCCCGCATGAAGCGGCGCCGCACCGCCAAAGGCAATCATGGTATATTCGCCAAGGTCTTGGCCATTTTCAACGGCGTGTACACGCGCGGCATTGGCCATGTTTTCATCCACAACCTCGGCCAGGCCAAAGGCGGCCTGTGTGGCATCCATATCCAATGTGGCACCAATATCTGCGTGTAATGCGGCGCGGGATTGATCGGGATGCAACGCAATGGACCCGCCGGCGAAATTGTCAGGGTCCAGTTTGCCCATCACAAGATCGGCATCGGTAACAGCCGCGCGCCCGCCGCCCCGCCCGTAACAGGCCGGGCCAGGTTCGGACCCCGCGCTTTGTGGCCCCACCCGAATTTGGCGCATCGCATCCACATGTGCCAATGATCCGCCGCCTGCGCCAATTTCAACCATATCAATCACGGGGATCGAAATCGGCATGCCTGATCCTTTTTTGAACCGATAGGTGCGGGCGACTTCGAACACGCGCGATGTTTTGGGCGTTTGGTTTTCAATCAGGCAAATCTTGGCCGTGGTGCCGCCCATGTCAAAAGATAAGACTTTATCCAACCCATATCGCGCGGCGATATGGGCGGCGAAAACTGCCCCGCCTGCCGGGCCGGATTCCACCAATCT
>CAZPSB010000214.1:0-1731 GCA_964589025.1 uncultured Jannaschia sp. | reverse complement strand
CGTGTCGCAACCCATTGCGCCTTTGCCGATTTGTGAGGCCTATTTTCAGGCCGCCGCCGCCCTTGGCATCCCTCGTAATATGGATATGAATGGCGAAATGCAGGATGGTGTCGGGTTTTATCAACTGACCCAACGCAATGCGCGCCGATCATCGGCGGCGATGGCCTATTTGGCCCCAAATAAACGGCGGCGTAATTTGACCATTCAATATAACGCCCAACTGCGCCGGTTGATTGTGGAAAATGGCGCGGTCAAAGGGGTTGAAATGGCCGATGGCACCCGCCTGATGGCCGGGGGTGAAACAATCCTAAGCGCGGGCGCGATTGGATCACCACGCCTGTTGCAATTATCGGGTATTGGCCCGGCGGATCATCTGCGCGATTTGGGTATTGATGTGATCTATGATCAGCCTGAAATTGGCGAAAACCTACAAGATCACCTTGATCTTTATTGCATTTGCGAAGTCACCGGCCCCCACACCTATGATCGCTATGCCAAATTGCACATGTCGGCATTGGCGGGGCTGCAATATCTGTTTTCGCGCACGGGGCCTGTGGCCTCTAGCCTGTTTGAAACGGGTGGGTTTTGGTATGCCGACCCCGATGCGCGATCGCCTGATTTGCAATTTCATCTTGGCCTCGGCACCGGGATCGAGGCCGGCGTGGCCGCCATGCCCAATGGTGGTGTGACGCTGAATTCCTGTTATTTGCGGCCCAGATCACGCGGGACGGTGCGCCTGCAATCGGCCAATCCCAAGGATATGCCGTTGATTGACCCCAATTACCTGTCTGATCCGCAAGACCGCGATATGTCGATCCGTGGTTTGAAAGTGACCCAAGATATCTTGTCGCAGGATCCGCTAAAACCTTATATCCGGGCCGAATATCTGCCTGGCCCGGATGTGAAAACGGATGAGGATTATTTCAACTTTATCTGCGCGCATTCCAAGACCTCGCATCATTGTGTGGGCACATGCCGAATGGGCAGCGATGACAGGGCGGTGGTCGATACGCGCCTGCGTTTTAACGGGCTGGCGGGTTTACGGATTGTCGATAATTCGATCATGCCAAATGTGATTTCATCCAACACCAATGCTGCGGCCATCATGATTGGCGAAAAGGCCGCCGATATGATCCGCAAGGATGCGAAAGGATAGGCCGATGTTATTGCCCACATATGACGGCACATTGCAGGATTATACGCCCAAAGGTGATCCGTTGATCCCGCGCGCGCCGGGTGTTGCGCTGACGCGTACGGCCTTTGCGGCTGCGCATGTCATTAGTGACCCATTGGCCGAACGCGACCCATGGCATGGGCGCGGGGCGGTGGATTGGGATGCAACGCTGCGCTTTCGGCAGATGCTATGGGATCAAGGCCTTGGCCTGGCCGAGGCAATGGACACTGCCCAACGCGGCATGGGCGTGGATTGGCCCACGGCGCGTGAATTGATCATCCGCACGATGGATGCGGCAAAGGCCCACCCCCTTGCCCCACGCGTGGCCTGCGGGGCGGGCACCGATGGGGTTGATCCTGCCACATTGACCGGCCTTGATGCTATTGCCGCCGCCTATATGCAACAAATGGAGGTGATTGAAACCGCAGGCGGTCAAATCATCTTGATGGCCACACGCGCGATGCCCGCCATTCAGGCCGGGCCGCAAGATTACGCCGCGCTGTATGATCGCCTGATTGCGCAGGGGGTTGAGGGGAGCCTGTCCCCCGGGGGTGGGG
>CAZPSB010000213.1:1063-1750 GCA_964589025.1 uncultured Jannaschia sp. | reverse complement strand
AGAAGTTCGAATGGTTTGTTTAGAACCGCGTGGGGAGATGCCCGGTTTTCAATGGGAAATATCAGTTGCCGAGGAAGAAGGTGTTCAAATTTATCCAGGAAGGACATTTGTAGAGATTCTCACAGATAATGATCATATAACTGGCGTAATGTGCGAAGAAGTGAATTTTCGTGGTTTTAAGCATGGCCGTCCGGATCTGGAAAAAATTCCAGGAACTGAACACACCATTCCTGCTGATATCATCAAAACCTGTATTCAGGCCGCAGGCACCGCCCCATCAGGGGCCAATCATCAGCCTTGGCATTTTGTGGCCATTTCAAACCCCGCGCTCAAGGCGCGTATCCGCCATGCAGCCGAAGAAGAAGAACGTAAATTCTATGCCGGCGGCGCGGGCGATGAATGGATCCGTGCGCTTGAACCCATTGGCACAACCGCAGACAAACCCCATTTGACCCTCGCACCCTGGTTGATTGTGATTTTCGCACAACGATGGGGCGTATTTGACGATGGCACAAAATTCAAACATTACTATGTACCAGAAAGCGTGGGCATCGCCACCGGGTTTCTAATCTGGGCTTTGCATCACGCGGGGCTAAGTGTTTTGACCCACACGCCAAACCCTATGAAATTCTTAAACACCGCCCTTGATCGTCCGGCATCGGAAAAGCCCACCATGATCTTGGCCGT
>CAZPSB010000213.1:0-1053 GCA_964589025.1 uncultured Jannaschia sp. | reverse complement strand
CCCGCCGATAATGCAACAATCCCGGCGGTGGCCAAAATCAAAAAACCGATTGATGACATTTTATCCATCCATGACTAAACCGCCTTTGCCTATATATGAAACGAGGCCGATATGACCCACACACACACCCAGGATCAAACCCAAGATCGCGTTCTTGCCGAAGGCGTTGACGAAGACCCGATCGAACCCAATCGCAGGCTGTTTACCGGCAGGGCCTATGTGGTGATTGCCCTTATTTCAACGATCTATGCCGGGTTTCATATGATTGCCTTGAACGGGGTTTCTATTTCGGCTTTGACGGGGATTGAAATCGCGTTTTTACCGCAATTTCCATTGGAAACCTGGAATTTCCGTATCGTGCATATTGCGGGCGCATTGGGGTTAGGTTTCTTGATATTTGCCGCGCATGGTTTTGCCTTGGATCAAACGCACCGGCCCAAAACCACACCCTATATCAGCATGGGCGCGGCCCTGTTTGGTATCCCGGCCCTGATTGCAGCCATCACCGCCATTCAATTTGGCGCGCTGATCCATTCGGGAACCTTGCCCGAAATGGGCGGGCGCACCACATGGGCGGCTTTTCCCGGCACTGATATTTATAACCAAGAAATCACTTGGTTCGGCATTCCTTTGTTGATTGCCACATTTGGCGCATTGATTACCGGGTGGTTTGAACGCCGCAACCGCGATGCCTTTGCCATTTCTGATGGTGTTCTGGCACTTTGTGCGGGATGTGTCGCAATATACCTGATTGCGATCTATGGAACGGCGGCGCGCAATTCGGTTGGCACGCCCTTTGTGCCAATTGGTGTGGCCTTTGCGGCAACCGCAGGGGCGGCGATGATTTTAGAATTGACGCGGCGCGTTGCGGGGATTGCGCTTGTGATTATCACGGGCGTGTTTTTGGTATATACATTTACCGCGCATCTTTTGCCCGGTATTTTAGCGGTACAAAACCCCTATAGCTGGCAACGGTTTTTTGGGCATGTGTATTCTGATGCCGGGATTTTGGGGCCGACAACGGCGGTTTCTTCGACCTATATCATTTTATTT
>CAZPSB010000212.1:0-1772 GCA_964589025.1 uncultured Jannaschia sp. | reverse complement strand
GTACCGGCCTGTCACGCCGGGGGTCGCGGGTTCGAGCCCCGTCAACCGCGCCATTAAAATCAAACAGATTTTAATAGAACGCTTATCATTTCGACGCCGGGATGCGTGATGCCAGTAAATCCAAAACCAAACCGAATTTTTTTGTTAGATGCCGCCCGCACGGGTGCGATCATCATGATGATCCTCTATCATTTTGTGTTTGATCTTGAATTATTTGGATATGTGCCACCGGGCACGGCGATTTCAATGCCGTGGCGGGCATTGGCGCTATTGACGGCGGGGGCGTTTTTGTTTCTGTCAGGTGTCAGCCTATGGTTGGCACATGGGGCGCATCTAAGGCGCGGCGCATTCCTGCGGCGGTTTGTAATGGTCGCGGCGTCGGCATTATGCGTATCGATTGGCAGCTATCTGTTTCAACCCAATGCCTTTATCTTTTTTGGCATTTTGCACATGATTGCGGCGGCTTGGGTGATGGGGATACTGGCGTTGCGCTTGCCTGTTTTCGGTATTGCGGCATTGGCCCTGATCATAGCGATTGTGCCTTATATATGGAGGTCTGATGTTTTTTTACACCCGGCTTTGATATGGCTTGGCTTGCATGTGACGCCGGTGGTCGCGCTTGATTATGTGCCGGTTTTTCCTTGGCTATCGCCGTTTTTATTTGGCATGGCCTGCGCGAAATGGGCATCAGGGCGGGTATGGTGGCACAGATTTTCAATGATGGCACCCGATAGGCGATGGGCGCGCCCATTGGCCTGGCCGGGGCGCTATAGCCTGCTGATTTATCTGCTGCATCAACCCGTTTTGATATCGGCCTTTATGGCATGGGTATTTTTATCGGGCTAAGTTTTCTTGAATCGTAAGGCGGTTAGCGCTACATGCCCTTTGAAATAAAGGAGATTTTCAATGCCATCACAGCGCAGCATTTTTCAAGAAGTCACCACCCCCCAAGACCCACCCAAACCCACACCGCAAGACATATCTGGCGACAATGCGCACGCCAGATGGGCGGCACGGCTATGGTTGAAGATTTTGTTTGCGCTGGTTGTTATCATGATTGCGGTGGGTGGATTAACGCGATTAACCGATTCGGGCCTGTCTATCACCGAATGGGCGCCAATTTCGGGGGCCATTCCGCCTTTATCTGCCCAAGATTGGGCCGCAGAATTTGACGCCTATCGCGCCATTCCCGAATATCAAACCCAAAACCGCGGCATGAGCCTGACCGAATTTCAATTCATCTATTGGTGGGAATGGGGCCACCGGCAATTGGGCCGGGTGATTGGCCTTGTTTGGGCCTTGGGGTTTGTGATCTTGTTGGCCACCCATTCCATGCCGCGCGGATGGGCCGGGCGGTTTGTTATGCTGGGTGCGCTTGGCGGGTTTCAGGGCGCAATCGGGTGGTGGATGGTGTCATCGGGTCTTGCGCCGGGCATGCTGGATGTGGCCTCGTATCGCTTAGCGATCCATCTTGGGGTTGCCTTTTTCATTTTATCTTTGATTGCATGGTATATTTTCAAATTATCACGCGATGATGTGGCCTTGATCCGTGCACGTCGCGACGGGGATCATGCGCTAAAAGGCATGTCATCGGGCCTGTTGCATCTGACATTCATACAAATTCTGGTGGGGGCTTTGGTCGCCGGGATTGATGCGGGCCGCAATTATGTGGATTGGCCTTTGATGGCGGGCGGGCTTACCCCTCCGGGGATGTGGGCCATGGAACCGATTTGGCGCAATCTGTTTGAAAATGACGGCACGGTGCAGTTTTT
>CAZPSB010000211.1:1406-1795 GCA_964589025.1 uncultured Jannaschia sp. | reverse complement strand
AAAATCATATCGGCATCTTCGGGCGTATCAACCTGCGCATAGCCTTGGGCCACCAGGGTTTCGGCCATTCTTTCGCTGTCATAGACATTCATCTGACAGCCATAGCTTTTGACAAAAAGTTTCTTTTGTACAGTCATCGCTAAAAACGCCCTGGTAAGTGTATATCCCAACGGCCTTATCGCATAGATAAAGTGACATCAACCACTTGCAATGCACAGATCACAGGTGGATCATATACAAACAATGCCTTTTATATAATGAATGGGCCAAACGTGGAATTTTATGATTTAGACGAATTTAGAAACACCCGCCTTGGCACATTTGGCACAGGCCCGGCGGCCATGGTCATTATTGAAGACCGGGTTGAAATCAAATCCACCTTGCATCAT
>CAZPSB010000211.1:687-1396 GCA_964589025.1 uncultured Jannaschia sp. | reverse complement strand
TGTTCATCAATTGGGGTTTCGGCAGGTCTTTGTTGTTGCACCGATCGAAATTTACATCCCCTCCCCGCCTGCATCTTCAAACGCGCCGCAATATATTATCCGCGCGGTAACACATCGCCCAAACATGTTTCGTGATGCCGTTAATATCTTGATTTCCAAACTACCCGGTGAATGGATCCATTATTGTTTCAACGCCGAATATCTATTCTATCCGTTTTGCGAAACGCGCAAAATATCGGATCTGACGACTTTTCTTGATTCTGAAAGGCGTCAATCGGCCCTTACTTATGTCGTTGATTTATACACACAAGATTCATGCGCCCCGCCCAATGCCTTGTCTTTGGACACGGCCATGCTAGATAGTATCGGATATTACGCCGAAAATCGAATTGATAACACAGGCAAAACCCGCGAACGACAATTGAACTTTTATGGCGGGCTGCATTGGCGTTTCCAAGATCACCTGCACCCCGAAGACCGCCGCATTGACCGGGTCGGTTTGTTCAAATCCACCGGGGATTTGTGGATGCGCAATTCACATAAGCTAAGCCAAGAAGAAATGAACACCTATCAAACCTGCGGTCATCATTCACCAACGGGGGCAATTTGTTCGTTTCGGATGGCCAAAATGTTAATTCAAAAAGAAAAATCAAATCATGGCATGGGGCGTTTTCATTGGACTAAATCCAGCCCCTTTGAATGGTCATCC
>CAZPSB010000211.1:0-677 GCA_964589025.1 uncultured Jannaschia sp. | reverse complement strand
AATTGATGGATTTGGGTCTGATGGAACCGGGGCAATGGTTTTGACCCACCAAAAAAGGGCAGCCCAAGCCGCCCTTTTTCTTTAGCATCTTATAACAAAGGTCTTAGGCCTGCGCGGCCTCAATCAGGTGGGCGTCATGCGATCTGATTTCGATCTGACGCGGTTTCAAAGCCTCAGGCACTTCGCGCACCAGATCAATATGCAACATCCCATTTTGGTGTGCGGCCCCCGTGACGCGCACATGATCGGCCAATTGAAACCGTTTTTCAAAGGCACGGGCGGCAATGCCACGATGTAAATAGGTGCGATCTGTGTCTTTGTCAGCTTTGCGTGCGGTCACGATCAATTCTTGTTCGCGCTGTTCCACGCTTAAATCTTCGCCCGAAAACCCGGCCACGGCAACCGATATGCGGTATTCATGATCATCGCGTTTTTCGATATTATAGGGGGGGTAACTGGCCGCGCGATTGTCTTGGGTCAAGACGCGGTCAAACATATCTGCCACGCGGTCAAACCCAATGCTGGCGCGATAAAGGGGTGCAAAATCATAGGCTTGCATCGTTATTCTCCTGTTTTTGAGCAACAACTTTATGTCATGGCCGCCCTGATCATCAGGCACAGCCTAAGGTGAAATTGCCTGCCCGATTGGCGCCGACATCACCCATATGGGCATAGGA
>CAZPSB010000210.1:0-1813 GCA_964589025.1 uncultured Jannaschia sp. | reverse complement strand
TAAAATGGCCTACCTGCATCAATTCCACCTTGGATAAAAGCATCATTTACACTCGGCGACCATAAATCATTCGGGGCATCAAGGCGTGTCATACCAAGTTGAGCCCCAGCTTCTGTGTCAGGCAGCCTACCCAAAACAAGCTCGGTGTCCGATTCAGCGGCCAACCGGTATTGCCGATATGCTTCATCAGCTTGCGCTTGATCGCGGAATTGGCCGCTAAACCGCTGATCAAACTCTGTTCTACTAAACCGTCCACCATTCCGTGCCCCCGCGATTTCGTTTACGGTTGCGGGTCGGGTTGTGATTGTGTCGCCTTGGCGGGTGACGATGGTTACCTCATCGCCATGGCGCAAAATCACCCCACCTGCATCGCCCAAGCCGGGCACAACCCCAACCAATGCCCCGCCGCATGTTAGGGTTGAGGGGGCTTGTACGCATTCAATCGCGCCGGCAATATCGCCAATAACAGGCACAAGGCCCAACACAAATTGGGCAAATTCAACACGCCCTTCATGATAATCTGCGACCGCCTCATTGACAAGGGTCGCGCAATCCGCGGCAGAATGACCAGCCGACACGCAACGATCCTCAATAGCACGTAAATGCCGTATCTGTGAAAAAGCCATGACAATGTCTTCACAGTAGGCGCCACAATTATGATCATAATCCAACATCGCCGCGCTGGACGTCGCACTGACATTGGCCGCATCCCCGCCGGAAAACAGATACCCGATGCCCGCACCGATAAGGTTAAGCCGGTTGCGGTATGCATCCCCCGTGCTCGCCCCAAGCGTGGTACCCGTGGACATGTTGATATGCGTGGTGATGTCCGTGACCGCTTGGGCTTGTGGCGCAAGCGCAAGCTGGAGGCACAGAAAAAGGGAAAAGATCAGGCGCATGGGGGTAGATTAGCGGGGTGAAGGCGGTTGAGTTGGGGCTGATGAACGTGGCACGGGAGTTGGAACGGTGATCCGCAAGTTAAGCAAGTTTCAAAATTTGTTCTCTCACAACCCTGTCTTCAACCGGCAGGCGCAATGGTTTAGTCTCATCCTTTATCGCAACTTCAATGAAGTCGCCTAGTGAACAACCAAGTTCATGCCAGTCCTCTTGCGCATAGCAAAATTCAATGTACTCAAGCCAACTATCAAGATCATTGTACCAATCGCCTTCATAGCCCAAATCATACCCCAAACTACCAGCCGATCCGATGATCCAAGCCTTGTATTCTGAAAACTCGATCCGATGATTTCGGAAATCATCAATTGCTTTGAGCAATCTGCTGTGATCCGTACTCACTTAATTTCCTCCAGTAATTATTGTCACAACTCGGCCTTCGTTGCTTGTGATTACTTCGACATCACCAGAAGTATAGCTCAAATTGCCGTTTGGTTGAGGAACTGGCGTTGAACTTTGAATAACATCCTCAACGTAATTGGGTGAAATTGAACGCCCTCTAATGTTTTGCGTTCCATCCCAATTATTGATGCCAGGTTGATTGATATATCGTGGCGTTTGATCCCGACCAACCAAATTTGGTTGCCCTTCAACTGGTGGACCGGAAGGATACCTTTGTCCACTTGGCTGCATTCGCGCAACTGCATGCTGTGAATAAAGCCGATCACCAATCACCGCGTATTCTTGTGGCCCGTTTGGTCCAGTGCGCGTCACATGAGGATAGTCATTCCAACTGCCCCAAAGCAATCTTTCTCCACCGCCTCCCCCATTCCCCGCACCACCGTTATTTCCATTTGCTGATCCATTGCCGCCGTTATTTGCACCTGGCGTTTGGGTATCGAACCGATCGCCATTTCGC
>CAZPSB010000209.1:620-1819 GCA_964589025.1 uncultured Jannaschia sp. | reverse complement strand
GCGGGGGATGGCACGCATTATTCCCACGCCTTATTGGGCATTTTCGCGGCGATTTCGCCCGCCGCCGCCCAAGCGTTAGAGGCCTTGGCCAAAGGCGATACTGCCACTTATCATAGATTATTGGCCCCGACGGTGCCTTTGTCGCGTGAAATTTTCAAGGCCCCGACGCAATTTTACAAGGCGGGGGTGGCGTTTTTAAGTTGGCTAAACGGGATGCAATCGCATTTCATCATGCCCGGCGGGTTTCAATCCGCGCGTGAGATTGCGCATTATGCCGAACTGTTCCGCCTTGCCGATCAGGCGCGATTATTGATCAACCCCGATCTGGCACAAGCGCGGATGAAGACGCTTTTGGCGCTGCATGGGGTTGATGTTTAATCGGGTGTTGAAAGACGCCCGCCGGTCATTGGATATGGGGTGCCTGTGGTCATCGGCGCGCTGATGGTGTGGCGATGGGCCACGCGCGCGGCCAGATAGGCAAAGGCCTGGGCTTCAAGAAAATCACCATCCAGCCCGGCCTGTTCGATGGGGATGACGGGCATATCCAACACATCTGCCATGGCCTGCATCACGGTGGCATTTTGTCGCCCCCCGCCTGTCACCCATAGCGCAGATGGGCGGGCGGGCAGATGCATCATGCCTTGGCCCACCGATACCGCCACAGATTGTGCCAATGTGGCCAATGCATCGGCGGTATTCAAAGCGGCGACATCATCCAACAATTGCGCAAAATCCAACCGGTCCAATGATTTGGGCGGTGGGGTTTGAAAAAATGGGGTTGATAGGAATTGATCGACAATGGCCTGATCCACGATGCCCGCCGCCGCCAATGCACCGTCTTTGTCATAGGCGCCCAAGCCCCGCATGGCCATGATATCATCCATAGGCGCATTGGCCGGTCCGGTGTCAAAGGCCACCAACGCGCCGGGCGCATCGGGTGCGGGGCAGGTGGGATCAACCCATGTGATATTGCCCACCCCGCCAAGGTTTAAAACCGCCACCGGGGCAGTGGCCCCTACATATCGCGCCGCCGCCCAATGATAAAAGGGGGCCAAAGGCGCGCCTTGCCCGCCCGATTGCACATCATGGGTTCGGAAATCCCATGCCACGGGGCGGCCAAGCGCCTGGCGATCAACCCCAGTACCCTCAAGCTGGTGCGCCCCAGTTCCATCCGCTTGGGCGCATCCTCGGCCCGGCGG
>CAZPSB010000209.1:0-610 GCA_964589025.1 uncultured Jannaschia sp. | reverse complement strand
CCAAGCGCCTGCGCCAACCGGCCCCCATCGCCGGCTTGATGCGTACGGCCACCTGCCGGATCATGGGCCAAGGTCTGCCCGTGAAAGCCAATCAAATCGGCCTTAACCCCTTGGGCAATCGCGATATGGGCCTGTTCCACGATATGCGCGGCGCGCGCCACGGCACCATCGCCGGGCCATGCGCCAAGGGCCAATCGCAGGGCATCGCGTTCAGGCTGTGTATAGGGGCGATAGCGTGTTTCACCGATGCCGAAAATCATGCGCCCATCGGTTTCAATCACCGCCAGATCGACCCCATCTAGGGATGTGCCCGACATCATTCCTGCGACATGCATCACTCGCCCCTTTTGTTTCATCGCTGCGCCCGATATAGCCTATATCAACATAACAACCATGACCCAAAGCCGATATGACCTACCAGCCTAAATCTGAATTTTTGAATATAATTATCGAACGCGGTTTTTTGGCCGATTGTACCGACCTGCAAGGGTTGGATGACTGTTTGATGCAGGGGCCGGTTACGGCTTATATCGGCTATGATGCAACGGCGCAGTCGCTGCATGTTGGCCATTTGCTGAATGTGATGTTGTTGCGATGGTGGCAAAAAACC
>CAZPSB010000208.1:0-1826 GCA_964589025.1 uncultured Jannaschia sp. | reverse complement strand
ATAAAAGGCCCAACCATTTGGCGTTTGGGCGCGGGCAAGGCGCGGCGGACCTCAAAATCACCTAGATCACGTGCACGGGGCACGATAACGGTTTCGATGGCGTCAACGGCATCGCCCATCGGGCAATCGGGATCTAGGGCGGGGTTCCAACTCATGCTTGGCCTCTTGATAAATGTCGCATTCCAACAATGCCGGGTTTTACGCCAATACAAAAGCCACGTTACAGCACAGAATATGTGCACCCATGCGCGGATCTTATCTAAGTAACATAGCGCATTTGGCGGCTTAAAAACCGTTCAATGCGTTTCAATGTCTGGTTGGCCTGTTCCATAGATTGTAAATCAAGAATGCCTTGGGTTTCAATCACCCCGGCATGATGCGTTAAAATCGCATGGGTGCGTTTGCGCATCGCCTGCCCTTTGGCCGATAATCGAACGCGCACCGAGCGGCGATCCATATCGGAACGTTGCGATTCCACATAACCAAGTTCAACCAGTTTCTTTAGGTTATACGACACATTGGACCCTTGGTAATATCCGCGCCCGCGCAATTCACCCGCGGCCAGTTCATCATCGCCGATATTATAAATCAAAAGCGCCTGAACAGAATTGATTTCCCGCAGATCTAAGCGTTCAAATTCATCTTTCAGAACATCCAATGTTAATCGGTGCAAACGTTCCACAACCGATAATGTTTCAAGATACCCCGATAAGAAATCATCTGACGGAATTGTGTCTGTTTTTATTGCAGAATGCGTGACCATGATATCCTCTGCCATTTTATGTCTTGGCAGAATCACCGCAATTTACAAAAATTAGGTTAATTTTTAGGATTTATTTTAGACAAACGCACATTATTCACCGTATTCACCGGCGCATATAATCGGATAAGATGCCAATGATCTGCGCATGTTGCGGCGGCGGGGGCATTTGGCCCGACACCCATTGATACAAGTCATGATCATTTTCGGGCAATAAGGATTCAAACAAATCAAGGGTTTGTTCGCTTGCGTTGGGCAGGTTTTCCTTGGCCCATCCGCCCAAAATCAGATCCATTTCCTTAATGCCGCGATGGGATGCGCGCATATAAAGACGTTTGCGACGAATATCTGGTGTTTCGGTCATGCAGGCCCCATGTTTTTCGGCACCGCAATGCGCAATTGTTTTTCCAAACGCCCCATGCGTTCTGCGATGCGCGATTGTTCGACCCTAAGGCGGCGCAATTCCAAAAGCAACGCAGATATATCATCCGGCATATCGGCCTTTTGGTCGGGGCCATCCACCCCATCCCCTGTCCCTGATAACAACCACATGATCGACACACCCAACAGGCCCGCCAACATTTGCAATTTATTGGCGCGTGGTTCGGATTGATCTTGTTCCCAGGATCGTATGGTTTTGAGCTTGACGCCCAGACGCCGGGCCAATTCGTTTTGTGTAAACCCCGTTGCTTCGCGGGCGCCGGTCATGCGGTCGCCAAATGTTGTGGCCTCGGCGTCGAACCAATCGGGGGTGTCGTTTATCTGTGTCATCTATGGGGTCACTTTCTTTCATGGCTTGAATACGGCGGGCCTGCGGCCTAATCAAAGATATTCTTTACTGCAAATCGGACCCGAAACCAAACGGGCCCGCCCTATCCGGAGCGACGTGATGCCATTCCTTTCCGACACATTGGCCCGTGTGAAACCATCCCCCACCATCGCGGTTAGCAACCTTGCCGCCGAATTAAAGGCCGCCGGCAAAGATGTCATCGGCCTGGGCGCAGGCGAACCTGATTTTGACACACCCGAAAATATCAAAGCCGCCGCAAAAGCCGCCATTGATGCA
>CAZPSB010000207.1:0-1835 GCA_964589025.1 uncultured Jannaschia sp. | reverse complement strand
GGGTATAGGTATGTTCAACTTCGTGGCTGATGGTTTCACGATAGGCCACCTGCGGGGCACCGATATTTGCCTCGACCTTGAATTCACGCTTAAGGCGATCAACAAGGATATCAAGGTGAAGTTCGCCCATGCCCTTCATGATGGTCTGGCCGGATTCCATATCGGTTTCCACCCGGAAAGAGGGGTCTTCAGCCGCAAGACGTTGCAGGCCGGTTGACATCTTTTCTTGGTCGCCCTTGGTTTTGGGTTCAACCGCGATTTCGATCACCGGGTCGGGGAAATTCATGGTTTCCAAAACAACCGGGTCATTGACCGCACAAAGCGTGTCACCGGTGGTAGTGTCTTTCAGACCGCCAAGCGCAATAATGTCGCCTGCGAAGGCTTCGGTAATGTCTTCGCGATCATTGGAATGCATCAACATCATGCGGCCCACACGCTCTTTCTTGCCTTTGGTCGAATTGAGCATGGAATCGCCTTTGCTTAACGTACCCGAATAGATACGTGTAAAGGTCAGTGATCCAACAAATGGGTCGTTCCAAATTTTAAACGCCAACGCAGAAAACGCCATGTCATCATCCGCACGGCGGGCAATATTGCGTTCTTCGGATTCGTCACCGGGTTTAAAGCCCATGTAATCAACAACATCAAGCGGGCTTGGCAAATAGTCAATCACCGCGTTCAACAAAGGTTGCACACCTTTGTTCTTGAACGCAGATCCGCCCAAAACCGGCACAAAGGCCATCGCCAATGTACCCTTGCGTAACAAGGCGCGCAGGGTTGGAACATCTGGTTCATTGCCTTCCAGATATTCCATCATCGCGTCGTCATCCATTTCGACGGCGGCCTCAATCATTTTGCCACGCCATTCATCGGCCATGTCTTTTAGATCATCGCGAATGTCACGCTTTTCCCAAGACGCGCCCAAATCATCACCGGCATAAACCCATTCTTGCATGGTGACTAGGTCGATCAAGCCTTCAAGTTCGGTTTCGGCACCGATTGGAATACCGATTGGCACAGCCCGCGCACCGGTGCGATCTTCGATCATATGAACGCAGTTAAAGAAATCGGCACCGATTTTATCCATTTTATTGACAAAAACGATACGCGGCACTTTGTACCGGTCGGCCTGACGCCAAACGGTTTCGGTTTGGGGTTCAACACCGGCATTGCCATCCAGAACACAAACCGCGCCATCCAGAACCGCCAAAGACCGTTCCACCTCGATTGTGAAATCCACGTGGCCGGGGGTGTCGATAATGTTCAAGCGATGCTTTTCAGTATCGGCTGTTTGGCCATCCTCGGTGCGTTCCCAAAAGGTTGTGGTCGCCGCAGAGGTAATCGTGATGCCGCGTTCTTGTTCTTGTTCCATATGGTCCATGGTGGCCGCGCCATCATGAACTTCGCCGATATTGTGGCTTTTGCCTGTGTAATACAGAATACGTTCGGAACATGTTGTTTTACCGGCGTCAATATGCGCCATAATGCCGAAGTTACGATAACGATCGAGCGGATATTCGCGTGCCATGGGGGGTGTCCTTGAAATTGGCGTTGCGTGTTAAGTTCAGGGCGCTTGGATTACCAACGATAGTGGCTGAACGCTTTGTTGGCGTCGGCCATTTTATGGGTGTCTTCGCGTTTTTTGACGGCAGAACCACGGGAATTGATGGCATCCATCAATTCACCAGCAAGACGTTCTTCCATGGTGTTTTCATTGCGCCCACGGGCGGCTGTGATCAACCAACGAATGGCCAAAGCTTCGCGGCGTTCAGGGCGCACATCAACGGGCACCTGATAAGTGGCACCACCCACACGGCGGGATCGAACCTCAACCG
>CAZPSB010000206.1:0-1836 GCA_964589025.1 uncultured Jannaschia sp. | reverse complement strand
GCCAATGTGATCCGCGCGCAAGAAGAAATTGACAATCTCCAAATTCGCGCCCCTTTTGACGGCGTTTTGGAAACCGATACCGCCGAATTCGGCAGCTTGCTGCAACCCGGTGCGGTCTGCGCGCGGGTAATTGACCTTGACCCGATCAAACTTGTGGGTTTTTTGCCCGAAGCCCAAGTTGACCGTGTGCAACTGGGCGCAATGGCCAATGCACGTTTGGCCGATGGGCGCGATGTATTGGGTGAGGTCACATTCATTTCACGATCCGCCGATACACAGACACGCACATTTCGGGTCGAAATCACAATTGAAAATGCCGATTTCGCAATCCGCGATGGCCAATCTGTGGAAATTGCCATTTCAACCCTTGGCACGGCGGCCCATCTTTTGCCTGTATCTGCCATGACATTGAATGACCAAGGCGTGCTGGGTGTGCGCATTCATGATAATGGCGTGGCGCGGTTTGCACCTGTGGCTATGCTGCGCGACACGGTGGATGGCGTGTGGTTGGCCGGCCTGCCCGATCAGGTGGAGGTCATCATTGTGGGCCAAGAATTTGTCACCGATGGTGTCCCCATTCGCGTGACCTATGAACACCACCAGCAGGAGCAAACACAATGACCGCTATCATTGATTGGGCCGCGTCCCGTGCGCGGATGGTGTTGGCCTTTGTGGTCTTGTCACTTACGATTGGGGCGGCGGCCTATATAGGCCTGCCCAAAGAAGGCGAACCCGATATTGATATTCCGGGCCTGTTCATATCGGTGCCCTATCCCGGCATATCTGCCGAAGACAGCGAACGCCTATTGGTCCAACCGATGGAGGCCGAATTACAAGATCTTGACGGCCTGACCCAAATCAACGCAACCGCCGCCGAAGGCTATGCCGGGGTATTTTTGGAATTTGAATTCGGGTGGGATAAATCGGCCACTATCGCAGATGTGCGCGATGCCATGGGCCGGGCCGAGGCCGATTTTCCCGCAGGCGCGCAAAGTTTTTCCATCAATGAAATCAATTTTTCCGAATTTCCCATCATCATTGTGGCCTTGTCGGGTGATGCGCCCGAACGCACATTGGTGCGTTTGGCCAATGAAATGCAAGAGGCACTAGAGGCCCTTTCCCCCGTGCTTGAGGCAGGCCTTGCCGGCAATCGCGATGAAATGCTTGAGGTGGTCCTAGATCCCCTCGCGCTAGAGGCCTATAACGTCACCGCCCAAGATTTGATCAGCGCCGTTGTCAATAACAACCAATTGATTGCGGCAGGCGAAGTGGACACCGCAAGCGGCGCAATTTCCATCACCATTCCATCCAGTTTTGATACCGCACAAGATGTCCAAAACCTGCCCATCAGTGTGAATGGTGATCGGGTGGTCACATTGGGCGAATTGGCCGATATTCGCCTGACTTTCGAAGATGCCGTGGGAACTGCAAGGTTTAATGGTGAACCCACAATCGCCTTGCAGGTGGTCAAACGCCAAGGGTTTAACATCATCGACACCGCCGCCTTGGTGCGTCAAACCGTGAATGACGTGCGCGCAACATGGCCTGTTGAATTACAAAATTCCGTGCGCGTATCCACCACACTGGATCAATCTGTCAATGTTGATAACATGGTGCGCCAACTAGAAGGGTCGGTTCTAACTGCGATTGCATTGGTGATGATCGTGGTTTTGGCAACGCTTGGCACAAGATCGGCGTTATTGGTTGGCTTTGCAATCCCAACATCGTTTCTATTATGCTTTATCCTACTTGGGGTGATGGGCATTTCCATATCAAATATCGTGATGTTCGGCCTTATTCTGGCGGTCGGCATGTTGGTGGATGGCGCCATTGTGG
>CAZPSB010000205.1:0-1861 GCA_964589025.1 uncultured Jannaschia sp. | reverse complement strand
CTGCTGCCAATGTGATCACCCCCAAGCGACCCCACCAAAGCCGCAAGATTGGCAACAAGAAAACCCATGATTGCCAATATACCCGCATGACGCCCAAACCGTTCGGGCCATTTTCTCGTGCCCCACAGGCATAGAGAAATCAAAATGACCATCTGAATGATTGTGAGGGTCGATTCAGGCGAATAGAAAGTATCGGTCAAAGAAAAATATATGGTCACTGTATCAAAGATCTGCGCAAAAGGAATAATTGCCAAAGCGGTAATAAGACGAACATCCACAATCACACCAACGCCACCCAAAACCGCGGCCATGTAAAACAAGATCAAAGATTTGGGTAAATCCATGATATAGTAATACTCATTGATTAAAAGGTTTATCCCCAAAAGATGCATTGAAATTGTCATACAAAAAATGGCCCCAATGACAAACCGTGTTGTAGGTATTTTTCGAAATACTGCCCCAGATGCAATGCCCAGAACCGCCCCCAAAGCCGCCAGAATGATCGCTGCCTCATCGGGATAAAGGTCTTGGATTTTCAAACCCGCGCCCCCCAACATCATACCCGCACCGATCAAAACACTTGCCGATCCAAACATCATATAATTGGAAGGCTGCCGCAAGATAAGCACACCAAGCCCAAGCAAAATTCCACCAGCGACTGCGACGCTTAGAACATCTTGCAGCCACACAACCAACCCACTCGTCGCGGTTAATATACCTAGAAACAGAACGATATTCACTGCCGCCTGTGTCATGGCCGCCCGAGATCGCTTTTCAATCTCGTGCGCTTGATCGGGCGATATGATGTTATCATGAACCAAGCTGGTGGTGTTGGCGATAACGCGCATAGAAAATTTTCTTTCAAAATCAATTTAATGCAAAAGGCCATGCACCCAACATTGCCCGGCCTTTTGGTTTTTATGCGGTTGTTTTTACATATGGATCACGCGGCCATAGGCGTCTAGCACGCTTTCATGCATCATTTCCGACAATGTGGGATGCGGGAACACCGTTTCCATCAGATCTTGTTCGGTGGTTTCCAATTTTTGCCCCACGACATAGCCTTGGATCATTTCGGTGACTTCGGCCCCAATCATATGTGCGCCCAAAAGTTCACCGGTTTTGGCGTCAAAGATGGTTTTAATCATGCCCTCGGGTTCACCTAAAGCGATGGCTTTGCCATTGCCGATAAAGGGAAAACGGCCAACTTTAATGTCGTAACCGGCCTCTTTGGCCTTGGCCTCGGTTAAACCAACCGATGCGACCTGTGGGTGACAATATGTACACCCCGCGATGCTTTCGGGTTTGATGGGATGGGCGGGTTTGCCTGCAATCAATTCGGCGACCATCACGCCTTCGTGGCTGGCCTTATGGGCCAACCAGGGCGCGCCGGCGATATCACCAATGGCATAAAGGCCATCAACCCCAGTGCGGCAATATTCATCTGTCACCACATGGGTGCGGTCAATTTTAACGCCAAGCGATTCAAGCCCCAGATTTTCAACATTGCCTACAATACCCACAGCGGAAATCACGGTATCAAATTCGTGTTTTTCCACTTTGCCATTGGTTTCAATATGCGCCACCACCTTATCGGCGGACCGATCCAATTGCTTGACCATGGTTTTTTGCAAAATCTTCATGCCTTGTTTTTCAAAGCTTTTCTTTGCAAAGGCGCTAATTTCGGCATCTTCAACGGGCAAGATACGGTCCATCACCTCAACCACGGTGGTATCGGCGCCAAGGGTGTTATAGAAACTGGCAAATTCAATGCCAATCGCGCCTGACCCAATAACCAGTAATTTCTTGGGCATATGCGGCGGTGTTAATGCGGTTTTATAGGCCCACACGCGTTTTCCAT
>CAZPSB010000204.1:0-1864 GCA_964589025.1 uncultured Jannaschia sp. | reverse complement strand
CGGGCGTATGGATGGGCCGGAGGTTCAATCGGGTCGCGACAATACGGTCGGCGCCCTGCACGAGGCCACCGCATTGGGCATTGTGGATGATAATACCGTCGCTGTGCGCATATCGGTTGATGCGCTAAAGCCGGGCCATTTGGTTGAACATAGCAACACAGGCTATATCCGCGATCCTTATCTGCGTGACCAACTTGCCCATGCCACCCGCGATGCCGATGCCAAAACCTTTGCCGATGCGGTGCATGCGTTTTTTGCCCGCAGCCGCCGTTATAGGGGCACGCGCCATATTCGTATTCTCAAAACCCTTAAGGCCACATCGCGGATTGCGGTGCCCAAACACGCCCCCATCAAAGCCTATAAAAGCGGCAGCAACCACGCGTTTGAAATCTGGCATATGCCCGATGGAACGTACAAACCGCAGGTCATCACGGCATGGGAATTGCACAATCTTGATACGCTCAAACGTCCCCATCCCGCCGCCAAACGGGTGCTGCGCCTGCACAAAAATGATATGGTGGCCATCGAACGCGATGGGCAAACCGTTATTTGCCATGTGCAAAAAACGGGCCTTGCGCATGGGGCTTATCTGGTGCCCCATAACGAAGCGAATGCCGATGCGCGCAATCGAAACGCATCTGATCCGTTCCGTTGGTTTCAGATGTCCGCCGGGTCATTGATCAAGGCCCGCGCCCGCCGGGTTTGGGTGGATGAAATGGGCCGCTTGCGTGATCCGGGGGCCAGGCAAAAATAGCGCGGCCAAACAGCCCCCCGTCAAATTACAGGGGGGCTGAAATTCAATCATACACAGGTTCACATCTGTTTACGCAAGGGGATGCATTGGATCAAATTATTGATATATCAACGGATGGCCGGCATTTATCACGCGACCGGGGGTTTTTGGTTGTCGCCGAAACCGGGGTTGAAATCGGGCGCACACCATTAGATCAGATTGCCGGTGTCATTGTGCATGCGCATGGCACGACATGGTCGGGGTCTCTTTTGGTGGATTTGGCCGAACGCGGTGTGCCGGTTGTGTTATGCGCGGCCAATCACGCGCCGAAATCCGTTTTGCTGCCCCTAGAGGGGCATTTCAATCAAGGCGCCCGGATGCGCGCGCAATGGCAGGCCAAGACCCCCCTGATCAAACAGGCCTGGAAACAGGTCGTGATTGCCAAGGTCAAAATGCAGGCGGCCGCGCTTGGGGCAACGGGGCAGGTGGCCGCGCCGTTGGATATGATGCTGCGTAAGGTTACATCGGGCGATACAACCAATATCGAAGCCCAAGCCGCGCGATATTATTGGCCGCGCATGATGGGGCCGGATTTTCGGCGTGATACATCCGGTGATCACGCGAATGCGTTGTTGAATTATGGCTATACGATTTTGCGCGCCGCCACGGCCCGCGCGGTTGTGGCCGCCGGTTTGCACCCAACGATTGGGTTATTTCACGCCAATCGCGGCAATGCCTTTGCCCTTGCCGATGATTTGATGGAACCCTTTCGCCCGCTGGTGGATTGCACGGTGCGTTCGATCGTGGCATCGCGCGGATGCCGTGTCGATACCGAGGCCAAACACACCCTTGCCGGCCTGATTGCACTAGACCTGCCCTTGTCTGATACCACCACGCCGGTATCTGTTGCGGTGATGAAATTGGCAACATCTTTGGGGCAAAGCTTTGTTTCGGGGCAATTAAACCTTGCCTTGCCGTGCCCTCCGGGGCCACTTGTATGGGCGGGGCTGGGCAAATGAAGACCGCCGTGACACAATTATCAGGATATCGTCTGATGTGGATTCTTGTGATGTTCGACTTGCCAACCGATACCAAAAAACAACGTAAAGACGCGGGCCGGTTTCGTAATTT
>CAZPSB010000203.1:0-1886 GCA_964589025.1 uncultured Jannaschia sp. | reverse complement strand
AATCCAGATCAAGCGCCATGCCGGGGTTGCGCATCATATCAAGCTGCGAAAGTTGCAGCGGCGGAAGTTGTACAGAGGATGAATGATCCTCAGGCGGGGTCTGCATATGTGATTTTCCTTAATGCATCACAAAAGACATGTGCGTTGGGCCAAGCCTGTCACCGTGTGAGTTGAAAATCAAGGCGCAAACCGGGGTTTATTTGGTGGCTGTTATGGCCTAACGTTGGGTGGTTTGCCAATCCTCTGCCATCCATGGTTGTGCATTTGATGGCGGCAGGCGGCGGCCCAGAATATGATCGGCGGCCTTTTCGCCCGTCATAATAGACGGCCCGTTCAGATTGCCATTGGTGATGCGCGGAAAAATCGAACTATCGGCCACACGCAGCCCATCCACCCCAATCACCCGGCATTCGGGGTCAACCACGGCCATCGGGTCATCGACCGCGCCCATTTTGCAGGTGCCGCAGGGGTGATAGGCGCTTTCGGCGTGATCGCGAATAAACGCATCCAGCGCGTTATCATCTTGTTCGCCCGCGCCCGGTTGAATTTCGTAATCCACAAAGGGTTTGAACGCATCCTGTGCAAAAATTTCACGCGTCAGACGAATGCAGCTGCGGAAATCGCGCCAATCGTCAGGGTGGCTCATGTAATTAAAGGTGATCTTTGGGGCATCTTGGGCATCGGCGCTGCGCAATGTTACCGCGCCGCGCGATTTGGATCGCATCGGGCCGACATGCGCCTGAAACCCATGCCCGGCGGCGGCGGCCTGCCCATCATAGCGCACGGCAATGGGCAGGAAATGGAATTGGATATCTGGGTAATCCACGCCCGCACGCGACCGGATGAATGCCGCGCTTTCGAATTGGTTTGATGCGCCAAGGCCTGTTTTGGTAAACAACCATTGTGCGCCAATTGCCGCTTTGCCCAAAAGGTTCCAGTATTTATATAATGTGATTGGCTGTTTTGAGGCCATTTGAATATAAAGTTCCAAATGGTCTTGCAGATTTTGCCCCACGCCGGGGCGATCTGCGGTGACGGTAATGCCATGTTCGGCCAGATGTGCCGCAGGCCCAATGCCCGATAACATCAATAATTTTGGTGAATTGATGCTTGAGGCCGCGATGATGACCTCGCGCTGGGCGTGGATGGTTTCTACCTTGCCGCCGCGGCGCAATTCAACGCCCGTGGCGCGGCCATCTTTGATAAGGATGCGTTGGGCCAAACCTTTGATCAGTGTACAATTGGGCCGTTTCAAGGCCGGGCGCAAATACGCATTGGCCGCCGACCACCGCCGCCCTTTCCAGACGGTTTGTTCCATCGGGCCAAAGCCTTCTTGTTGGTGGCCATTGTAATCACCGGTCACCTGATACCCGGCCTGTTGGCCCGCATCGACAAAGGCCTGAAATAACGGGTTTGTGCGTGGCCCGCGTGTCACATGCAAAGGCCCATCGGTGCCGCGCCAATCGGCATCGCCGCCATGCCCGCCATCATGCCAGGTTTCCATGCGTTTGAAATAGGGCAATACATCGGCATAGGCCCATCCGGCTGCGCCGCTATTGGACCAATGATTGTAATCTTGTGCATGGCCGCGCACATAGACCATCCCATTGATTGACGATGACCCGCCAATTACCTTGCCCCGCGGACAGGCCAAACGGCGATTGCCTAGATGTGGTTCAGGTTCAGACCGATAGCCCCAATCATAGCGCGCCATATTCATCGGATAGGCCAGCGCCGCAGGCATTTGGATCAACGGGCCTGCATCGGTGCCGCCATATTCGATGATCAACACCGAATGCCCGGCCTCGGATAATCGATAGGCCATCGCACATCCGGCAGAGCCCGCGCCAATAATTACAAAATCCGCTTGCATATGTGCCCACGTG
>CAZPSB010000202.1:648-1912 GCA_964589025.1 uncultured Jannaschia sp. | reverse complement strand
GCGGGGATCGCATTCATCAACACCGATGACGGATAAGATGCCAACCCACCCGGCACATAAAGCCCCGCCGCCGATACCGGCCCCCATCGCCAGCCCAATGTTGCACCTGCATCATCCACCCATTGTTCACCGCTTGGCATTTGGCGCGCGTGATAGGCACGAATGCGGTCTGCCGCCTGTTTGAGGGCGTGTTTTTCGGCATCGGGCACTTGGGCAATGGCGGCGGTAATGTCATCATTGCTAAAGGCCAAGGTTTCAGGCGTAAGCGATAGGTCATCAAACCGTTTGGTCAATTCTATCACCGCGTCATCGCCCCGCGCGCGCACATCACCAATGATTTGCGCCACGGCACTCTCCACATCGGGCGCATCTTCGCGTTTCATCGTCAAAAGCCTTTCAAAGGCAGATGAAAAATCAACATCCAGACTATTCAGAAAATGGGGCATTGGGTTTGCAGCCTATGATTGCGCGATATCGGGGTGCGACGGCGCCCGACGCGAGGGCGCAAGATAGGGTTTGGTCACGTCTTTTAAGGTGATTTCCAATGCCTCAACCGTGATGGAAATCGCGCCATCACCGGCCAGAACCAACATCACCTTTCCGGTGCCATCCGGCCCGGCCTGCCATTCAATCGCCAAAAGCGATAAAACCAGATCCCCATTGCGGCGATCAATGCCTTGGCTGGCCACGGCCTGTACATCGTCAATCGTCAAAACCGATTGCACACGTTCGGGCGGGGTGGCGTGTTTATCTTCCCACCGAAACCGGTTGATCAACACACCAAAACGGCGCGCGGTGCGATCCCATGTCATTTCTGTGGCTGGAAATACCGCATCTTGTATCAGTGCCGAAATTACAGGCACATCATCGCCATCAAAGGCCCGCAACGCCAACGGGGCATCGGGGCGGGCGTCTTCGAAACGTGCATCTTCACCCATCATCGCGCACCCGTTCAATCAACGCGCCAACCGCGGATAGTTTTTGTTCAATCTGTTCATAACCACGATCCAGGTGATACACCCGGCGCAGCGTGGTTTCGCCATCCGCCGCCAAAGCCGCCAAGATTAGGCTGACCGAGGCGCGCAAATCGGTGGCCATCACCGGCGCACCTTTCAAAGATTTGACACCATGCACCGTGGCCGTGCCGCCATTGACCTCGATTTGTGCGCCCATACGCGCCAATTCGGGCGCATGCATGAACCGGTTTTCAAAAATACGTTCTTCCAACACACTGGTGCCATTGGCATAACATAACAATGCCATC
>CAZPSB010000202.1:0-638 GCA_964589025.1 uncultured Jannaschia sp. | reverse complement strand
GCCTGCAAATCGGTTGGAAAACCGGGGAAAGGTTCGGTTTCCACATTTACCGGCAGAATGTCAGAGGCCGTGCGGCTAACGATCAAACCTTCGGGGGTTTCAGACACATCCGCCCCGGTTTGCACCAATTTATCGGCAAAGGCCTGCACCAGGCCCAAACGCCCGCCCAACAGGCGCACCTGACCGCCCGCAATGGCAGGGGCCAACATATAGGTGCCCAATTCGATACGATCGGCCACAACCGGGTGGGTTGCGCCATGCAGACGATCCACGCCTTCAATCGTGATCTGGGATGTGCCATCGCCGGTGATCTGTGCACCCATTTTGCGCAAACAATCGGCCAAATCCACAATTTCGGGTTCACGCGCAGCGTTTTTCAAAACGGTCGTGCCTTTGGCCAATGTCGCCGCCATCAATGCGTTTTCAGTGGCCCCTACCGATATGACAGGAAAATCAACAATATTGCCCTTTAACCCCCCCGGCGCAGAGGCATAGACATAGCCATCGCGCAATTCCAGATCTGCGCCCATGGCCACAAACGCCTTAAGGTGTAGATCCACCGGGCGCGCGCCAATCGCACACCCCCCCGGAAGCGATACAACCGCCCGCCCCATCCGCGCCAACAAAGGCCCAAGCAC
>CAZPSB010000201.1:969-1952 GCA_964589025.1 uncultured Jannaschia sp. | reverse complement strand
CGGTATTGGCGGTTTCACTGGCGAATAAGTCAACACCTTCGCGCATTGGTGCACGGCCTTGGGGGTGCAGGCCAACACGTTTGCGCGGTGTGCCATGGGTGAATTGCCCAAGAATGGTATCAGCCCCCGGGAAACCACCCGCCCGCGCGCCTTCGCGGCGGGCCTTTTGAATGGCCCAGCGCAGATCGGCCTCAACCGGGGTGGTGTGTGTGTCAATATCGTGGCCATAAAGGCATAAACCGGCCTCAAGCCGTAAACTATCGCGCGCGCCAAGGCCAATGGGTTCGACATCATCATGCGCCAACAGGGTTTGCGCCAAATCCACCGCTTGCCCCGCAGGCAGCGAAATTTCAAACCCATCTTCGCCGGTATAGCCTGACCGCGACACCCAACATTCAACCCCATCCAGCATCATCGTGGCAACATCCATAAAACGCATGTCACCAATGGCAGGGTTCAGTGTTGCCAACACATCCGCCGCCGCCGGGCCTTGCAGCGCCAAAAGCGCGCGATCGGTGATTTCGGCCACCATATCCGCCCCCAGATGGGCCTGCATATGGGCGATATCCTGCGCCTTGCAGGCGGCATTCACCACAATAAACACATGATCACCGCGATTGGCCAACATCAAATCATCCAAGATGCCGCCCGCATCATTGGTAAAAAAACCATAGCGTTGGCGGCCTTCGGGCAGGCCCAGAATATCAACGGGGATTATCCGTTCTAATGCCATCGCCGCAATGGTATAATCATGCGCTTTAACAATGACTTGCCCCATATGGCTTACGTCAAAAAGGCCGGCTTTTTCGCGGGTGTGGATGTGTTCTTTCATCACGCCAAGGCCATATTGCACAGGCAGAGTATAGCCTGCAAAACCCACCATTTTCGCGCCAAGGCGTTGGTGCGCCCACAAACCGAGGAGGAAATCATCGCGGCCATCCATGAGGCAGCGAACCGCCGGCTGCCGATCAAGGCGATCGGCG
>CAZPSB010000201.1:0-959 GCA_964589025.1 uncultured Jannaschia sp. | reverse complement strand
GGTGTTCTCGTGCTCACCGGTCTTCACGGGCTCGCCCTTCTGCGGGTTCGTCATCGACAGGATCAACGAGCCGTGCAGGGCCAGCGCCAAGGCGTTGGTGAAGATCAAATAACGGCGTGTGTTTCAAATCGGCCATTCTGGCGTTACCCTTTCAGAGGTGACAGGAAAAACCCATCAGCATTGCGTGACGAAGGCCTGCCTTCGCTATAATGCCCCCTCTGTCCGGTTGCCTGAGAATGCTATCCCTTCGGCGGGCGCGGGTCGTGTCGCGCCACTCTCCAGAGTTATTATCAACACCCGTCCATTTGCCTGAGAGTTTCCGGGGCGGTTGCTCCTTCGGCACTGGTGATCCAGTTCTCCCGGTGATGATGGGGCAAGATAATCATTATTGCGATTGATCTGTCAACTGATTCACGATTGTTTGGGTGTTATGAAACACATCATAGGTGGTTTTTCATGGATAATATGCCCATCCTTTGGTCTTTTCGCCGTTGTCCTTATGCCATGCGCGCGCGTTTGGCGCTGGCCAGCGCGGGGGTCGAGGTCGAATTGCGTGAAATTTTGTTGAAAGACAAACCAGCAGAATTTTTACGCGCCTCGCCTTCGGCCACGGTTCCGGCCTTGCAATTGGCGCATGAAAATCTGGATGAAAGCCTTGATATCATGATTTGGGCCTTGCGCCAAAACGACCCCGAAGCCATGCTGGACATGCCCCAACAGGGGTGGGGTTTGATCGCCGATAATGACGGGCCGTTCAAGGCGGCGCTGGATCACACCAAATATGCGGTGCGCTATCCCGAACGCGACGCAAAGGCCGACCGTGCAAAGGCCGCGCATTATCTGCATGTGCTAGAGGGTCTTTTGACACATCAAAAATGGCTTTTTGCCAATAAGCCAACATTTGCCGATATCGCCATTTTGCCCTTTATTCGGCAATTTGCCAATACAGACAAAGCCTG
>CAZPSB010000200.1:0-1988 GCA_964589025.1 uncultured Jannaschia sp. | reverse complement strand
GCCCTGCCTGAATCTCCAGATTATTTTTTTCAATCGTATTCAAAATACTCTGGATGGATTGGGCTGATGAATTCAACCCAATAATCCATAAAAACAAGAACATCAATATTAGTTTATGCTTCATCATGATTTTTACTTTTATTGATTAAAAGATAGATAACGGGAACGACATAAATATTCAGGAAGGTAGAACTTAACAAACCTCCAAGAATAACAATAGCCATCGGACTTTGAATTTCATTCCCCGGTTTATCTCCGGCAACAGCCAATGGAATTAATGCCAGAGCAGCAGTTAAAGCAGTCATCAGGATCGGGTTTAAACGATCCAACGAGCCTCGTAAAACGGCATCGTGTAGTTTTATTCCCTTTCTATTCATATTCTGATACCTTGAAATTAACAGTATTCCGTTTCTGGTAGCAATACCGAACAAGGTAATAAATCCAATAATTGCGGGGATACTTATAACGGCAGAGGAAATCCATATAGCAATAACCCCGCCGATTAATGCTAAAGGTAAATTAACCAATATTACGGCGGCCAGTTTTATCTGTTTAAACTCCTGATAAAGAATCAAAAAGATCACAAACAAAGCCATAATCGATGTGATGGTTAATATCCGGGAAGCATTCTCAGCACTTTCGAACTGCCCACCGTATTTATGAATGACCCAGCCGCCACCAATTTGGCCATGCGGGCGATGTTTGAAACCCATCTGGCCGATGATTACGCAGGCCTTGAGGTGATGTTTCTGCATGTCCATGCGGGCAATGGGTTGCAGATGGTTGATGCCGATATTCAGCTTATTGATGATCTTGCCGGTTTGCGGCTGCGCACGCCGTCGCGCAGTGGCGCTTGGGTGATTGAAGCCTTGGGCGCCACGCCCGTGGCCATGCCCGTGCCCGATCTGCCACAGGCCTTGGCGCGTGGGGTGATTGATGGCGCGTTGATCCCGTGGGAAATTATTCCCGCGCTGCGCCTGCAGGAACAAACGCAATATCAGATCGAGGGAACCGATCAGGTGCGTTTCGGCACATCGGTGTTTCAAGTGTCGATGAACCAAGCCACATGGAATGACCTGCCGGCCAATATTCAGGCCGCCTTCCGCGCGGCATCAGACGAGGCATGGCTGCAAGAGGTCGGCGATCTATGGCGCGCAGCCGATGATTTCGGCATTTCCATGGCGGTTGAATCCGGCAATACCCATACCACGCTTGATCCGCTGGCCACAGGGAATATCATGGCGGTGATGGGGCTTGTCATTGATCGCTGGGTGGATACAGTATCGGCCAATGGCATTGATGGCGCCGGTTTGGTTGAAACCGCCCGCGCCCATATTGCCGCTGCACAAAGGCAATAAACCAACATGCCCCGAACCAGATGGCACATCCTGCCCCAACAGGTGATCACCATCTGGGCCATCTTTGGCGGGCTGGTTTTAATCGCCGTTACGGGGGTGAATGTGGCAGCGGTCATTTTGGCCGCATTTGGGCTTGGGTTTGCAGGTGACATTGAATTGACACAAATAGGCGTGGCCTGTGCGGGTTTTGCCTTTTTGCCATATTGCCAATTGCACCGCCACAATATGCGGGTTGATCTGTTGGCCAAAACCCTTGGGTCACGGCCAAAACGCGTGTTGGATAGCCTTGCATCGGCCATCGCCCTTGGATTTGGGGCGCTCTTATTGTGGCGCATGTATTTTGGGATGCTGGATCAATATGATTTCGGCTATAGCAGCACAATTTTGCAAATCCCCATTTGGGTCGTGTTCGTGCCCGTTTTGGCATCGCTGATGCTTTTGGTCATCGCGGCGGTGATCACAGTGATCCAAGATATCGCAGGTAAAATGCGAGTTATGTGATAAAACTCAAGATGATTAGCGGCGAGAAGAAATCAAAATTTACGAGGAGTGATAATGAAAAAAATAACGTTAGGTAGTGAAGGCCTACAAGTACCCGCTATTGGCTTAGGGTGTATGGGCATGTCGGAT
>CAZPSB010000199.1:0-2058 GCA_964589025.1 uncultured Jannaschia sp. | reverse complement strand
AGAATAGGCATGTTTACATCGCAAACCACCCAATGACGCTGCGGTGATCTGACCCGGCATAATCGCCCAATTGCGCCTGTGCGCGGTTTGTATAGGGGGCTAGGATGTGATCAATTTCAACCCCTATACGAGGGCGCCTGTTTGGGTCACCAAATTCATAGGTTGGCTGGCCTTGGGGCAATGGCCGGGTGCCTGTGGCGCGTGCGATTTCACCCATGATATATGACCTTGGGCCCATGTTGAAATCGCCGCCTATGATGATTGGCCCATCCAATGCGGCAAGTTGCGGCAGAATATGTTGAATTTGATTGGGTTGATCAAAGGGCCATGGCCAATGCAAATGAATGGAAACCAGCCACATCAAACCATCCGGTGTGATGGTTTGCGCGGCAACAAAGCCTGATCCCGGGGTGCAGATAATGGTGTCAACGACAAGCGGCATCCGCGATGCAATGGCGACCCCGCCAACACCTGAAAACGGGCAAAAGGCCAATTCGTATTCATCGGTTAACGGGCCATAGATTTGGGCATGATTGGCGTTTGATACTTCTTGAAATGTAATAAAATCGGGGGATATATGTTCGATTTCATCTAAAATAGCTTGGGGTGAATTTGCCTGATACAAAAGGTTTTTTTGGTACAATATATATGTGGCATCATATGGGGGGTATTGTGTTGACAAAATGCCCAGCCGGTCAATGGCGGGCCCAAAACCCGCCGCACAGGCCACCACGATCACCCAAAGCCCGGGCTTGGTATCGCGGATAGGCCAAATTAACATTACGCCCAATCCAAAGGCCACACAGGCCAGGCTAAGGCGAAACATCGATAAAGAATCACCCAAAGGATGCAAGATACCAAGATATCCAAACCCCAAGGCGGCTATTGTTGCAATGCTCAATAGACGCAGCATCAGATGTGTCATGCGCATCGGCCTATCCTTTCGTTGGTTGGCGTATGGTATGTGTGTTGGTTGGGTTTCATCCAGTTTGGCGGATCTGCACGCATATGCAAAGGATTTTTAAGATAGGCGCCTTTCAGTTGCCCAAAATCATTGGCCCGCCCAGAATCAGCAAGGGAAAGGCAATCAGCACCCCGATGCGTATTATTTCGGCCAAGAAAAACGGTGTGATGCCTTTGAATATGGTTGTGATTGGAACATCGCGGGCCAAGCTGGAAATCACGACAACATTCAACCCTACGGGCGGTGTGATCAGGCCAAGTTCCACCACCACCAAGGCCAATATTCCGAACCAGATTTTTAGATCCTCGGTTGACATTGCGTATCCTGCGCCCTCAGCCGCTTGAAAATCGCCGCCATTCATCGTCACCAGAACCGGCCAGAAAAACGGCACGACCAGTAAGATCATTGATAGAGAATCCATCAAACATCCCAAGACAATCAGCACCAAAAGCAGCATCAACAAAACCGCCATGGGCGTCAGGCCCGATTGCAGCGCCCAATCGGCGGCAAATTGCGGGATGCCTGCGCGTGACATGAAAATCTTGAAAATCTCGGCGCCTAATAAAATGAGGAAAATCATGCCGGTTGTGGCGGCGGTTTCCTTAAGCGCCAAGGCCATTTTGGGCAATGAAAGCTGGTTTCGAAAAACCCCAAAAATGCACACCAAAAAAACCCCGACTGCGGCGGCAGGGGTGGGGGTATAAAGCCCCGCATAAATGCCCCCAATAACCCCAGCAAAAACCACCAATACGGGGATCACGCGGCGCGTGGCGGTGTATAATTCGGCCCGCGTGGTCTGTGATGGGGCAGGGGCGGCGGCAGGAAACAGGCGCACATAAATTGCCACATTTAGCAAAAACAGGATCACCGCCAAAAGGCCGGGGATCAACGCAGCCATGAATAGGGTCACGACATTGGCTTCGACAATCATGGCATAAATGACCAACACGATTGATGGCGGGATCAAAATGCCCAAAACACCGCCCGCCGCCACCGCCCCCGTGGCCAGTGCGGGCGCATAATCATAGCGCCGCAATTCCGGCAGCGCCGTTTTGCCCATGGCCGATGTCGTCGCCAAAGATGACCCACAGACC
>CAZPSB010000198.1:0-2068 GCA_964589025.1 uncultured Jannaschia sp. | reverse complement strand
TGGGGCCGAAACAGGATCGACGAACGTCTAAAGGGGTTTGCTTTGTCCCGGTGAGGTACCACCGTTATCGGTCCGAAAAGCATAATTGCCAACGACAATCGTGCTCCGGTTGCTCTGGCTGCGTAAGCAGTTCGAGGAATCGAAATCTAAGCCCTAAGGCCTAGCCGCCTTAGGCGGGGTTCGCAGGCACCTGGCAACAGAAGCCTGCACTTTTCACAAAAACCTGCCCTTGAAAGTGATCCAAACCGCGCCAGATTGCGTTTCATATATAGAATTTACACGCAGGGCAGACACATGTTCACAGATTTTACGGGCGTTGATGCCATAAATTATATTATTGCATTCACCACGGTCATCTTGGGCATGATGGGGTGGTTGGCCCCGCGTTGGACAATGCGCCAACTCGATATCCATAGCGGCCCGTCCAATATGGCCTATACCGAGGTTTCAGCCGTTTCCGGGTGTTTGTTTGTCGGCATTGGCCTCGGCGTGATGGTGTTGAATGACCCGATGGCGTGGATGGCGCTTGGGTTGGCCTATGGGGGGGCGGCGGTGGGGCGCGTGACATCCATTTTACGCGATCGGGCCGCATCGCGCCAAAGTTGGACATTTTTCGCGGTTGAGGCCGGATTGGCCGCGTGGTTGATCATCGCACATCTTTCGTGACCTTCCATATTGTGACGAATCCCTTATGCTAGCCCCATAACCAAGCGGAGCACGCATGAAAATGGATACCCACGCCCCTTCCATTCCCTATGGTCGCCTGATGCATGATGCCATGCGCGATTTGATCCGCAATGTTTTGTCGGATGTCGCGCAGTATGGCCTGCCGGGGGATCACCACTTTTTTATTACCTTCCAAACCGATGCCCAAGGCGTTGAATTGGCGGATTGGCTGCGCGAACGTCACCCTGATGAGATGACAATCATCATCCAGCATTGGTTTGACGCGCTTGAGGTGGATGACACCGGATTTTCTATCATCCTGAATTTTGGCAATGCGCCCGAACCTTTGCGCATCCCGTTTGATGCAATCATAACCTTTGTGGATCCATCGGTTGAATTTGGCCTGCGTTTTGATGGGGCGGATGCATCATCCGATGACATCGAAGAAGACATTGATTTCGAACTTGAAGACGCACCCCACCCTTCCGATGATCAACCCAAAGGCCAGGTTGTGCGCCTAGATCAATTTCGCAAAGGCTGAATTTCTGTGTTCAAATCTGATCTGATGATGTTCTGGGGGCAGCTTTTGCGCAAGCCAGGGCAGGTTGTGGCGCTTGCGCCGTCTTCATCTGTGTTATGCGCCGAAATGGCGGCAGCCATCACCCCCGATGGCGGCCCGGTGATCGAACTTGGGCCTGGCACCGGCAATATCACGCGGGCGATGATGGCCCGAGGCCTGCCCGCCGATCAAATCCATGCGGTCGAAATGAACCCTGATTTCTGCGCCAAATTGCGCGCCGAAATTCCCGGCCTGAATGTCTATCACATCAGCGCAGGGGACATCGCCACCTTACCCGTTGAAAACGCGCAGGCCGTGGTGTCGGGCCTGCCGCTTTTGTCAATGCCGGTTGGATTGCAACGCGCCATTTTAGGCGGCACATTGGCCAAAACCCGCAAAGGCGGCACCTATACGCAATTCACCTATGGGCCAAAACCGCCCGTGGCGCGGGCCATTCGCGATGAATTCAATCTAACATGGCGGGCCAGTCGCAAAATATGGTGGAATATGCCGCCTGCCCGCGTGTACCGGTTTATGTGGGATTAACCCCCATCCCGTGACGCGTCAAAATTATGCGGCCGCAAAGATTGCACTGCACGGCCCTGCCCGCTAAAGCTGTGTCAACACAGTTTTGAGAGGTCTTGCATGACACAGACGCGCACAGAAACCGATAGTTTTGGCCCGCTACAGGTGCCATCCGACACATATTGGGGCGCACAAACGCAGCGTTCCATCCTGAATTTCCCCATCGGGTGGGAAAAACAACCCATCGCTATCATCCGCGCCTTGGGCGTCATCAAACGCGCCTGCGCCGAGGCGAACAAGGCATCGGGCAAGCTGGAC
>CAZPSB010000197.1:1321-2092 GCA_964589025.1 uncultured Jannaschia sp. | reverse complement strand
AATGCCGCCACAAAATTATGCCTTCGTTCCGCCTGGCGACTATGACAGCGACAATGATTGGTTTTTGATTCCGCATTTCAGTTACAACCGCGAAATCGACGACAAGAGCACCATCGGTATCGCCATTGGCGCCAATGGCGGCATGAATTCCGAATATGGAAGTCCCGATAACCCGATGTTCCCGCTGCCGGCGATCTTCTCGGCCTTCAATCCCAGCAATCAGCCGGGCATGGGACAAATTCCTGGTATCCATCAATTTGATGCCACCGCGCCCACCGGCATCGACATGATGCAGATGTTTATCGGCTTGAGTTATTCGCGCAAGCTCAATGAGCGCCATGGCATTGGCATCACCCCCATTCTGGCCATTCAATCCATTGAGGTGGAGGGACTGGAACCCTTCATGATGTTTTCCAAGCATCCGGACAATGTCACCGGCAAGGGGCGGAATCTGTCCTTTGGCGGCGGGTTGCGCGTCGGCTGGTCGGGAGAAGTGGCCGATGGCTTGATTCTTGGCGCGTCCTATCAGACGAAAATGTGGATGACCCGCTTTAAGGATTACAAGGGCTTGTTCGCTGAAGAGGGCAATTTCGACATCCCGGCGAATTTGGATTTGGGCTTTTCTTACCGCTTCATGCCGCAGTGGACTTTCGCGTTCAATTATCAGCGCATTTTCTACAGCGATATCAAGGCCATCGGCAATGCCTCGAATGTTCTCTTCACCCCGGATCGCATGGGGCCGGATGCGGTGGCGATGCTGAAAAGCCTGGG
>CAZPSB010000197.1:858-1216 GCA_964589025.1 uncultured Jannaschia sp. | reverse complement strand
AGCAATCACCGCAATGGACCTATCGGATCGGCTACAGCCATGCCACTGACGTGGTGCCCGGTGATCAGGCGCTGTTCAATGTCCTGGCGCCGGCGACCATCAAGGATCACTACACCTTTGGTTTGACCCATCGATTGAAAAATGATCACGAAATCAATCTCGCCGTGGTGCGGGCCGCCAATCATGAAATTCACGGGCAAAATCCCAACACCGGGCCACAAACCGGCTCGATTGAAATGAACCAGTGGGAAGTCGAACTGGGCTGGTCGATGCGCTTCTAGACCTGTCCGCCTCAAGATTTCCCTTAATTCGAAAATGGCCAAAATTTTGATACGGTGTTTTCAACCCTCAGCCGGAG
>CAZPSB010000197.1:0-848 GCA_964589025.1 uncultured Jannaschia sp. | reverse complement strand
CTTTTTCCTGCTTGGACTCTTGGTTTATCTGCTGTTTAAGGTGTTTGTTCGCGCCCTTTACACCGTCAAACCCAATGAACGCGCGGTCATTACCTCATTTGGCCGCGCCCAGCGCATCGGTGACAGCTTCGTGACGGATGACAGCCTCAATGATGAGGAAAAGCAGCGTTATCAATTTCCTGTGCTGCGCACCATTGGCCCTGGCGGGCCTTATTTCAAATGGCCCTGGCAGGAGGTGCACAAGGTCGATGTCGCCACCAAGTCGATGGATCTGACCTGGGATCCGACCAAACGCCAGAGCACCATCGAGGCGGTGACCAAGGACAATCTGACCACTGGGGTCAATGGTCAGATCCGTTTTCGCATCTCTGAGAACAATCTCTACGCCTATCTGTTCGGCATCGACAGCCCCGAGGAGCATGTGATGGGCTATTTCGTCTCGGTGTTGCGCGAGCGCATCGCCAATTTCGTTGATCCCAAGGGGCAGAGCCTGGTCGGTGACGGCGAGATGCACAACGAGGGCGGCGGCCCGGCGGTGGATCTGTCCGAAGGGGTGTCGATCAATGATCTGCGCAAGAATCTGCCGTTGCTCAATGATTATATGGAGCAACAGTGCCGCTCCACCGGAACCCGCTACGGACTGGAACTCGATGCCGCGCTGATCACCCAGATCGACCCGCCAAGCGAGGTCGATCGCGCCCTCTCGGCGATCAACAGCACCCGCAACCAGGTGGCGGCCGACATCAGCACCGCCCGCGCCGATGCCGAGCAGCAGATCACCATGAGCAAGCGGGCGGTGGAGATCGCCTCCAACAACGCCCAGGCCGAGGTCGCGCCACTCAAGGAGC
>CAZPSB010000196.1:1633-2102 GCA_964589025.1 uncultured Jannaschia sp. | reverse complement strand
TTCCATCACCGCACCCAGAATGGCCGGTTTGATGTGATCCCACGCCACGGGATCGGATTTGGTGACAGTCACAAAATCCATGCCAAAAAACACGCCAACCACGCCTTCAACCGCAAAAATACGGCGGGCCAAAGGCGATGCCGCCGCCGCATCTATTGATGTAAAATCCGCCGTGCCGGTTTGCAAAACAGTTTGACCGGGAAGAAATTTCAACGTGGCCGGGTTTGGGGTGGCTTCGGTTTGGATGAACATAGGCGCAATCCTTTTGTCTTTGTGCGGATATGCGCCGCCATAGACCAAAAGTCAAGCTTTTTAGAATAATTCTAAATTTATTGCGCGCCAAGTTTCATGTCAGGGTGATAGTCTTTGCCTTCAACCTGTTTGACAACAGCCTGCCCACACCGCATCACCCCAGACACAGGATCATGCGCATAGGTGGGCGACCCATGCAATTGCCATCCCGCATTCA
>CAZPSB010000196.1:0-1601 GCA_964589025.1 uncultured Jannaschia sp. | reverse complement strand
CGCCTGCGTAATCTTATGGCAAAAGGCAGATGTGTCTTCTGCACTTAAAAAACGATAAAGTTTCATGCGATCCCCCGCCCTCAATTCAGGTGATTTGTTCCAATTGTTCTTTGGACAATTCAACCGGCACAATGGTGATCGGCACAGGCAATTGACCCGCCTGTTTTGTTAATGCCGTGACCAAAGGCCCCGGCCCGCCCTTGCCAGACCCCGCGCCCAGAACCAACACCCCGACATCGGGATTTTCCTGAATATAGGCCAAAATTTCATGCACCGGTTCGCCTTCGCGAATGGCCAGGTCCGGGGTGATGTTCTTGCGATCCTGCATCCATTTGGCGAACACGTTGAAATGGGCCTCAATCCGTTCGCGGGCTTCGGCGCGCATTAATTCGCCAACCCCGATCCAATGGTTGAAATCTTCGGGCGGGATCACCGATAGGATATTGACACCGCCCCCCGTGCTGGCGGCGCGCATCGCGGCAAAACGCATCGCGTTCAGGCATTCGCGCGTATCATCCAAAATTACCAAAAATTTGCGCATTTCTACCCCCGGTTTTGCATATTTAACATGCCGTCACATCTGCCATCATGCAACATATTTTCCTATGCATGGCACGCCGCATCGCCACTGGCCCAATCCCAATATAGATCACGCACGCGTTTGGTGATGGGGCCGTGTTGAAACAGTGTGCCATCAAATTCGGTCACAGGGGTTATCTTATTTAGATTGCCGGACATGAAAACTTCATCTGCGGTTCGAAAATCATCAAAGGATAAAACGGTTTCGACAACCTCAACCCCATCGGCGCGCAGGTTTTGAATATGCCGCGCGCGGGTGATGCCGCTTAGGAATGTGCCATTGGCCACGGGGGTAAACACCACCCCATCGCGCACCATAAAGATATTGGCGCTGGCGGTTTCGGCCACATTGCCCATCGCATCGGCCACAAGCGCATTGTCATAGCCTTTGGCGCGGGCTTGGGCCAACATGCGCGCATTGTTGGGATACAAACACCCGGCCTTGGCATTGGTAACATTATTCGCCAAAAGGGGGCGGTGAAACTGTGTTGTTGTCAGGCGCGATGTGACATGCGCCGGGGCCATGGGCACCCGTTCAAGGCAGATGCAAAACCCCGCCTCGGCCTGGGCGGGCACAATTCCCATATGACCGTTTTCAATACCCCAAAACATTGGGCGAATATAAATGGCGGCATCTTTGGGATAGCGGTTCAAACCATCCCATGTGATATCGAAAATCTGTTGGCCAGTGACGCCAGGATACAACATCAACGCCTTGGCCGATTGCACAACGCGATGACAATGCGCCAGTAAATCAGGGGCCAAACCATCCACATAGCGCGCGCCATCAAACACGGTTGACCCCAGCCATGCGCCATGATCGGCCGCCGCCATAATCGGCACATTGCCGTCATGCCATTTGCCCTGAAAATAGGTTGTGATATCTGTGCCAACGGCCATGGCGCCCCCCTTTGATCTTGCCTGATACCGTAAAACCAGCCATAGCCTGCCGTCCAGAGGGAAAGTGATTGGAATGGCTTGGCCCTTGGCCCGTGCATAAAACCCGCCGATTTCCGGCGGGT
>CAZPSB010000195.1:0-2113 GCA_964589025.1 uncultured Jannaschia sp. | reverse complement strand
CAGCCGATAATGGCGATATTGATCTGGATGATTTCCGCGCCAAGGCCCAAGAACATGCCGATCATCTGGCAGGGTGTATGATTACGTATCCCTCAACCCATGGTGTGTTTGAACAAACGGTAAAACAGGTCTGTGACATCACCCATGCCCATGGCGGCCAAGTCTATATTGACGGGGCCAATATGAACGCGATGGTGGGGGTGTCGCGCCCCGGTGATCTGGGCGGCGATGTCAGCCACCTGAACCTGCATAAAACCTTTTGCATTCCGCATGGTGGCGGCGGGCCGGGTATGGGCCCGATTGGGGTGAAAGATCACTTGATCACGCATTTGCCCGGTGACCCGAATACAGGCCAAGGCGCGGTATCGGCGGCGGCATTTGGATCACCATCTTTGTTGCCAATTTCATGGGCTTATTGCCTGATGATGGGCGGTGATGGCCTAACACAGGCCACGCGGGTTGCGATTTTGAATGCCAATTACATCGCCAAACGATTGGAAGGCGCGTTTGAGGTGTTATACCGTGGCGACAAGGGCCGTGTGGCGCATGAATGCATCATCGACACCCGCCCCTTTGCCCAAAGCGCCGGCATCACCGTGGATGACATCGCCAAACGATTGATGGATTGCGGGTTTCATGCCCCCACCATGAGCTGGCCCGTTGCGGGCACCTTGATGATCGAACCAACAGAATCGGAAACCAAGGCCGAACTTGACCGGTTTTGTGATGCCATGCTGGCCATTCGCGCCGAAATTGCCGCAATCGAAACCGGCGCAATGGATGCCGAAAACAACCCGTTGAAAAATGCGCCCCATACCATGGCAGATCTGATCACCGATTGGGATCGACCTTATTCGCGCGAAACCGGGTGCTTTCCGCCCGGTGCGTTCCGGGTTGATAAATACTGGCCCCCCGTTAATCGGGTGGATAATGCCCATGGGGATCGCAACCTGATATGCACATGCCCCCCGATGGAGGATTATCTATAACCCTAAAACCGCCACCGCAAAATGTTATGGTGGCGGTTTTGCTTTGCTGGCCTAGGAATGCGCGCCCAACAATTCGGCATTTCCCCCCGATGCCGTGGTATCAATGCAGATGGTTTGTTCATTGCAAAGATGCCACGCCATATCGGCATGAGTTACCAATTTCACAATCGCCCCTGCCCGCCCGGCGCAGGCCTGCCGGATATCGCGCGGCACATCCCCCCAATATAAAATGACCGAAAGCCCCTTGGCCGCTGCAATCGCATCAGGCCCGGCATTGGGGTCAACCGTAATATCGCGGCACCCCAAATCGCGCGCGATTTGGGCCTGTTGTGCCGCCGCATCTGCACCCGGTCCGGCGCATAAAATACCTTGGCGCGGGTGAATGCGATATAGGTTGCTTTCGCCTGTGGGGCCGGGCAAGACCTGTTCATCGGCCTCAACCGGCACGGCATTTCGACAAAACCCCGCCATATATCGCGGCCCGCCCGCCTTTGGCCCGGTGCCAGACAACCCATGCCCGCCAAAAGGTTGCGACCCCACAATCGCCCCAATTTGGTTGCGATTGACATAGATATTGCCCATGTTCACGCGATCAATCACATGCTGCACCCGGGCATCAATGCGGCTATGCAGGCCAAAGGTCAAACCATAGCCGGCGGCGTTGATTTGGGTGATGACATCATCCAATTGATCGGCCTTGAAGGTGGCGATATGCAAAACGGGGCCGAAAATTTCGTCGGGTATATCTTCGATTCCATCCACGGCAATCACCGCAGGGCCAATAAAATGGCCAATATCAGGCGCCGGCATTTGGGTAACCAAACGCCCCGCATCGCGGGCATTGGCGATATAGGCGGCGATTTTGGCCTGCGCGCGGGCATCAATCACCGGGCCGATATCAGTGGCCGGGTCACTTGGGTTGCCGATCACCAAGGCCTGCATCGCGCCAAATAGCATGGTTTGCAAATCATGCGCGATGTCTTGTTGAACATATAACACCCGCAAGGCCGAACATCGCTGCCCTGCCGATTGAAAAGCCGAGACTACAATATCACGCACCGCCTGTTCCAATAATGCGGTTGAATCCACAATCATCGCGTTGATCCCGCCGGTTTCGGCAATCA
>CAZPSB010000194.1:0-2138 GCA_964589025.1 uncultured Jannaschia sp. | reverse complement strand
TCGCGACGCACAAGGGGCCTTGGCGCGTGATTTGGCCGCCGGTGATACACAGGCCCAAGACATTGCCGCCATTATTCAGGCCGTATCCCCCGATGTGATTTTATTGAATGAATTTGATTACGACCCTACGGCGTTGATGGTGTTCAACCGGCAATATCTGGATGGGGCCTATGCCTATCACTTTGTGGCGCCATCCAATACCGGGCTGGCATCGGGGCGCGATATCAATGGCGATGGCACCATCACCACCCGCCCCGGCAGCATGGATTACGCAGGCGATGCCTTTGGCTTTGGTCAGTTTGAAGGCCAATATGGTATGGCGATTTTGTCCCGACTGCCGATTGATATAGAGGCAGCGCGGACCTTTCAAACCTTTCTATGGGCCGACATGCCAAATGCGCGGCTGCCCCAAACATATGGGGCCATGTATTACCCGCCTGATGTAATCGCGGTCTTTCGCCTATCTTCCAAAACCCATTGGGATATTCCGATCCTGACCGAAGGCGGGGGGATTCATATCCTGGCCAGCCACCCCACCCCGCCCGTCTTTGACGGTGCCGAAGATCGCAATGGCCGCCGCAATGCCGATGAAATCAGGTTTTGGGCCGATTACATTGATAATGCCACCTATATTTATGATGATCGCGGCCAATTTGGCGGCCTGCCCGCAGGGGCGCATTTCGTGATTGCCGGGGATTTGAATGCCGATCCGTTTGACGGCGATACCTATCCGGGCGCGATTGACCAATTGCTATCGCATCCCCAAATCGCGGCCAATCCAACCCCGGCCAGCGCCGGCGGGGCACATGCCGCGCGCCAACAAGGCGGGGCCAATGCATCGCATATGGGTGATCCATTGCATGACACCGCCGATTTTCGTGACACGGGCCGGTTTGGGCCGGGCAATTTACGCGGGGATTATGTGTTGCCTTCGGCCACGTTGCGCATTGTTGATAATGGCGTGTTTTGGCCAATCCAAGGCCCATATGCAGATCAAATTGCCGCATCAGACCATAGATTGGTGTGGGTTGATGTGGTTCTGCCTGCCGAAGCCCAATAAAAAACGCGCCCATTGGGCGCGCCTTTTGGCAAATCAGGGCGAAGTATTTTATGCGGCTTCGGCCTGATTGCGGCGTTCTGATTCTTCACGGCTTAGCGCGACAGATGTGCGAATACCATTGGCGACAAAGGTCATCAATCCGTTGACCACACGTTCATTGGGGTCAATCCCCGCACAGCTTAGAACCTCACGCCCATCGCGCGACCGCGCCCAGCGTGCAATTTGTTCAGGCCCATTGCCATATTTCTTATCATCTGCGATTGCATCATCCAACGCGGCCAGAACAACCGCCGCGAATAGTTTACGCGAACGTTGACCCTGTTCAAAGTTGAAGGCAGTACCATCAACGAAATCTCTCATTTCGTCGTTCCTTATTGTTTCACTATTGCATTTTTTGGCATATCCCGCGTTATGCACAGTTTTAATGCGATTCTGTGGTGCATTTTGTGCATATCGGATATGCGTCAGGCGCATATCTTATTTTAATCCGATGCTGGCTCTCGTGTATTGTCAGGCTTAAGCTGACTAGATATAGCGCAACAGAGGTAATTCAAGATTTCGCAAATGGTATGGAACGATGGCAAAAATCAACGGAAATGAAATTCGCCCCGGAAATGTGCTTGAACATAATAACGGTTTATGGGCGGCGGTCAAAGTGGACCATGTCAAACCCGGCAAAGGCGGTGCGTTTGCGCAGGTCGAATTGCGCAATCTGCGTAATGGATCAAAGTTAAACGAACGCTTTCGGTCCGCTGACAAGGTTGAACGCGTGCGCCTTGAACAAAAAGACCAACAGTTTTTGTATGAAACTGATGGCATGCTGGTATTCATGGATACCGAAACCTATGAACAAATCGAACTGCCCGCCGATTTGTTGGGTGATCGCCGTCCGTTTTTGCAAGACGGCATGACCATTGTGGTTGAATTTTACGAAAGTGAGGCCCTGAACGCCACGCTGCCGCAAAAGGTGATCGGCTTTCTCGATTTCGCCGGTTCAGGGGTTGTCCATCTCTGCGGCGCCTCGGCGGCCCTCGCCGGCGTGCTGCTGCATGCCGCAATCCGACTCTTCATGCGCGCA
>CAZPSB010000193.1:0-2193 GCA_964589025.1 uncultured Jannaschia sp. | reverse complement strand
ATACCGCCCCCCTATTTTGCTCTGTTTTCCCCTTGCCAAGGGCGCGATGTTGTCTTAGTTGGGTTCAACTTTGATTTGCCTTGCGTTTTGCGGGGTTTTTCTTGGTTATTGACGCGATGAGGGTATGCGATGCGCGTGTGTCCTCCACTCCGATCGAACCCCAAAGATAAAGGGTATCTGCCATGGCCGCTTCTAGCCAAAATATCCGCATCCGTCTGAAAGCGTTTGACTTTCGTGTATTGGATGCCAGCACCCAGGAAATTGTGAACACCGCCAAGCGCACGGGCGCGAATGTGCGTGGTCCGATTCCTTTGCCCAACAAGATTGAAAAATTCACGGTTTTGCGTGGTCCGCATGTGGACAAGAAATCGCGCGATCAGTGGGAAATTCGCACGCATAAGCGTTTGTTGGATATCATCGACCCCACGCCGCAAACGGTTGACGCTTTGATGAAGCTTGACCTTGCCGCGGGTGTGGATGTTGAGATCAAGGTTTAAAGGGGGCGATTGGATATGTTACGTTCTGGCGTGATTGCAAAGAAAATCGGTATGACCCGTTTGTTTCAAGATGATGGCAAACAGGTGCCTGTGACTGTTTTACAACTTGATAATCTTCAGGTTGTGGCCCAACGGACATCTGAAAAAGATGGCTATAGCGCGGTTCAATTGGGGGCGGGCACGGCCAAGGTGAAACGCGTTTCCAAGGCGATGCGCGGTGTGTTTGCCAATGCATCGGTTGAACCCAAGCGCAAGCTGGTGGAATTCCGTGTTGATCCCGAAAATCTGGTGGATATTGGGGCCGAAATTGTGGCCGATCATTATCTTGAGGGCCAATATGTTGATGTGACCGGCATCTCAATCGGTAAGGGGTTTGCCGGTGCGATGAAACGGCATAATTTTGGCGGTTTGCGCGCCTCGCATGGTGTGTCGATCAGCCACCGGTCGCACGGGTCAACCGGCCAATGCCAAGATCCGGGCCGTGTGTTCAAAGGTAAGAAAATGGCCGGCCATATGGGGGCGGCGCGTGTCACGACGCAAAACCTGCAAGTGGTTAAAACCGACACGGATCGGGGTTTGATCATGGTTAAAGGTGCGGTTCCGGGGGCCCGTGGCGGTTGGGTCACCATCAAAGACGCCGTGAAAAAACCCTTTCCAGACAGCGCGCCCTTGCCCGCCGCCCTGCGTCAGGCCGCGGCCCCTGTCGAAGACACACCTGCACATGGAGGTGAAGCATAATGAAACTTGATATCACAACATTGGGCGGCGATAGCGCAGGATCCGTTGATCTGGCCGATGCCATTTTTGGGCTGGAACCGCGCGCCGATATTTTGCACCGCGTGGTGCGTTGGCAACGCAACAAGGCGCAGGCCGGCACGCATAAGGTGAAAACACGGTCGGAAACATCCTATTCCACCAAGAAAATCTATCGCCAAAAGGGCACCGGTGGGGCGCGCCACGGCGATCGCAACGCGCCGATTTTCCGCAAGGGCGGCATTTACAAAGGCCCAACCCCGCGCAGCCATGGCCATGATTTGCCCAAGAAAATCCGCAAGCTTGGCCTGAAAATGGCCCTAAGCGCCAAGGCCGCCCAAGGCCGTTTGGTGGTTCTTGATGCCGCCTCCATGGACGCGCCCAAAACCGCCCAATTGGCCAAACAGGTCAAAAACCTGGGCTGGAAACGCGCGCTGATCATTGATGGGGCGCAGGTGAATGAAAACTTCACCGTGGCCGCGCGCAATATCACAGGCCTGGATGTGTTGCCATGCCAAGGCGCAAATGTGTATGATATCTTGAAACGAGACATCCTGGTGATCACCAAAGCCGGGCTCGACGCGTTGGAGGCGCGGCTACAATGAGCGTGACACCAAACCATTACGACATCATCCGCAAACCCATCATCACCGAAAAGGCCACATTGGCCTCAGAAAATGGTGCCGTGGTGTTTGAGGTCGATATCAATGCCGCAAAACCAGACATCAAAACCGCCGTCGAAACCGTATTTGGCGTCAAAGTCAAAGCCGTGAACACAACAATCACAAAAGGCAAAACAAAACGCTTTCGCGGGACAATCGGAAAACGTAAAGCCGTCAAAAAGGCATATGTCACACTCGAAAACGGAAACACAATCGACATAAATACAGGATTGTAAAACCAAAATACAAAAGCCCCGCAAAACAAAACGCGGGGCTTTTTT
>CAZPSB010000192.1:0-2231 GCA_964589025.1 uncultured Jannaschia sp. | reverse complement strand
ATCCGCAAAGCGGATGGCCCGGCGGCCAACTTTATCTTCATAGGCCGGGCCGATTCCACGGCCTGTCGTGCCAATTTTGGCGGCCTTGGTTTGGGCTTCGCGGGCTTGATCAAGATCAACATGCAAAGGCAAGATCAGGGGGGTGTTTTCTGCAATCATCAAGGTTTGCGGGCACACATCCACGCCCTGGCCGCGCAATGTGTCGATTTCGCGCATCAAATGCCACGGATCCAACACAACACCATTGCCAATCACACTGAGCTTGCCACCCCGCACAACCCCTGATGGCAGCGCGTGTAATTTATACACCGCCCCATCAATCACCAATGTATGCCCGGCATTATGACCACCTTGGAATCGTGCGATGACATCGGCACGTTCGCTAAGCCAATCAACGATTTTACCTTTACCTTCGTCGCCCCATTGCGCGCCGACCACAACTACATTGGCCATGTGCCAAGCCCCCGATGTGTTACTTTATTCAACCGTGTCTCTATACCGGGCGGATGGCGGGGTGAAAACCGCAATTTGCACTTATGGCTTTGCCCCCTAGAGGTTTGGCCGGTTTTTGCAACACTTGCATCATTTCCGGTGCAACATGGTCTTGCGGCGCGAGGTCGCATCCCATAGGTAAGTGGAAACTTTGTCAAGAAACGACTCGTGCGGGGCCAAAACGCCTATGGAAAATGTGATTCTAATCATTCATCTTATCTTGGCTGTGTGCCTGATTTGCGTTGTCTTATTGCAACGATCAGAAGGCGGCGGTATCGGTCTGGGCGGCGGCGGCGGCGGCCTTATGACCGGGCGTCAGGCCGCAACGGCATTGGGAAAATTGACATGGGTGTTTGCGGTCGCGTTTCTGATGACATCCGTGACACTGACAATCATCGCGGCGCAAAATTCCGGCAATAATTCCCTTTTGGATGAATTTGGCAATTCGGTTCCCGGCACCCAACAAGATACAAATGGCCAATTGCCGCCTGCATCTGATTTGTTGCCACCAATTTCAAACGATGCCCCGGCCCTGCCACCGCGCGCCGAATAAGTAAAACCAACATCCAATCAGACATATGCCTTTTGGGGCATATGTGCACCCCATGGGCAGATATGGAACCTGCGCAGAAATCACATCATCATCTTGCGGTGTGATGTCGAATCCTGCTATTGTTAAATCCCGTGGGTATCTAAACATTCAGGCGCAGGTGATGCAAACCGCGCCGATCACACGGGGGTTTAATTGACATGGCGCGTTATATTTTCATCACGGGCGGTGTGGTGTCTTCGCTTGGCAAAGGCTTGGCTTCGGCGGCCCTTGGGGCGTTGTTACAGGCGCGCGGTTTTACCGTTCGTTTGCGCAAACTTGACCCCTATTTAAATGTTGACCCCGGCACGATGTCACCTTTTGAACATGGTGAGGTTTTTGTAACCGATGATGGCGCGGAAACCGATCTGGATCTGGGCCATTATGAACGCTTTACCGGCGTGGCGGCCCGCAAAACCGATAGTATCAGTTCAGGCCGGATTTATTCCAATGTTTTGGAACGCGAACGCCGGGGCGATTATCTGGGCAAAACCATTCAGGTCATTCCGCATGTCACCAATGAAATCAAAGACTTCATCCGCATTGGCGAAGATGAAGTTGATTTCATGCTATGTGAAATCGGCGGCACCGTAGGGGATATCGAAGGCCTGCCATTTTTTGAAGCCATCCGCCAATTCGCCCAAGACAAACCGCGCGGCCAATGCATATTTATGCATCTGACATTATTGCCATATATCGCGGCCAGTGGCGAATTGAAAACAAAACCCACCCAACACAGCGTCAAGGAATTGCGGTCTATCGGGCTTGCGCCTGATATTCTTGTCTGCCGGTCCGAGGGGCCAATCCCCGCAAAAGAACGTGAAAAACTGGCGCTATTTTGCAATGTGCGCCCCGATTCCGTGATTGCGGCGCAGGATCTAAGTTCAATCTATGATGCGCCTTTGGCCTATCACAAAGAAGGCTTGGATCAGGCGGTTCTGGATGCATTTCAAATCAACCCCGCCCCGCGTCCCGACCTGAATATATGGGAAGATGTATCAGACCGCATCAACAACCCCGAGGGCGAGATCCGCGTGGCCATTGTGGGCAAATATACCCAATTGGAAGATGCCTATAAATCCATCGCCGAGGCCCTGACCCATGGCGGCATGGCCAACCGCGTCAAGGTCAAGGTCGAGTGGGTCGATGC
>CAZPSB010000191.1:0-2243 GCA_964589025.1 uncultured Jannaschia sp. | reverse complement strand
GCTTCGCTTAGGGCGGCTTGGCGTGTGCCGGGATCAATTTCACAAAGCAACGCCCCCCCCTCAACAAAGGCGCCTGCACGGATCGGGTCGGAAATAACCCGCCCCGAAGTTTCGGCCAATACATCGACGAAACGCGCCGCTTCGGTTCGGCCCCGTAAAATAACGGCATTTTCAATATTTTGCGCCTGTGATTGGCGTGTTACGACATGAATTTCACCCGCGCGCGGTTGCGATTGCTGTTGCGATTGATCTTGAACCTGTTGCGCATCATCGGCAATGCCTTGCGCATCATCCGACCCTGCAAACCACTGTGTGAAAGACAACAACCGGTCACGGTCAAGCACAAGAAAATAAAGGACAATGCAAACGATTATAGCAGTGATAACGGGAAAGATTTTCATGGATCAACCTGATGGAAATAATATCATTCGGGTGCCGCAGCATTCTGCGATATAGCATATGCAGAAATTTTTTCTAATCATACCGGCAAAAAATAGTTTATTTCCTATGTCTTCACAAGGTTGTCTTGTGGCATTGCGCGTTGTGTTGAAACGGGGCCACAATGCGGCCCTTGCAGTGTGGCGTGTTTGTAACGTAAAAGGCAAGCGCAGCCAGAGGGAGCGGTCACACACATGTCAGATAGCGATAGTTTCATCAATGAAGTCACCGAAGAGGTGCGCCGAGATAAATTATTTGCCCTGATCCGCCGTTGGGGCTGGATTGTGGTTCTTTTGATTGTGGGCATTGTCGCCTATGCCGCATATTCGGAATATCGGCGTGCCCAAAACACCAATGCCGCCCAGGTCTTTGGTGATGCCCTGATTGCCGCGCTTGATGTGCAAGACGCACAAACGCGATATGATGCCTTGACCCAGATTGAAACATCCGATCAAAACCGGCAAATTATTTTAGATCTTGGTTGATGCAGGCCAACCAAGTCAGGCCGCCGGTCTTTTGCGCAGTGCCGCCCAAGCCCTTGATCTTTCGCGTCATTACCGTGATTTGGCCCTGTTGCAGGCCGAAATTCTTGATCCATCCGATCTATCAGAGGCAGAATTGACCTTGGGCGTTTTATCGGAACCCGGCGCGCCCTATGCGGCCTTGGCCCAAGAACAATTGGCCCTTGCATATTTGCGGGCCGGCAATGGGGGGCGCGCCGTTGAAATTTTGCGCAGCCTGCAAGACAATGCCGCCGCACAGCCCACATTGCGCCAACGCGTGGGGCAAACCATTCTGGCCATTGAATCTGGCGCGGTTTTGGCGTCAGAATCCGCCGAAATCTTGGGTGATGACGATGCCATCTTGTCTTTGACACCGACCCCTAACGATAATGGCCCTAGCGATAATGATTTATAGATTCATATCAAACCATGTGCATATTTCGTCAATAAGGGCCGCTGCTATGTTTCGCAATTTTCATTTTTCGATCCGCATACCGGCCCTTTTGGCCCCTTTATGCGTCTTGTGCCTTGCCGCGTGTGAAGTGGAACAAACACTGCCGGGTGAACGCATTGATACCCGCGAAAGCCTAGGCGCCGATCAGGCCCCGCCGCCAAATGAGGTGCGGTCGATTTCATTGCCATCGGCACAACGAAATTCTGATTGGCCACAGCGGGCCTTCAACGCCCAAAACCGGGTGCCGCATGGGGTGCTTTCGGCATCTGCAGGGCAGGTTTGGGTGGCTGATATTGGCCAAGGCAACCGGCGACGGGCGGAAATCACGGCTGATCCGGTGGCCGCAGGCGGCCTTGTCTTTACAATGGATTCAAATTCCTTGCTGGTTGCAACCAATATCCGCGATGGCGCGCGCGCCTGGTCTGCCGATTTGACGGCTGAATTTGACCGGGGCGGTGGGGTGTTTGGCGGCGGTTTGGCCGTGTCGGGTGGGGTTGTTTATGCCTCAACCGGGTATGGCGAATTGATCGCGCTTGGTGCCAGTGACGGCGCAATCAGGTGGCGCCAACGTTTAGGGGCGGGGTTGGGCACGCCGACGGTGCGCGGCAATGCCGTCTATGTGATGTCAAACGCGGCGCAAGCCTGGTCAGTGGATACAAGCAATGGCCGGATCAAATGGCAAATCGCAGGCACCCAAGCCCAAGCGGTTTTATCGGGTGGGGCGGCGCCGGCGGCAACGGGCAGTTTGGTGATTTTACCTTTTGCAACCGGTGAAATTCAGGCCGTTTTCCCCGGCTCTGGTGCCCGTATCTGGAGCAGCTTTATCGCCGGGGGGCGCCCGGGCGCAG
>CAZPSB010000190.1:0-2269 GCA_964589025.1 uncultured Jannaschia sp. | reverse complement strand
GGCCGCCGCGCGCGTGTCGGGCGCACCATCACCGGCCTGCATATAAAGCGCAATCAGCCACGCCATATCATCGGCCTTATGCGCCGCAATCAGGGCCTGATCCAGATTTTGGGTCATGTGCTGCGGGCCATGCGTTGCGCCACCCAAGCATGAAAACAATGGGTGGGGCCATCCATCACCGGGGAAAACCGCCCCCCGTCAAACCCTTTGGCCGCGCGGCCACGCATCATGCCTTCGACGACGAAAATATCCTCAATAAACACATCTTTCCACAATTTTGCATTTTGGATGCGCAAACCGGGTTCGGTATTGGGGGTTGCATAATATAAATGCACATGTTCGCGGGTTTTATCATGCGCCACGGGTTCAAGGATAATCGCAAACGCATGGTCGCGATGCACCCCTAGCAAAAGATTAGGATAGACCGCAACATATTCTGCACCTGTATTCCATTGATCGGACAGGCCGGAAAAATCGGGGAAACTTTGCCCGGCTTCGTCTTTGAGTTGCCGATAAACGTAACTGCCTTGGCCGGAATATTGACCGCGATGTTCGATATTATAATGATCTTCCAGCCGCGAATAACTGTTTAACCCCGGATGCACCCAAGGCAGGTGATAGCTTTCGCAATAATTTTCAACCGCTAGTTTCCAGTTTGTTTTCAGCTCAAGCACAAAGCGGCTATCGGCCCCGCCATGATAAAGCGGTTGTTCAAATTCGTTCCAACGTGCGATCAGATTTGCATGGACGTCTTTAAACGGGGGGGCATCGCCCGATAGGTTGATGAATACAATATCGCGCCAGATATGGGTTGATATTTCAACCAGGCCAAGCGTGGCGCGGTTAATGCTTTGATGTGTGTTTTGCCCCGGCCCGCCCACATGCGGTGTGGTGATCAGGCGGCCATCTTTGGCATAACACCATGAATGATAAGGGCACCGGATGGCGCCTGTGATCTTACGAGGCGCGTCCACCAAAATCATGCCGCGATGGCGGCAGGTGTTGTAAAACACCCGAACCTGCCCGGTATCGTCGCGCAACATCAATAAAGGTTGGTTCAAAAAATCAATCGGTTTGGCATCGCCGGGTTCGGGCACATCCGCCCCCACCGCCAAAGCCGCCCAAGTGGTTTCCAATGTCGCATGGTTTTCAAGCGCGATTATTTGCGGATCGGTATAATGGGCATTGGGCAGGCCATGGGCCTGATCGACCGGGGCCATCACGGCCTTTAGATCAATCTGGTGGTTGCCTTTGGTCATCGCATGATCCCCCCGCACTATCATATGTACATATTTGGATAGGACGCACGGGGGTGTCTTATGCGGTTGCGACATGGCAAATGTCGTGATTAAACCGCCCATTCTGCCCATGCGCAAAGACATGCAAAGGATCGGTTGAGCGGGCTTAGCCGCCCGCGATCAACCCCATGTTTTCAAGTTTTAGCAAAACCTGCTGCGCACAGTGGTCGACTTCGACGCCTTGGGTGTTGACACTCAATTCTGCCTTGGTCGGGGCCTCGTAAGGGTCAGAAATACCAGTGAATTCTTTAATTTTACCTTCGCGTGCCAGTTTGTACAAACCTTTGCGATCGCGCCTTTCGCATTCTTCCAATGGTGTAGCAACATGCACTTCGACAAAGGCACCGAATTGTTCGATCATCTCGCGCACGGCGCGGCGGGTGGCGGTATAGGGCGCGATGGGCGCACATAGGGCAATGCCGCCATTTTTAGTAATTTCTGAGGCCACATACCCAATGCGGCGAATATTGATATCACGATGGTCTTTGGAAAACCCAAGTTCAGATGACAGATGTTTGCGCACCACATCGCCATCCAACAATGTCACAGGTCGCCCGCCCATTTCCATCAGTTTCACCATCAAAGCATTGGCAATAGTAGATTTTCCAGATCCCGACAGGCCGGTGAAAAATACGGTAAAACCCTGTTTGGAACGCGGCGGCGATGTGCGGCGCAATTCGCGCACGACCTCGGGGAAAGAAAACCATTCGGGAATTTCAAGCCCTTCGCGCAGGCGGCGGCGCAATTCGGTGCCTGAAATGTTCAACACGGTGACATTGTCTTTATCCGCGATTTCATCGGCCGGTTCATATTGTGCGCGTTCCTGCACATAAACCATATGTTTGAAATCAACCATTTCAATGCCGATTTCATCTTGATACTGGCGGAATAAATCCTGCGCATCATAGGGGCCGTAAAAATCATCCCCGGCGGAATTTTTGCCCGGCCCGGCATGGTCGCGCCCTACAATC
>CAZPSB010000189.1:0-2284 GCA_964589025.1 uncultured Jannaschia sp. | reverse complement strand
CGTATTTTCCCACTCGGCCACCTGATCACGCAGCGCAGCAGGCGCGGCGGCCAAGGCAATCTGCGCCGCCCCTTGTCCGCCGCTGGATTGCGCGCCCCCATCCCAATCTTTTGGCCAAAACAAAAGGTGCAACCCAACTGCCACCACCAAAAAGGCCGGAAATTCCAATCTGCGCATCACCGCAATCATGGCCGCACCATAATCTGGATCACGCGATCAGGGCCAATGCGCGCCAAAACCCGCGCCAAATCCGGCACCGGCAGGGCCGCATCTGCCGCAATGACCAAGGCGAAATCAGCGGGCAAAGCCGCCAGCGCCGGCCAAACGGCATCGCCTTGCAGATCATTGAAAAACACCATGCCCGTGGCATCAATATAAAGCGCAGTCCTGCGATCATCAGGCATATGGGCCTCAGAGATAGAGGGGGGGGTGATGTCAATAGGCCGGGGCGGCGCAAATTGCGATGTCATCATAAAAAAGATCAACAACAAAAACACCACATTGATCATGGGCACAATCGGTTCAAACGGCGCGCGAGGGGCGGGGCGGGGCAATTGCATGGCGCGTTATTCCACCAATACAAGATTGACATGGCCCGCATCGCGCAAGGCCTGCATCAAATCGACAAGGCGTTGCAAATCGGCCCCTTCGGCCCCACGCAACACGATGACATCATCGGGGTTTGGGGCCAATCCGGCCAAGCCTGCCAAAAGGCCCGCCTGATCGGTTTCTTGCCCGTTCAGCCAAATTTGCCCTGCGCCCAATTGTACCAAACGCGGCGGCCCGGCATAGCCTGCCCCCCCCTGCCCCCGGCCCAGATCCAGCACCTGATCACGGGCAAATTGTGCCGTCAGCATGAAAAACACCAATAGCAAAAACACCACATCAATCATCGGGGTTAGGCCAGATCGGCGGGGTTTTTCCGGGGGGGTGAAATCAAACATGACCGCGCCTTATTTGATTTGCGCCAATAATAGGCGCGTGGCGATGTCTTCGAAATCTTGCGCCATGCGGTCAACCACCCCTTCAAACCAACTATGCGCAATTGTGGCGGGAATGGCCACGGCCATGCCGGCGGCGGTGGTCAAAAGGGCCTCCCATATACCGCCGGCAAGGGCGGCCGCATCGGCATTGGCGCCGCTTTGTTGTAAGACCTGAAAGGCCTCAATCATGCCCAAAACCGTACCCAATAACCCAATCAAGGGGGCAATCACCGCAATCAGATCAAGCGCGCGCAGCCCCCGGCGCAAAACCGCCAGATGACGCATGGCACGGCGGGTGATATCTTCGCGTTGTTCTGACGCGCCCAAATGCGCCATGTCCAAAACCTGTGTGCAATCTTGGACAAAACGCAAGCGGATGCCCCCGCCCTGAAACACGGGTGTTTGACCTGTGGTCACATCTGCAACGGCGCGTTCGGCACGCGCAGATGCCCATACCCCAAGGCGTGAAAATTGCGCTATTTTCCATAAAACCAGCGCCAAACCCAACACCGATAGGGCGGCAATCGCCCATAGGGCAGGGCCGCCGGTTTGTAGAAAGTCAAATATGGGTAATAAACTCTGGGTCATGGGGGTCCTGCTAGAAAATTTGCACGATGCATTTATGCGCATCATGCCTGCCATAAAGGCCGGTGCAAAGCGTGATAGACCATGGCGCGCGCCTGACTAAGGATGGGCCAAAGAGGGCGGTCATTTCAACACCTCAAGCGGTTGAAACACCACACCCTGCGGGCCGGTTTCAAAATGGGCAGAAATGCCGAAATATGTGGCAAGGTTTTTTGGCGTCAAAACATCGCGTGCCGGGCCATCGGCCACAATCGCCCCGTCTGACATCAAAACCAAACGCGTGCAATGGCGCGCGGCCAGGCCCAGATCATGCAAAGACACCAAAACCGATTTGCCCGCGCGGGCCAAACCTACAAAGGTTTTCATTGTTGAAATCTGATGCCCGGGATCAAGGCCTGCAATTGGTTCATCGGCCATAATCATTGGGGTGTTTTGGGCCAAGCTGCGGGCGATCAAAACGCGCGCCTGTTGGCCGCCTGATAATTGCGTGACATCGCGGTGGCGCAGATCGGTCAATCCCATATCGTCAATGGCCTGATCTATGGCCGCGCGATCTGCGTCGCGCGGGCGTTGACCTACGGCCAGATGCGGCAAACGGCCAAGGGCAACAACCGTTTCAACACGCACCGCCCAGGCCAATTCGCGCGCTTGCGGCAACCATGCCACCGCTTTGGCGCGATCATGGCCGAAGCCATCGCGGCGCGCCTCGCGGCGAG
>CAZPSB010000188.1:0-2295 GCA_964589025.1 uncultured Jannaschia sp. | reverse complement strand
CATGATGACTGGAAAGCGCTTGCTGATGCTCCGGGCAAGCCGCTGTCCCCCTTTACCTTGCAGGGCTGCCTCCAGCCGGGTGAGGAGGTCGTCAAAGGAGAGTTGGTCCTGGGCCTGCTTACGCCGGGCCAGCTCATCCTCCAACCAGGTTCTGGCTTGGCGCAGGACAAGGATGCGCCGAGCCTTACTGAGCTGTTGATGGGCCTGATAGAGCTCCTCGAGCGGCTCCATCCGCCACGCGAGGGCGAAGAAGGCCCATCCGGCGAAGATCTGGCGGCCCATTTGGCCTTTCAATTAGAACGTCTGGCGGCGATGCGCGATTGCGCGGCGCAATTGATGGCGCGCGATCGTCTGTATCAAGATCGCTTTCCGCGCGGGCAGGGCGAAGATATAGACACCCCCAAAACCGTTACCTATTCTGCGAGGTTGATGGATTTGATGCAAGCCTATGCCCGGCTGCGCACAAAAGAAGATTTTCGCCCCTATGTTTTGGACCGCCAGGCGATTTTGACCATGGAACAGGCATTGGATCGGATGCGGGCCTTGGTTGGTGATGCCTTTGATTGGACAGATCTGACCGCCTATTTGCCCGATGATTGGCGCGGTGATCCCAAACGCCTTCGATCGGCCACCGCGGCCCATTTTGCCGCCGTGTTGGAATTGACCAAATCGGGGCAGATATCGCTTAGGCAATCTGATATATTCGCCCCGATTGAATTACGCAAAAGGCCAGATGCATGACGGACCCGCCCTTTGATCCTGATTTTACAGGGTTTCGTATTCCGCCGCTGGCCGAACAAGAACGCATGGTTGAAGCGATGCTGTTTGCATCCCCCACGCCATTGACAACACAGATGATGCAAACCCGGATGCCGCATGGATGCGACGCCGCCGAGGCCGTGGCCGCCTTGCGCAAACGCTATGAAATGCGCGGTGTTCATGTGACACGTGTGGGCGATGCATGGGCCATGCGTACCGCATCGGATTTGGCGTTTTTAATGACGCAAGAACGCGTTGAAACCCGCAAACTTAGTCGCGCCGCCATCGAAACATTGGCCATTATCGCCTATCATCAACCCGCCACCCGCGCCGAGATTGAGGAAATTCGCGGTGTGTCCATCAGCCGGGGCACATTGGATCAGTTGATTGAATTGGATTGGGTCAAATTTGGCCGCCGCAAAATGACCCCGGGCCGGCCCGTGACCTATGTTGTGACCCAAGATTTTCTGGATCATTTCGGGTTGGAATCGGCCCGCGATTTGCCGGGTATCAAAGAATTGCGCGCCGCCGGGTTGTTAAACAGCACCCCCACCGAACAAGACCCCACATTACCCGACCCCAAACCCGGCACCGAAGATATGTTTGACGAAGACGCCTGAACCGGCCCATTCGGGCCTGCGTTATTTTTGGGGTGTTGCGCCCCATATCTTTCCTTTGTTTTTAAGGTGTTGCACAAGGTGCTGTACCTTGGCGGTGCGGTGCAAATCCATATGGGTGACAAGCCATATCTTGGCGGCCCATGCGTCTTGCGGCGGCATCATATCAATCAAATCATCGGTTTGGTCTGTGTCCCAATCGGCGATAAACCCAATGCCCACCCCTGCCAATACGGCCTTTTTCGCGGGCAACATGCCCGTTGTACGAAAACAGATGTTATCATTGGGCACGTTTTGGGTCAGCCACCTATAATAGGGCGCGCGCGTTGTCGGGTCTGATGGGCCGATAAAGCGATGCTTGGCATAGGTATCATCGGTTAACATGCCGAATTGATCGACATAGGATTTATGCGCCACCAGCCGGATGGTTTGGGTAAAAAACGGCTGCACGATATTATCGGGCTGATCTGGCACGGTGCCTGCACGAATGGCGATATGGGCTTCGCCATATTCCAGACGAAACAGGCGCGTGTCATTGATCAGGTTGACATGCAGGCCGGGATGCAGGGCCTGAAAATCGGCGATGGCCGGGATCAAAAGCGGGCTTAGGGCCTCAAGCGAGGTGATGATCAAATCACCGCTCACACTGTCGCCCCGGCCCTTGATGCGGTTGGCCAGTTGGGTGAATTGATCTTGCGCCTTGCCTGCGATGGCCAATACGTCTTGGCCGGCCTCGGTTGGGGTATATCCGCGCGCATGGCGTTGGAATAATTTGGTGCCAAGGCGGTATTCCAACGCATCCACATGGCGAATAACCGTGGCATGATGCACGCCCAATGCCTGTGCGGCGCCAGATACCGTGCCGTGCCGGGCCACGTGATAGGCGGTGCGGATTTCATCCCAATTTTCCATTATCGCG
>CAZPSB010000187.1:0-2305 GCA_964589025.1 uncultured Jannaschia sp. | reverse complement strand
CATGCAGACGGCCGCGCTCTACAACGACTTCGCCGAGCTTGACCGTCTTCTGACGGAAAACGGCTATGTCGATGAAAACGGCGATCCAGTTGTGACCAGTGGCGTCAACGTGACGATCGATATCGACCATGGCCTCTTTAGTATCGCAATCCCAGAAGCCTTCCGGATCCTCCACGGATGCGCCGACCTCGACGGTGGCGCCCGGTTCGACGCGTGTGGTGCCGACGACCGCGAGCGGTGCCGCCCGGGGTGCCAGGTCGTCCGGCGGCTCACCCGACCAGATCCCGGTCATGGCATCCACCGAATATGCCACCCGTTTCACCGCCCCTGCCCCGGCGCTGCGGCGGTTATTTGACAAATCAAAATTTGCCATTTCTACCGAAGAAACGCGTTATTACCTGAATGGTGTTTATCTACATACCAGCGAAGGCCCCGATGGCCCCGTTTTGCGTGCGGTTGCAACCGATGGGCACCGTTTGGCCCAAATCGACACCGCCCTGCCCCAAGATGCCGCCGATATGCCCGGCGTGATCGTGCCGCGCAAAACCGTTGGTGAATTGAATAAATTGTTGAATGATGATGATACACAGATTGATGTATCGGTGTCTGATACCAAAATCCGCTTTGCCACGCCCGAGGTCACGCTGACCTCAAAGGTGATTGATGGCACATTTCCCGATTACACCCGCGTGATCCCGCAATCCAATGATCGCAAGATGGAGGTTGACGCAAATGATTTTGCCAAGGCCGTGGATCGCGTCGCCACGGTTAGTTCTGAACGGTCCCGTGCGGTCAAATTGATCTTGGAAGAAGACCAACTAACACTTGCCGTCAACGCCCCCGATGCCGGCGCCGCCCAAGAAGAATTGGCCGTGGCCTATGGGGATGAAAAGCTGGAAATCGGCTTTAACGCCAAATATCTATTGGAAATCGCCAGTCAGGTTGACCGCGAAAATGCCGTGTTTTTGTTTTCAACCCCGGCCGAACCTGTATTGATGCGCGAAGGGTTAGACACATCCGCGATTTATGTTGTCATGCCGATGCGCGTGTAACATGCGCAGTCCCGGTATGGTGGGGCGTTTGTGAATGCCCGCCTATATCTCGGCCCTTATGATATCGCATTTGCGCAGTTTCAAAACTGCGCGCCTATCCCTTGATGGGCGGCCTGTGGTGTTGTGGGGGGCAAATGGGGCTGGCAAAACCAACCTTCTTGAGGCCGTTTCATTATTGTCGCCGGGGCGCGGTTTGCGCCGCGCAATGGCCGATGACATCGCCCGCGCGCCGGATCATATCGGGTGGAAAATCAAGGCCGATATTCACAAAGATGGTGATCTGCATCTGGTTGAAACCACGGCCCAAGCTGGCCAAAAACGCCAAACCCGCATTGATGATAAACAGGCCCCGCAAAACCGTTTGTCGCAATTTATTCGGATGGTGTGGCTTACGCCTGTGCAAGACAGGCTTTGGATCGAAGGGGCCGATGGGCGGCGGCGGTTTTTGGATCGCATCACCCTAAGCTTTACCCCCCATCATGCCAGTGTGGTTTTATCTTATGAAAAGGCCATGCGCGAACGAAACAAGCTTTTGAAAAATCAGGTGCGCGATCGGCATTGGTACCATGCGGTTGAAATGCAAATGGCCCAAGATGCCGCCGCGATGATCCAAAATCGCCGCGATGCGGTGGCGCGCCTATCGGTGGCGCAAAATGACGCGCAATCGGCCTTTCCTAAGGCAGAATTGCATCTGGATGAAACCATCCCCCAACATGCCACTGACATTGCCCATTATTTTGCCGAAAACCGCAATGCCGATATTGCCGCCGGGCGCAGCCTGATTGGCCCGCACCGGGATGATTTGACCGCCATTTACACCGCCAAAGGCGTGGCCGCGCGACAATGTTCAACCGGCGAACAAAAGGCGTTATTGTTATCTTTGGTTTTGGCCAATGCACGCGCATTGCGCGCCGAAACTGGCAGCCCGCCCATTGTATTGCTGGACGAAGTGGCCGCCCATCTGGATGATCACCGCCGTGCAGCGCTTTATGATGAAATTTGCGCACTTGGATGTCAGGCCTGGATGACGGGCACCGGGCCGGATTTATTCACCGGATTAGAAGGCCGCGCCCAGTTTTTTTGCATCGAAGATAAAACCGGGCAAAGCCAGATCACACCCGCCTAAGCCACCCATCGCGGCATAAAACAAATGCCGGGCACAGGCCCGGCATTTTATGTTTGTGTTACCCATCCACGCGGATGGTTGTATTGGCGGGGTCTCCGGCAGGATCGCCTTCCCATCTTCTGAAAAT
>CAZPSB010000186.1:0-2384 GCA_964589025.1 uncultured Jannaschia sp. | reverse complement strand
TGTGACCTCGGTCAGGTTGCGCGCCGATCCGGGTGATGCGCAGGTTTTGAATGCACGCATGGCCGATCAACTGGCGCGCCGCGATGCCACCCAACCCACCAAAGACCGCAGCGCAGGATCAACCTTTCGCAACCCTGCCGGGTTTTCATCCACCGGTCGCGCCGATGACACGCATGACCTAAAGGCATGGTCATTGATTGACCGCGCGGGCCTGCGCGGGGCAATGATTGGCGGGGCGCAAATGTCGGAAAAACATTCCAACTTTATGATCAATACCGGCACGGCGACGGCGGCAGATTTGGAAAATTTAGGCGAAGCGGTGCGAAAAAAGGTTTTCGAAACGCATGGAATACCATTAGAATGGGAAATCATGCGCGTGGGCAACCCCGCAGATTAACACCTGGACGAACCGGGGAAATAATAAGGGCCATCAAAAGGCCACAGGCAGAAAACCGGGCAAATGCCCGGATCACGAGGTAACGCAGTGACACAGTCTTTGGGGTCATCACCACTTGTTGCGGTTGTTATGGGCGGCACATCGGCCGAACGTGACGTTTCGCTTTCTACGGGGTGTGAATGCGCCAAGGCCCTGCGCAGTCAGGGTTTTGACGTGATTGAACTGGATGCAGGGCCGGATTTACCGGCACAATTGGCCGCAACCCGGCCTGATATCTGTTTTAATGCGCTACATGGGCGGTGGGGCGAAGATGGCTGTGTTCAGGGGATTTTCGAATGGATGCGCATTGCCTATACGCATTCGGGGGTTTTGGCCTCGGCTGTGGCGATGGATAAATTGCGCACCAAAGATGCGTATCGCGCCCATGGCCTGCCAGTGGCACAAAGCGTTTTGGCCGCCAAATCCGACATCATTAAACGCCATATCTTGCCACCGCCTTATGTCGTGAAACCAGTAAGCGAGGGGTCATCTGTTGGGGTATATATTGTGCATGCCGACACCAACACCCCCCCGCGCCTATCAGATGACATGCCCGATATTTTAATGGTTGAAACCTTTATACCAGGGCGCGAATTGACCGTATCGGTCATGGGCAGCGGGCCGGATGCCCCCGGCGCATTGACCGTGACGGAAATAAAAACAAACGGCTGGTATGATTATGATGCCAAATACCTGCCCGGCGGTTCCACACATATTGTGCCAGCCGATATTCCCGCAAATGTGTTTCAGGCCTGTCTTGATATGGCCGCAAAGGCGCATGATATCTTGGGGTGTCGTGGGGTAAGCCGCACGGATTTTCGGTGGGATGATTCAAAGGGCATAGAGGGGCTTTTTCTGTTGGAAACCAACACACAACCCGGCATGACGCCCACATCGCTAACGCCGGAACAGGCCGATAAATGCGGGTGGGATTTCGGCGCGCTATGCCGTTGGTTGATCGAGGATGCGTCATGCGACCGATGACACCGCGTGCGCCCTACCCGCCTGCGCATGCCCATTACCCTGACCCTGCGCCGTCGCGATTGTCATATCGCGCACAGCGTCTATGGCTGACACCGGTATTTCGCAGCCTTTTATATGTAGGCTTGCCGATTGTGTTTTTGGCCTTGATTGCATGGGGCGCATTGAATGATGCCGATGAACGCGCGCGCCTGATGGATCGTTTGAACACCCTGCGCAGCAGCATCGAAAACAACCCTGAATTTCAGATCACAACCCTACAAATTGATGGGGTTTCGGCGGTGTTGGAAGGGCAAATCGAATATGCCTTGAATTTTGATTTTCCGGTCTCGTCTTTATCCATTCGCCTCACGGAATTGCGCGAAGATATGCCCGCCGTAGAACGCGCCAGCCTGCGCGTTTTATCAAATGGGGTATTGCATATATCCGTTGTTGAACGCGACCCGGTATTGATCTGGCAAAACCAAAATGGCCTGTATCTTGTGGATCAAGACGGGATTGTTTTGCGTGAAATCCCTAGGCAATCCGCATATGCAGATTTGCCCGTATTGGCCGGGGATGGTGTGGATCACGCCGTGCCCGAGGCCTTGGAATTATGGCAGGCTTTGCGCATCATGTCTGATCACATACAAGGTGTTATCCGTGTGGGTGAACGCCGTTGGGATATCGTGTTGCGTGATCAACGCCGCATCTTGTTGCCCCAAACCGCGCCTGTGGCGGCCTTTCATGGATTGGTGCGCCAACATGTGCAAACCGATATCTTAAATCGCGATTTTCATCATATTGATCTGCGCGATCCCAATCGGGTGACAATCCGGTTGCGCCCCCGCGCAATGGCGCAGTATCAAGCCCAACGTGAACAGGCCCGTACAAGATGACCGCCCTATGACCGCCCTGCCCTTGATCCATTCGAGCGAAGTGGCCGCCGCCAAGGCTGCGGGCCGCGCCATCGTGGCCCTTGAGAGCA
>CAZPSB010000185.1:1561-2571 GCA_964589025.1 uncultured Jannaschia sp. | reverse complement strand
GGCGCGGGGCGAGGTGTTCCAGCCGCTCCGCCGCACGCCGATCCATGATTGGCACGAAACCAACGGTGCCGATTGGGAACCCGTGGGTCACTGGCGCCGGGCCTATTGTTTTCGGCAGGGCAATGAAACGCGTGAACAGGCCGTCATTCGTGAAATCAACGCAACCCGCAATGGCGTTGGCCTGTTGGATGCATCAACCCTTGGCAAGATCATCGTCAAAGGCCCGGATGCAGGTAAATTCATGGATATGCTTTATACAAATATGATGAGCACCCTAAAACCGGGCCGCTGCCGCTATGGCTTGATGTGTTCGGAAAACGGGTTTTTGATGGATGACGGCGTGGTTGCGCGGCTGAATGATGACACATTCCTTGTGCATACCACCACCGGCGGGGCCGATACCATTCATGCCCATATGGAAGATTGGCTGCAATGCGAATGGTGGGATTGGCAGGTCTACACCGCCAATGTGACCGAACAATGGGCGCAAATTGCGGTTGTTGGCCCCAAGGCACGAAAATTGTTGGATAAACTGGGCACAGATATTGATCTAGGCGCAGATGCATTGCCCTTTATGGGGTGGACCCAAGGCAAGATCGGCGGTTTTGATGCCCGCATTTTCCGCATATCATTTTCGGGCGAGCTTAGCTTTGAAATTGCCGTGCCTGCCAGCCAAGGTTTGGCGTTTTGGAAGGCCTTGCACAAGGCCGGGCAGGAATTTGGCGCCACCCCATATGGGACCGAGGCCTTGCACGTCATGCGTGCCGAAAAGGGTTTTATCATGATTGGCGATGAAACCGATGGCACTGTCATCCCACAAGATTTGGGCCTGCATTGGGCGATTTCAAAGAAAAAACCCGATTATATGGGCAAACGTGCGCAAGAACGCCCCCATATGGTTGACCCGAACCGATGGCAATTGGTGGGTTTGGAAACGGTTGATGGGTCGGTTTTGCCCGATGGGTCTTATGCGGTGGCCGCCGGTGAAAACGACCTTCTGTTCGATTTCA
>CAZPSB010000185.1:0-1551 GCA_964589025.1 uncultured Jannaschia sp. | reverse complement strand
CTGCCTCCTGGCGGGCGCGATCCCGGCGCGCAGCAGCGCAATACGCAGGGCCGTGTGACATCGACCTATTATTCGCCAACACTGGATCGCGGTATCGCGATGGGGTTGGTGCATAACGGCCCAGACCGCATCGGGCAGGTGATTGAATTCAACACAACCGATGGCGGCCTGATTGCGGCCAAAATCGTTGACCCGGTTTTCTATGACCCGGAAGGGGAAAAGCAAAATGTCTGATGATATGCAAAGCGCCTTGCCCGGGGCGCAGGCCAACGGATTGGTTCAATTGCGTGAAAGCGGCCTGCAAGGCATGGTGTCTATCCGTGCGGATTTGATGGATGATGCCGTGATAGTGGCGTTAAAGGACGCCTTGCAGGGCGATTTGCCCGCCCCGCGCCAGATCGTCACCGCAGGCGATACCCGCATTGCGTGGATGTCTCCGGATGAAATTTTGGTTTTATGCGATTATGCGGCGGCAGATCGTTTGGTTGCCACCATCACGACGGGTTTGGCATCGCTGCATCATTTGGTTGTCAATGTGTCAGATGCGCGCGCGGTTTTCGAATTGCAAGGCGAAAACAATGTTTTACGCGATGTGGTCCCCGCAGATATGGCGCAATCGGCGCTAGCACCTGGCCATTTGCGCCGCACGCGGGTGGCCCAAGTGCCCGCCGCAATCTGGTTTGAACATGGCCAAAGCCTGCGGGTGATATGTTTTCGGTCTGTTGCGCAATATGTGTTTGATGTGTTGGCCTTATCGGCGCAATCGGGCGGTGATGTGGGGTATTATTGAATATGCCGGGGCGTTTTTTTGCAATGCAAGGCAAACGGGGGTTGACGTTTTGGTGGTTCGGCCTCCATTTGTCATAGAATACACCAGCTAAGAAATGAGGTCCAAGATGGCGTTTACCCTTCCTGATCTTCCTTATTCGCATGATGCGCTTGCCGATTTTGGCATGTCACGCGAAACTTTGGAATACCACCATGATTTGCATCACAAGGCCTATGTCGATAATGGCAATAAATTGATTGAGGGCACCGAATGGGCCGATAAATCACTAGAAGATATCATCACCGGCACGTATCAATCCGGTGCCGTTGCGCAAAATGGCATCTTCAACAATGCATCGCAGCATTGGAACCACATGCAGTTTTGGGAAATGATGGGGCCAAATCAAACCGGCATGCCGGGGGAATTGGAAACGGCCATTGTCGAAAGTTTTGGGTCGGTTGATGAATTCAAAACCCAATTTGCCGCTGCAGGCGCGGGCCAGTTCGGATCGGGCTGGTGTTGGTTGGTCAAAGACACCGACGGGGCACTAAAGGTCACCAAAACAGAAAATGGCGTGAATCCATTATGTTTTGGTCAGACCGCTTTGTTGGGCTGCGATGTGTGGGAACATTCCTATTACATCGATTTCCGTAACAAGCGCCCGGTTTATCTGCAAAATTTCCTTGATAAATTGGTAAATTGGGAAAATGTGGCGGCCCGTTTGGGATAAACCCGCATTGCAGATATGATCTGCGATTTATTGTTTGATCCCCCGTCACATG
>CAZPSB010000184.1:0-2696 GCA_964589025.1 uncultured Jannaschia sp. | reverse complement strand
CCCAAAGGGCAAGTGGTGCAAACCCGGCATCTGAACGATTTGCTGATCGCCGCCCGAAATAGCGAATTTAGCGAATTGATCAACCTGACCACGTTGCGATCCATGCAGCAGGCCTATTATTTTCCTGAAAATTTTGGACATTTTGGTCTGGCCCTGCAATCTTATGCGCATTTCACATCCCCCATTCGCCGCTATGCCGATTTGATTGTGCATCGCGCGTTGATTTCGGCGCATGGATGGGGTGATGATGGAATGACGCCGGAACTGGCCGAACGTCTGGGTGATGTGGGCAAACATATTTCCGACACCGAACGCAGATCTATGGCGGCCGAACGCGATACCAATGACCGCTATCTTGCCGCCTATCTATCTGATCGCGTTGGGGCAACATTTCAAGGCCGGATATCGGGCGTTGCCCGGTTTGGGGCTTTTGTCAAACTGATCGAAACCGGGGCCGAAGGCGTGTTGCCGATTCGCCATTTGGGGCGTGAATATTTCCATTTTGATGCCGATGCGCACACCCTTATAGGGTCACAAACCGGGTTGACCATTGCCATTGGCGCGCGGGTTGTCGTGAAATTGCAACAGGCCGTGGCCGCAACGGGTGGGCTGCAATTTGACCTAATTGAAATCGAAGGCACCCCCGCCCCGCGCCCGCGATCCCGCAAAGGGGGCGGTTATGGCCGCAAAACCCCAACCGGCGGGCGAAAGGCCGGTGCGCATAAAAAACGCGCCATCAAGTTGCGCAAAAAAACCGCGCGGCGGCGTCAAACATAATTTTGCCGATCATCACCCCCCGCCGCCTTTGATCTGTTGCCGGGGGTGAAATATGATATATGATAAATCATCATCCATAGAACGAGCATAACGGACCCAATTCATGCTGCGACTGACACCATTTATTATATGTGCCTTTGGCCTGACCCTGCCTATCGCAGGGGTGGCGCAAACAAATACGGGCCAAGATCAGCCCGTTCTGATGGCCACTTTATCGGTGGATCAATCCATACGCCCCGTTGCGCGGGGCCGCGCGCCACAGATCACGCAAAGAACCGCCAATGATGCCGGGTTTGAACGCTGGTTGCAGGGGTTTTACCGCCGTGCCCAAAACCAAGGCATCACCCGCGCCACGCTTGACCAAGCCTTTGCCGGGGTGCGCCCCGACCCCGATATCATTGCGCGCGATCGCAATCAGGCCGAATTCACCCGCAGTTTGTGGGATTATCTTGATAGTGCCGTATCCGATACGCGCGTGCGCAATGGCCGCCGCGCCCTTGAACGCCACGGGTCAATCTTGCGCCAAATCGAACAACGTTTTCAGGTCGAGGCCGAGGTCGTCGTCGCCGTTTGGGGCCTTGAAACCGCCTATGGCGAAATTCGCGGCCGCGAAGATGTGATCAGGTCAATGGCCACCTTGGCCTATGATGGGCGCAGGCGGTCCTTTTTTGAGGCACAATTGATTGCCGCATTGGAAATTTTGCAAGATGGCGATGTCGCCCCGCGCAACATGACGGGATCATGGGCCGGTGCCATGGGCCATACGCAATTCATGCCCACCAGTTATCTTGAATATGCCGTGGATGCCACCGGCGATGGCCGCCGCGATATTTGGTCAGACAACCCAACCGATGCCCTGGCATCAACCGCGAATTACCTTGCGCGGTTTGGGTGGACCTATGGCCAACCTTGGGGGGTTGAGGTTATCTTGCCCAACGGATTTGACTATGGTCTGACGGGTGAAAATGTGGAACGCGACGCGCGATTTTGGAACAATCAGGGCGTGCGCCTGACCAATGGCCGCCGGGTGCCCAACCATGGCGATGCCTCAATCCTTGTTCCCGCAGGCGCGCAAGGCGTGGCCTTGATGATCTTTGACAATTTCCATGTCATCGAACGCTATAACCCTGCGGATGCCTATGTGATTGGCGTGGGGCATTTATCAGATCGTATTACGGGGGGGCGGGATTTTCAGGCCAGTTGGCCGCGCAATGAACGACCCCTGAACCGCGCAGAACGCCGTGAATTGCAACAACGCCTAACCAATGCGGGATATTCCACGGGCGGTGTGGATGGCGTGATCGGCCCCAACACACAACAAGCAATCCGCAGGTATCAAGCCGCCAATGGCCTGACGCCAGATGGTTTTGCATCATCTTCGTTGTTACAAAGACTGCGGTAAGTCAAATCACGATAAAGATAAGGCGCCCAACAATTAGGGCGCCTTTTTTATCAATCCCGCAACAAATCATTGATTGATGTTTTCGACCGCGTTTGTTCATCCACGCGTTTTACGATCACCGCGCAATACAGATGCACACCGTTTTTCGATGGCATGGACCCGGCCACCACAACTGAACCGGCGGGCACTTCGCCATACATCACCTGGCCAGTTTCACGATCCAGGATTTTGGTGGATTGGCCAATGAAAACCCCCATGCCCAAAACCGACCCTTCGCGCACGATCACACCTTCAACGACCTCGGATCGGGCGCCGATAAAACAATTATCTTCAATAATGGTGGGTCCGGCTTGCATTGGTTCCAACACGCCGCCAATACCCACACCGCCTGATAGATGCACATTTTTGCCAATCTGCGCGCAAGATCCCACAGTGGCCCATGTGTCAACCATTGTACCGCTGTCAACATAGGCGCCCAGATTGACAAAAGACGGCATTAAAACAACGCCCGGCGCAA
>CAZPSB010000183.1:2113-2712 GCA_964589025.1 uncultured Jannaschia sp. | reverse complement strand
ATTCCACGGCGCCTTGGTTCAATTGATACTGCCCTTCAGCCTGACGAATGCGAATCAAGGCATCCGTAAAATTTTGCTGATCATCCACACCGGTGCCCACGGCACGGATGGCGGATGGAATGGTGATACGGTGGCGCAAATCCTGGGTCTGGGTCAGGGCCTCGGCCAAATCACGGGTGGATGCAATGGCGTAAAATGTGGGCGCGGCATCCACCTCGGATGCGGCGGAATTGACCCAAATACCAAAGCGGCGATCCTTGCGGCGCACCGTAACGGGGCGGGCGGGGCCTTCGACGGTTATAATGACATCAAGGGGCGCAAAATCGGGTGCGGGTGCATCACGGCGCACCGCACCATAGATCAAAATTTCAGACCCATCAAAATTGGCCGTGATAGATATGGAATCCTGGCTAAGGGCGGCCACAACCCGTTCGGCCTGCGCCGGGTGGGTAAATGCCACCCAAAGGCAGGTTATCACAAGACATATCCGGTTCAATGCCCCGCCCCCCCTGTGCCAAGCGAATATAGTTCAGCCGGTTGAATAAGCAGATCAAGCGCCAACCGCCCGCACACCGCCAAGACCATAATCGCCAATAAAA
>CAZPSB010000183.1:0-2103 GCA_964589025.1 uncultured Jannaschia sp. | reverse complement strand
TCGGCCTTCATCAACACACCGATCCGTGCGCCGATTTGCGCGCCAATCACGCCCCCGATTAACAATAAAACGGCCAAAACCATATCAACCGTGAAATTAGTGGTCGCATGCATCAAGGTGGCAAAGCCGGTCACAAAGATGATCTGAAACAATGATGTGCCCACCACAACCTTTGTGGGCATCCCCAAAAGATAAATCATCGCGGGCACCATGACAAACCCACCGCCAACCCCCATAATGGCCGATAATACGCCCACAAATAGCCCGACCAAAACCGGTGGGATCACCGAAATATACAAACCCGATGTTCGAAATCGCATTTTCAAGGGCAATTTTTGAACCCAAGACCGGGTCTTTTTGCCCATTGGGTTTGACGCCAATTGTGGGGATCGCGCGCGGCGAATGGCGCGCAAACTTTCGATGAACATCAAACCGCCCACAACGCCCAGAAACAAAACATAACACAACCGCACCAAAAGATCGACCTGACCCAACGCGGTAAGCCACGCAAACACCTGTACGCCGATGGCCGCGCCAACCAGCCCGCCCACCAACAACACCGTGCCCATTTTCAGATCAACGGTTTTGCGTTTAAGATGCGCCAGCACGCCCGAAAAGGACGATGCGACAATCTGGTTTGCCTCGGTGGCGACGGCAACGGCGGGGGGGATGCCGATAAAGAACAACAAGGGCGTCATCAAAAAACCGCCCCCCACGCCAAACATGCCCGATAAGATGCCAACCAACCCGCCAAGGCCAAGCAAAAGAAACGCGTTCACGCTGACCTCGGCAATAGGAAGATAAATTTGCATGGGTGGCCTCTTTTCCGGCAGGCGGTGTTTTCCATTCAAACATAGACCCTTTTTCGCCCAAGATGCAAACCCCCGCTTTGCGCGATCAAAGGCCAATATCATTTTCTTGGCGGGTTTGGGGTATGCTTGTGCATACTGTGGGTTGCGTCTGCGCCCAAAGGCAAACATATCTGTGCAAAATCACCAACCCCCGGAGCCAACCATGACCCATTCCCCCGCACCCTTTTTTGACATGGCCGCCGATGCCGGTGCCGCGCCTTTTGGCCCAATGCCACAATGGGATCTTAGCGATCTTTACCCCGCGCCCGATTGTGCCGAACTGACCCGCGATTTGGCATGGTTAGAACATGAATGCCCCGCCTTTGGCCAAGATTACGAGGGAAAACTGGCCGGCCTTGGGGCCGATGATCTGCTGATCTGCCTTCAACGGCACGAAAAAATTGATGCGATCAGCGGGCGGATCATGTCATTTGCGGGCCTGCGATATTATCAAAAAACCACCGATGCGACCCGCGCGAAATTCATGTCTGATATGCAGGAAAAATTAACGGTATGTTCAACGCATTTGGTGTTTTTCAGTCTTGAATTCAATGACATCACCGATGATGCCTATGGCGCATTGATGGCCGAAAATGCCGATTTGGCGCGTTATAAACCCGTGCTGGATCGAATGCGCGCGATGAAGCCCTATCAACTTTCGCCCGAATTGGAAAAATTCTTGCATGATCAATCCACTGTGGGGGCGACGGCATGGAATAAATTATTTGATGAAACCATTGCCGGGATGACCTTTGCCGTTGACGGGCAAATGATGGGGATTGAGGCCACATTGAACCTGTTATCCGATCCCGACCGGGCGCAGCGCGAAAAGGGCGCGCGCGCCTTGGCACAGGCCTTTCAGGCGCAGATTGCGCTCTTTGCGCGGGTGCATAACACCTTGGCCAAGGACAAGGAAATCACCGATCGCTGGCGCGGGTTGGAAAGCCCGCAAATGGGCCGCCATTTGGCCAATCATGTCGAACCCGAAGTGGTCGAGGCCCTGCGCAATGCCGTTGTCGCCGCCTATCCACGGCTAAGCCACCGGTATTATGCGCTTAAGGCGAAATGGTTGGGGTTGGACAAATTGGAAATCTGGGATCGCAACGCCCCCCTGCCCATGTCGGATGACCGGTTGGTGCCTTGGGACGAAGCACGCCAAACCGTGCAAGATGCCTATGCCGACTTTCACCCGCATTTGGCCGAATTGACCGAACCCTTTTTCACCCAAGGCTGGATCGACGCCGCCGTGACC
>CAZPSB010000182.1:1120-2723 GCA_964589025.1 uncultured Jannaschia sp. | reverse complement strand
ATAACGGGCGCTTGACTTTGCAAGACGGCACATTGGCGGGGGCGGATATATCTTTGTCACAGGCCATCGGCAATCTGGTGACATGGGGTTTGGCCGATCTTGACACCGCCCTTGCAATGGCCACGGCCTATCCCGCCAAAATCATCGGCCAAAGCCACCGCATCGGCAGATTGCAACCGGGGGCGATGGCGGATTTTGTGCATCTGGATGTGAACACATATACCATCGCAGGCATTTGGGTGCGCGGGCACCGCCTTGACCCGGCGAAACGTCGCCTTTGAAATGCGCAATGTCGTTCATTGCCATGTCAAGCCGAAGCCTGTATCTAGAAATAAATAGGCGCATAAGGCGCATAATGTTAGGGGAACCCGCGCATGTCTGAAGAAGACGATATCGTTCTAAGTGAACTTGACGATGATGAACTTGTGCAACAGATGTTTGACGACCTTTACGATGGCCTGAAAGACGAAATCGAAGAAGGTGTGAACATCTTGCTGGAACGCGGATGGCAACCCTATGATGTTCTGACCAAGGCCTTGGTGGGGGGCATGACCATCGTTGGCAATGATTTCCGCGACGGGATCTTATTCGTACCCGAGGTGTTGATGGCCGCCAATGCCATGAAGGGTGGAATGGCGATTTTGAAACCTTTGCTGGCCGAAACCGGTGCCCCGCGCATTGGCAAAATGGTGATTGGAACCGTCAAAGGCGATATCCACGATATTGGCAAAAACCTTGTGGCCATGATGATGGAAGGCGCCGGGTTTGAGGTGGTCGATATCGGCATCAATAACGCGGTCGAAGCCTATCTAGAAGCCTTGGAAACCGAGGCCCCCGATATTTTGGGCATGTCCGCCCTTTTGACCACCACAATGCCTTATATGAAAGTGGTGATTGATACGCTGAACGAAAAAGGCCTGCGCGATGATTATGTCGTGCTTGTGGGCGGCGCGCCCCTGAACGAAGAATTTGGCCGCGCCATCGGGGCCGATGCCTATTGCCGCGATGCTGCGGTAACGGTTGAAACCGCCAAAGAATTCATGGCGCGCAAACACAACCAATTGGCCGCCGGGGCGTAAGCCGCCCCTTTTTCCCGCATATAATAAATGTAGCAAAACCCGCCCCCACAGGCGGGTTTTGTCATGCCATTTTATAATGTCAAATTCGGGATGATCTGCTTTTTGCGGCTTACAACGCCGGGCAACACAATATGATCTGCATCCCCCACAAGGGTGGCAAAACTTTTTTCTGCGACTGTTTTCACAAGATCATTCGGCACCAATAACGTTGCCTCTTGGTTTAGAATATCCACGATGAAAAGCAAAACCTGATCTACGCCATCTTCGCGGGCCACATTGGGCATGGCATCCACCAACGCATCTTTGCGGGCCAAAACGGTTGCAGGCGATGTGGTTTCCAAAACCGACACGCGGAATTTGGTGCCCGCGACCGCATAAGCTTTGGAATCCATGCGCAACAATTCGGCCTCGGAAAAGGCGGACACATCGGATTTCGCCGCGAATAATTCGGCGGCCAATGCGGGAATATCCACGCCCAAATCTTTGGCCAGGGCTTCGGCAATTGCACGGTCTTCTTGGGTGGT
>CAZPSB010000182.1:0-1110 GCA_964589025.1 uncultured Jannaschia sp. | reverse complement strand
AAATTCAAGCGTATCTGACAAAATACACGACAACATCGCGCCTTTGATCCCCACAGGCGCCTGCGCCAAATCTTTGCCGAGCATTTTATACATGATCGTGGCCGTGCAGGCCAAAGGTTCAATCCGAATATCAATCGCGCCTTTGGTTTCCAACCCACCCACCAATTTGTGATGGTCGATAATGGCGCGGATATCGGCATCATTGATCGCATCGGGCAATTCGGCGGGGTTGTTGGTGTCGACAATCACAACGGGTTGGCCGGGGTCAACCCTATCAATGATTTGTGGCTTATCCAAACCCCATTTTTCTAGCATAAAACCCGCTTCGGCATTGGGTTCGCCCAACAAAACGGGTTTGGCCGGGGTATTTTTGATCTGCGACAAATACCACGCCCAGATAATAGGCGACCCGGTGGAATCTGTATCGGGGGATTTATGACCAAAAACAAGCACTGTCATAGGCGTTTTCTTTCTGAATTAATTTGAAACCTGATGCTGTCTTACACGGCACATAAACGGGTGTCACGGGGTAAGGATGTTATATCTATAAATGACCCTTGACATAGGTATAACACCTGCCTATCTGCGGGTCATTAGCACTCGTCAGTTATGAGTGCTAACTGAATAGTAACTTTAAATAGGAGAGTTCGAGAGATGGCTTTCAAACCGTTGCATGACCGTGTGCTGGTGCGCCGCATCGAATCCGATGAAAAAACCAAAGGCGGTCTGATCATCCCCGACAGCGCCAAAGAAAAACCATCAGAGGGCGAAGTCGTCGCCATTGGCGAAGGCGCGCGCAAGGATTCTGGCGAATTGATCGCGATGGCCGTATCCACGGGCGACCGTATCCTGTTTGGCAAATGGTCCGGCACCGAGGTCACCGTTGATGGTCAAGACCTGTTGATCATGAAAGAAAGCGATATTTTGGGCATCATCGCCTAATCGTCTTTCTTTGCATAACCCCAATTCTCGAATCAAAAGGAGCTATCAAAGATGGCTGCAAAAGACGTCAAATTTGACACCGACGCCCGCAACCGGATGTTGAAAGGTGTAAACATTCTGGCCGACGCGGTAAAAGTAACCCTTGGCCCCAAAGGCCGCAATGTTGTT
>CAZPSB010000181.1:2095-2732 GCA_964589025.1 uncultured Jannaschia sp. | reverse complement strand
ATAAAGATGAAATCGCCCGAATTTTGACCTTGGAACAGGGTAAACCACTTTGGGAAAGTTATATCGAAGTCGAAGGCGCCGCGCGGTTTTTTGAATATTACGGCAATCAGGCCGAAACGGTTGAAGGCCGGTCAATCCCCTTGGGCGCGGGGTATTTTGATTTTACCACCTATGAACCCTTTGGCGTATCCGCGCAGATCATTCCGTGGAATTACCCGGTGGAAATGACCGCGCGGTCGATGTCGGCGGCTTTGGCCACGGGCAATGCCTGTGTGATCAAAACGCCGGAAATGACCCCGCTTAGCAATGCATGGTTTGCCCATGCCGCCCAGGCCGCCGGCCTGCCCAAAGGCGCGGTGAATATCATTTGCGGGTTGGGCCGTGATGCAGGCGCCGCCTTGGCCAGCCATTCAGATGTCAATCAAATCGTGTTCACAGGGTCCGTTCCAACCGGGGTGTCTATTGCCACGGCGGCGGCGCAAAATGTGGTGCCTTGTGTGTTGGAATTGGGCGGAAAATCGGCTGCAATCGTGCATGAAGATGCCGATCTTGACGCCTTCGAAAGCGATATTCGATATGGCATTTTTTATAATGCCGGTCAGGTCTGTTCCGCCATGAGCCGCGTTTTGGTGCATCG
>CAZPSB010000181.1:0-2065 GCA_964589025.1 uncultured Jannaschia sp. | reverse complement strand
TCACGCCATGATGAATTGGTTGAACGCGCCAAGGCGGTTGCCCAAGGTCTATCGGTGCAATCGGGTATTGATCTGCCCGATTCAGGCGCAAATATGGGCGCCATGGTCAGCGAAGGCCAGCGCGACCGTGCCGCCGATATGGTGTCGGATGCTGTGGCCCAAGGCGCCAAAGTGGTTGCAGGCGGGCGCAAATTAAACCGCCCCGGTGCGTTTTTTGAACCCACGATTCTATCGAATCTGACCCCTGATATGGCGATTGCCCGTCAAGAAGTTTTTGGCCCTGTTTTGTCGGTCATGCCGTTCGATACCGAGGCCGAAGCAATTGAAATTGCCAATTCAACCGAATACGGCCTTGTGGGCGGTGTCTTTACCCGCAATGTGGATCGTGCCATGACGGCGGCACGCGACATTCGCGCCGGGCAGATTTTTGTGAATCAATGGTATGCAGGCGGCGTGGAAACGCCCTTTGGTGGATATGGCAAATCCGGCTATGGTCGTGAAAAAGGCCGCGAGGCCCTTTGGAATTACGTTCAAACCAAAAATATCGCGGTGAAAATTTCCGGGGGGTGACCAAATGACGACGATCATAGGTCTGGTTTACACAGGCCTATGATCGGTGTCTGAAAGGGTGGGGTTTAATCCATCACCACGCATCTGCCACGCGCCCGTTCGCGTTGGCCGTTATTGCCAATATCGGCAATGATGGTAAAGCGCAGGTTTGATCTTTGGATGCTAACCGAATAGCGCACATCAATTGGGCGGCCTGATTGTGTAATCGCGCGCGCCTGACGATAAGCGCCTGCAAACCGGCGTTCATTATTTGTAGATAGGTTTGTTGTCACCGCCGAAACGCGTCTGCCGTTTTGAATGGCAACCAGGTTCATTGTGTCGCGATCTTCATCAATCGTCACATCATATCGTTCGGTAAACCACCCGCGGCTGAATTCTGCGGGCACAACACAGGCATATTCTTGGGCCACGGCAATTTGCGGGGCAAGTGTTAGGGCAAGGGTTGCGGCAAGCATCACCTGAAATCTGCGCATTGGATGACCTTTCCATCTGAATGTATATTCGGGGCTGATATTACTATATCACAAATGGCATGTTTGAACACCATCAATCGGATTGCAACCTGATAAGGGCAGGGCGGTATCATCCGAATTGCAAGGTCAGGGTTGTCCATTCGCCGATAATATCGCGGTTGATCATCGTAAAACCAGCCCCTTCATAGGCCTTGATCACATCATTGGCCTGTTCATTCAGGATACCTGATAGGATTGCATGGCCGCCTTTTTGGATATGCTGCGCCATGGGTTGGCTTAGGTCGATCAACGGGCCTTTTAGGATATTGGCAAAGATCAACGCATAAGGCGCGGTTTGGTGAATGGTGTCATGTTCAAAGCCTGTGGCCTCAAGGCAGGTGATGCGTGCGGCCACATCATTTGCGGTGCAATTGGCCCGCGCCACATCAACGGCAACGGCATCAATATCTGATGCGATAATCGGCACATCCAATGTCTTGGCCGCCGCAATCGCCAGAACGGCGGTGCCACATCCAATATCGGCCACGGGGCCTGTTGTGATGGGGCCTGTTGTGATGGGGCCTGTGGTAGATCCTGTGATGGCACCGCGCGCCAATAGACGATCATAGGCGACCAAGCACCCTTGCGTGGTGCCATGATGCCCGGTGCCAAAGGCCATTGCGGCCTCAATCAACAACCCGATGGCATCATTGGGGCATTCATGGGCATTGTGGCTGCCATAGACGAACAACCGCCCCGCGGTAATGGCATGCAATTCACGTTTGACATGTGCCACCCAATCGGTTTCGGGAATTTCCGAAATCGTAAAGGGCGCGGCCCCATAGGCGGCTGCCAACAAAGACAGGGCCACATCATCGGGCATTTCGGTGAAATAGGCGCCAATTTCCCATAGGCCGGATCCGTCCTCAATCTCAAACACACCGATACCGGTTGGGGTGGGGGTTATGTCCTCTAGGGCCAGGCCCAATGCTTCGGCTTGGGGTTTTCCTTGTAGGGTGGTCAGGGCGGAATAGCTTGTCATA
>CAZPSB010000180.1:0-2918 GCA_964589025.1 uncultured Jannaschia sp. | reverse complement strand
GCCCCATCTTGCGGCCAGGGCGGGCTTGGGATTTGCCATATAGATGGATCTGCACGCCGGGCTGTGTGGCGGCCTGAACCGCGCGGTCGACATCATCGCCGATCAGGTTTTCCATCACCACATCCGCATGGCGCGCCGCATCGCCCAAGGGCCAACCGGTGATCGCGCGAATATGATGTTCAAACTGATCCACCGCACATCCGGCCTGTGTCCAGTGGCCGGAATTATGCACGCGCGGCGCGATTTCATTGACAATAAGCCCGCCCGGCGTCACGAAAAGTTCAACCCCCAAAATACCGATATAATCAAGCGCATTCAAAATGTTCGCCGCGATCAAAACCGCATCGGTTTTGATATGCGCCGGAATGCGCGCGGGCACGGTTGTGGTAGATAAAATCCCGTTTTCATGCAGGTTTTCACCCGGATCATAGGCCGCAATGGCGCCATCTTGACCACGCGCGGCGATGATGCTGATTTCAGTCGAAAAATCGACAAAGCCTTCTAAAATTGCGGGCGCGCCTTGCAGGGTGTCAAGGGCTGTCTGTGGGTCGTTGCCGGGGTGAATGCGGGCCTGACCTTTGCCATCATATCCAAACCTGCGGGTTTTCAAAATGGCAGGCAACCCAATGGTTTCAATGGCTTGTGCCAAAGCATCGGCATCATCTACCGCCGCGAAAGGCGCGGTTTTCAGGCCCAGATCCGTTAGAAAAGTTTTTTCTGCCAGTCGATCTTGGCTAATGCGCAGGGCCTGTTGGCCGGGGCGCAGGGGGGCGTGGGCGGCGATAATATCAAGCGATTTTGCCGGGATGTTTTCAAATTCAAACGTGACGACATCACATGATTTCGCAAAGGTCTCTAACGCGGCATTATCGGTATAATCCGCCTGTGTCCAATATGCAGCCACATCTGCGGCAGGCGCAGCACCGGGTTCAAAGATATGGCATTGATAGCCAAGCCGCCCCGCCGCCGTCGATAACATGCGGCCCAATTGACCGCCGCCCAAAATGCCAATCACACGGCCTGCCGGTAAGGGGTTAGTCATCTTGGGGCACCTCGGCGATGCTGTGGGATAGGGCGGTGCGCCAGTCATCCAACCGTGTGCCAAGCGCGGGGTCAGATAAGGCCAGAATTCCCGCCGCCATCAGGCCCGCATTGGCCGCACCTGCCGCGCCAATGGCCATGGTTGCCACCGGAAAGCCCTTGGGCATCTGCACAATGGAATAAAGCGAATCAACCCCCGACAAGGCCCGCGTTTGAATGGGCACCCCAATCACCGGCAGGCGGGTTTTTGATGCCATCATGCCCGGCAAATGCGCCGCCCCGCCGGCCCCTGCAATAATAACCTTTAGCCCGCGATCTAGGGCGGTTTTGCCATAATCCCACAACCGATCGGGCGTGCGATGCGCCGAAACAATGCGCGTTTCATAGCCAAGGCCCAATGTATCAAGAATATCTGCGGCCAGTTTCATCGTGGGCCAATCAGATTGGCTGCCCATGATGATGCCGATTTCGGTGGGGGGATATGTGGCCATGTGCAATCCTGCGCGGTATTCAAATCAGGCCCGCACTATACCCCGACCAAGGCCGGGCGCAATGCACCAATCAAGCGATAATATCGGGGATCAAAGAATCTTTGATCCGGGTCATCTGGTCTTTTAGGGCCAGTTTGCGTTTTTTCAGGCGCTTGATGGCGAATTCATCGGTGATTGCGCGGTCTTGCAGTGACCGAATGGCGATATCCAGATCCTGATGTTCGCTGCGTAAAACCTCTAGCTTGGTACGCAACACATCTTTTTGTGTCATCTGTTCGGCGGTCATGGGGCAACTTATGTTGGGCGAATCTATTTGATTTGTAACAAATCTACCCGCAAAGCCCCCAAAGGCCAAGTGCGCCGTATCTTGCATGTGATGCCAAAGCCCCCATATCATATCGCAGATCATCGCACCGCCATATATGGGGTGCGGGGGTCGCAGATCGCTTTTGTATCAAGGATGTGCAGAAATGACAAAGCTAAGCTTGGGGACCCACCCGTTTTTATTGGGTTTTGATCAATTGGAACGTTTGGTCGAACGCACGGCCAAGGCCGGAAATGATGGCTATCCGCCTTATAATATTGAACAAAATGGTGATAATGCCTATCGCATTACCTTGGCTGTGGCCGGGTTTGCCGAAAAAGATTTGACCATCACAATCGAAGATCAACAATTGGTGATCCGGGGCCGTCAGGCCGAAGCGCAGGAAACCCGCATCTTTTTGCATCGCGGCATTGCATCGCGCCAATTTCAACGGTCTTTCGTTTTGGCCGATGGGGTAGAGGTAACCGGCGCAAAATTAGAACATGGGTTGTTGCATATCGACCTGACCCGCGCCGTGCCTGATACAGTTGTGAAATCCATTCAAATTTCAACCGGGCAGGGGGCCAAGCAGGGGGAATGACACATGGCAGTTGATTATATCGAAAACACGCCCAAACCCGGCGATACCGTTTATATCCGCAAGGTTGCGGTTGCCGATCTGCCCGATGACATCAGGCGGCAGGCTGGCAATATCAAAACCCTTTATGCCATTGGGTCCGAGACGGGCCAACAATTGGCCTTGGTCAAGGATCGTAAACTGGCCTTTATCGTGGCGCGCCAGAATGATCTGGCACCGGTGCATGTGCATTAACCACTTTGGTCACGCCACCGGTTTGCAATCGGATACCGCCGATCCAACCAAAAGGCACGTTGGGTCAGGCGCGTACCGGGGGCGGATTGGAACCGTTTGTATTCGCTGATATAAATTAGATGTTCGATCTTTTTGGCGGTGGCGCGGTCATATCCGGCGGCCACCACATCGGCGATTGAGGCATCTTGATCAATCAATAATTCAAGGATCGCATCCAGAATTTCATATGGTGGCAGGCTGTCTTGGTCTG
>CAZPSB010000179.1:0-2944 GCA_964589025.1 uncultured Jannaschia sp. | reverse complement strand
ACACGGTCAAATATGCATGTGGGCGGGCGCGCCGAAAAAGTGGGCTTGACGGATCGTGATCTTGAAATCTGTGCTGCGATTGGCCCGCGATTAAAAGAAATGGGGCAGATATTTGTTGGCATTGATGTGATTGGCGATTACCTGACTGAAATCAACGTGACCTCACCTACCGGCATTCAAGAATTGGAACGGTTTGACGGCGTGAATATCACGGCCAAAATCTGGGATGCGATTGAGGCACGCTTGCAGGATTAACCCTGTTCGGTGCCCGCACCGACCAAACGGTAACTTAAGGCCTCGGCGATATGGGGTTGGGTGATGGTGGGGGCGGCATCCAGATCGGCAATCGTGCGCGCCAAACGCAACACCCGGTGATAGCCACGCGCCGATAGTTTCATCTGTTCGGCGGCCTTTTGCAGCAAGGCCTTGGCCGCATCATCCGGTGTTGCGATTTGATCCAACACCGCACCACTGGCATCGGCATTCACCCGCGCCTTGACGCCCAATTTTGCAAAACGATCGGTCTGAATGTGGCGTGCGCGGGCCACACGGGCGGCGATATCGACGCTGCGTTCGCCCGTGGCGGGGTGATCCAGATCACCATAGGATACGGGCGGGATTTCAAGGCGCAAATCAAACCGATCCATCAAGGGGCCAGATATGCGGCCCATGTAATCCTGCCCGCATAGGGGCGCACGATTGCAGGCCTGATCGGCCTCATATAAATGGCCACACCGGCATGGGTTGGCGGCGGCCACCAACAAAAACCGGCAGGGATAGGTCACATGCGCATTGGCGCGCGCAATCGCCACATCCCCGGTTTCAATCGGTTGGCGCAGGGTTTCCAGAACAGGCCGGGCATATTCGGGAAATTCATCCAGAAACAACACACCATTATGGGCTAAACTGATTTCGCCCGGTTTCGCGCCGCGCCCGCCGCCCACAATAGCAGCCATAGAGGCCGTGTGATGGGGCGCGCGATAGGGCCTGCTGCGCGAAATGCCGCCTTGGTGTAAAATCCCCGCGAGGGAATGGATCATAGATGTTTCCAAGGCTTCGGGCGGGGAAAGATCAGGCAAAATGCCGGGCAGGCGCGCGGCCAGCATAGATTTACCCGTGCCGGGGCTGCCAATCATCAAGATATGATGGCGCCCTGCGGCGGCCAATTCCAATGCGCGTTTGGCACGTTCTTGGCCGCGCACTTCAGACAGGCATAGGGCGGCCTTGGGTTCGATGATTTCACCCGGTTTGGCCGGTTCAAGCGGGGCTTGATCGGTCAAATGCCCAATAAAGGCGCCCAAACTTTGCCCCGCATATACAGGCGTCGCATCCACCCAAGCAGCCTCGGGGCCGCAAGGGGCGGGGCATAACAACACTTTGTCTTGCGCGCCCGCGGTGACGGCGGCAGACAGGCTGCCTAGAACCGGCAGGACCCGCCCATCAAGCGATAATTCCCCCAAGGCCACGGCACCATCGACCTTGTCTTTGGGCACAATACCCAATGCCGCCACCAGGGCCAGTGCAATCGGAAGATCGAAATGTGACCCTTCTTTGGGCATATCTGCGGGGGATAAATTGATTGTCACCCGTTTTGAGGGCAGGGCAATGGCCATCATGTGCAATACGGTGCGCACGCGGTCGCGCGCCTCGGATACGGCTTTGTCAGGCAAACCCACGATGGAAAAGGCCGGCAGCCCGGCGGTGATGGCGCATTGGACCTCAACCGGGCGGGCATCAAGGCCTTCAAACGCAACCGTGTGGATGCAAGACATGCTTTGTGTGCGGGTGTTTTCCAACATGGTTAATGTCACTGGGGCAAAATAGTTAACACTTTGTAAATGCTGTGCCCCCTTGAATATCTCTGCAAAACCTTTCATCAGATATGTATGATGCGGATTTTGGCAGTGCTGTGTTGTGTTTTTGTCTGGCCTTCTATGGCGCAGGCCCAAGACCATATCGCCGTTAATGGCCCCGTTTCAGACGAAGCCTTTTACCGTTTGGTGGCGTGCGCCGCGCGCCCCGGTCACGATTGCGCCTTGCCATTGATGCGGTGGCCGGCATCGCGGCGATCAAGCCTTAGGGTTGGCATTATGGCGGTGGCCGATACATTTCCGACCTATAAATTAGATATGATTGATGCCGCCATTGATGCGGCCATTGATGAAATCAACCGCATTGGTGCCGATATTCGGCTAGATCGGGTGTATCAAGGCGATATGGATATTCCTATTTATCTGTTGGATACACCCCAAGGCGGCATGATCGCCCATACCGGGGTTGCCGATCTGGACGGAACCCATCTGCCCATTGGCCGCGTGGCCATTCGCGCAAGATCAGGCGTGATCGAGGCAACCGCCATCGCCCTAAGCCAAGACATCCGGCGGCGCGAAATTTTTTCGGTGGTATTAGAGGAAATCGTACAATCGCTTGGCCTGCCGATTGATATTGCATCCTCAACCTATAGCCGGTCAATTTTTTCCGAAACCAGCAATTCCACCGTATGGTTGCGCGGCCAAGACGCCGAGGCCCTGCGCCGCCATTACCCCCGCACATCCCCCTAAAGTACGGATATCAAGATGATTTCTCAAAATGCGGTTGCCGATTACATTCGCACCATTCCCGATTTCCCCAAACCGGGCATCATGTTTCGCGATATCACCACCTTGTTTCAAGACCCCCATGGGTTTCGATTGGCAATTGATCAATTGCTGGCCCCATTTGTGGGCCAGAATATTGATGTGGTCGCAGGCCTTGAGGCACGCGGTTTCATCTTGGGCGGGGCGGTGGCGCATCAATTGTCCAAAGGGTTTGTGCCGATCCGCAAACAAGGCAAATTGCCCGGTGACACGATTCAACAGGCCTATGATCTGGAATATGGATCTGGCGTGATGGAAATTCACCAAGATGCCTTTGAACCCGGCCAAAAGGTTTTGCTGGTTGATGA
>CAZPSB010000178.1:0-2967 GCA_964589025.1 uncultured Jannaschia sp. | reverse complement strand
TGGCCGCCCTGATGACCTATAAATGTGCGCTGGTCGAAACGCCGTTTGGTGGCTCAAAAGGGGGGCTTTGCATTGATCCCCGCGATTACGAACCAGAAGAATTGGAAAAAATCACCCGCCGCTTTGCCTATGAATTGATCAAACGCGATTTGATTCATCCCAGCCAAAACGTCCCCGCGCCTGATATGGGCACGGGCGAACGCGAAATGGCCATCATCGCCGATCAATACGCGCGGATGAACACCACCGATATCAACGCCAAGGCCTGCGTGACCGGCAAACCGCCACATGCCGGCGGCATTCAGGGCCGGGTTGAGGCCACAGGCCGCGGTGTGCAATATGCGTTGCAAGAATTTTTCCGCCACCCCGAAGATATCGCCAAGGCGGGCCTATCGGGCAGCCTTGATGGCAAACGCGTTGTGGTTCAGGGATTGGGCAATGTGGGCTATCACGCGGCGCTATTCTTGGCCCAGGAAGACGGGTGCAAAATCACCCATGTCATCGAACGCGATGGCGCAATTGAAAACGCGAATGGCATTGACATCCCTGCGCTAAAGGATTGGATCGCCAAACATGGCGGCGTCAAAGATTTCCCCTATGGCACCTATCACGCCCAAGGTCTGCGCGTGCTAGAGGCCGAATGCGACATCTTGATCCCCGCCGCAATTGAGGGCGTGATCAACATCCAAAACGCCCATGATATCAAGGCCCCCCTCATTATCGAGGCCGCAAATGGCCCCGTCACCGCAGGCGCAGATGATATTTTGCGCCAAAGGGGTACCGTGATTATCCCCGATCTATACGCCAATGCCGGTGGTGTGACGGTGAGTTATTTTGAATGGGTCAAAAACCTAAGCCATATCAGATTTGGCCGAATGCAGCGCCGACAAGAGGAATCGCGCCATCAATTATTGGTTGATGAATTAGAACGCATCAGCCGCGATAGTTCGATCAATTGGACGCTATCGCCTGATTTCAAAGACCGCTACCTGCGCGGGGCGGGCGAATTGGAATTGGTGCGATCCGGCCTTGATGACACGATGCGCAGTTCTTATCAGGCCATGCGCCAGGTTTGGTGGGATCGTGACGATGTCACCGATCTGCGCACCGCCGGGTTTATCGTGGGCATCACGCGCGTGGCCTCGGCCTATCAGGCCAAGGGGATTTGATAAAACCGTGGGGGCCACGCGCCCCCATGCCATTACAAACACCAAGTGCAGCGGCGAAATTTCATCCAAACCAAGGATTATGCCCATGAAATATCTTATCGCAGCCCTTCCCATCGCAACCCTTGTCGCCTGCGGCGGTAGTGGTAGTGGCGGTGGCGGTACAGGCACATCCGCGCCAAGTGTTCAATATGGCACATCAACATTTAACCAAACGACCGGTACGACAATCATTACCCAAAATGGTACATCATATGGTTTTGTAGCTACAAGCGGTGGCCCCTACCTTGGGGCGCAAGCTTTTATTCTTGAAAATACCAGCGGAGCCGAAATTGGTTACGTAGTTGATTCTTCTGATGTGCGCGTTGCGTTTGGCAATATGTTTGGCACCATGGCAATTGGCTTGGACGGTATTCAAACGGCCCCGGCTCAGGCGCAAACAGGGGCAATTGTAACCTATAGCGGTCTGGTGGCTGGCACAAACGCAGCCACATCTTCGGCAATGGGTAATAACAATCTGACGTATGACACCATAAGTCTACAAGTCGATTTTGGTGCCGGAACGATTACAAATATCCCTGGAAATACTGATCTCTATACGTTCAACGGTCAAATTTATAACGCCATCATGGTGGACGGCACCATCAGCCATGGCAGCAGCGCAAACGGTCTTGTTGCAGGGTCCGGCCATTTCACCGGTGGATTTTACGGAACAGATGAATTGGCCGGGCTATGGCAGACAACCGGCGCCAATGGCGACGAAATGAGCGGCTTATTTTTCATGACGCAATAATAGATTTAGGGCTTGATTTGGGGGCATATTAGCCCACCCCATAGGCGGGGTTTCGCCGAAAGTCGGGGGGGCGATGCGGGTGGGATTGAATAAAACTATATTAAAGTTTAATTTTTGACCAAATTCATTTCTGGTCAAGGATCACACCTATGAAATATCTTATCGCAATCCTACCCATGCTTGCCCTTGTCGCGTGCAATACCAGTGGTGGGGGAAATACCGGCGGCGGCACAACAGCCCCCGGACAGGTTACTTTGGGCAGTGGCACAACAACGATCACGCAAAATGGTACCGGCTATCAGTTTACGAATAGCTCTACAATCGCTCCTCGCCAGAGCATTAATCACACGGTGACGGTACTTGTCGATGCTAATGGCGATGAACGTGGCGTGGTCGCTTCATCTAATACCGCCAACACCATCGCTGCGTATGGCGTCGTTAATGGCGCTGTGATAACTGGTTTGTCCGGCACACAAATGGCACCTGCACAGGCACAAACAGGCGGCACTGCGAGATATTTCATTGAGACCCAGCATATAAACGCATCTGTGCCTCAATCGGTTACTACGCGTTCATCTTCAATTCTAGATGTTGATTTTGGTGCTGGAACATTGATGACGTCCAATCCCCTGGACTTATTTCAATTTAACGGCACCATTAATGGGACCACATTCAGTGGTGCGGTGAGGAATAATGCGAATACGGACACAGCGACGCCCGGCAGTATTGATTATCTTGAGGCAGGAACAGGCACTTTTAGTGGTGGATTTTACGGTACAGATCAAATAGCCGGCACATGGCAAACAACCGGCAACGTGAATGGCAATCAAATGGGTGGGATCTTTTTCGGAGAACAACGATAGTCACCAACCCACCTTTCACACCAACAAAACGGCGCAGGCATCACACCCCGCGCCGTTTTTGTTGGGGGCATATTAGCCCACCATAGGCGAGGTTTTGCCGAAAATCGCGGCATGGGTGCCGGGCGATACAGATGTTATTGCATAA
>CAZPSB010000177.1:0-3058 GCA_964589025.1 uncultured Jannaschia sp. | reverse complement strand
TTCGGGGAAACAGGCCGGGTGTATAGCCGTTCAATGTCCAGACCAGATCGACCACACCATCGCGCGCTTGGGCGGCCAATTCGGGCGGGCGGCCCCCCAATGTCATGGCGGGAAAAATATCAATCGCAACCGCCCCATTTGAAAGGTCTTGCACCCGTTCGGCCCAAGGCACCAGCATTTGGTGATGCGCCGGTGCGCGTTCGCCCAGAAAATGATGCAGCGTCAGGCGGTAATCTTGTGCGGTGGCGGGGGCGGTGGCCATGAACAGGGCGATGCCAAATGCGATGATGGGTTTCATATCAATCCTCTGACTATGATCAGGCGCCGCCTAGGCGCGGGTGAATTTTTTGATGTTTGCCACCTTTGTGCAAAGAATGTCCATTGGCTTTTGCGTCGCAGTTTGGTCTGCAATGCTGGTTGCGCTTGGGGCATTATGGGGGCATTGAAGGGCAAGATGATGAATAAGAGGGCCGTATGACCGCCGCCTATAATGTGACCGCCGCCAATACAATACGTATTGCCCAAGATGTGTTGGATGCCGAATCCGATGCGTTAAGGCAATTATCGCAAGGCTTGCCTGCCGATTTTGTGCCCTGCATCAAAGGCATTTTGGCCCTGAAAGGCCGGTTGGTGTTATCGGGCATTGGCAAATCGGGCCATGTGGCACGGAAAATTGCGGCGACTTTGGCCTCAACCGGGACGCCGGCCTTGTTCGTGCACCCATCCGAGGCCAGCCATGGCGATTTGGGCATGGTGACGCCGGATGATATGTGTTTGTTGTTATCCAATAGCGGGGAAACGGTGGAATTGCGCGATATGATTGCCTATTGCGCGCGGTTTCAAATCCCGCTGGCGGGCATGTCACGCGATGACAATAGCGCATTGATGCGGGCGGCGACGTATAAATTGACCATTCCCGCCCTGCCTGAGGCCTGCGCGATTGGCATGGCCCCCACAACATCCACCACATTGATGATGGCGCTGGGCGATGCCTTGGCCGTATCATTGATGGAGGCCCGCAAATTTGAACCCGATCAATTTCGTGCCTTTCATCCGGGCGGCAAATTGGGCGCGCAATTGGTGCCGGTGCGCCAAGTGATGTATGGGTTAGACAAGGTGCCCCTTGTGGCGGTGGATACCCCAATGCGCGATGTGATTTTGGAAATGACCAAGGGTGGGTTTGGCATTGCCGGTGTCACCGGCCCCGATGGGCGGTTGATGGGCGTGGTATCGGATGGCGATTTGCGCCGCAACATGGATCATTTGCTGGATCGCAGCGCGGGTCAGGTGTGCACCCGTGATCCCGTGACCGCCGCCCCCGATACCTTGGCAGCCGAGGCATTGGCCCAGATGAATACATCCAAAATCGGCGCGTTATTCGTGTGCGATACAGCCCGCCCCGTGGGCATTTTGCATTTGCATGATCTGTTGCGCATTGGTGTGGTTTAACAAAAGGGGCGTTTATGTCTGATATATGTATTATTATTCCCGCGCGCTATGCCAGCACGCGATACCCCGGCAAACCCTTGGCGACCCTAAAGGGGGCAAATGGCGTCAAACGCAGTTTGATTGAACGCACCATTCTGGCTGCGCAGGCCACATCCCAAGGTGCGATTCCCATCTATGTGGCCACCGATGATGACCGTATCGCCGCCGAGGCCACGCGCCTTGGCACCGATGTCATCATGACCGATGAAACCTGTCAAAATGGCACCGAACGCGTGGCACAGGCGGTTGACCGCGCGGGCATTGGGGCCGATATCATTGTCAATCTGCAAGGCGATGCGCCATTGACGCCGCCGCATTTCATCACCGACTTGATTGCCGCCATGCGCGCCGATCCATCCGCGCAGATTGCCACGCCTTGCCTGCAATGCGATGCGGAAACGGTGAAAAACCTGTTGGTTGATCGCAGCCAAGGTCGGGTGGGGGCCACAACGGTGGTGTTCAACGTCCATAAAGATGCGCTTTATTTTTCAAAAGAGGTCTTGCCCTTTACCAATGGCCAAGGCGTTGTGGATGGCGTGGTGCCGGTCTTTCATCATGTGGGCATTTATGCCTACCGGCCTGCGGCCCTGACGGCCTATGGCACTTGGCCCGCAGGCCCGTTGGAAGGGTTGGAAGGGTTGGAACAATTGCGGTTTTTGGAAAACGGCCACCCGATCCGCATGGTGCAGGTGCATGCCCCCGGTGCCAAATTTTGGGAATTGAATAACCCCTCGGATGTGCCCTTGATCGAAGGGTATTTGGCGCAAATGGGGGTGGATTAACCTTAGCCTGCCCCCCCTTTATGGCAGCCTCGTAATCACATCCGCATCACAATTATTTTATTGGACGCAAAACCGGGCGCGAGCTTAGGGCGCGGCGCGGTTTTGACAAGGCAAAATATTGGCGAAATCCAAGTTGAAACTGTTTCTTTCGAGATAATTTGAACATCACGAATGCGGCCATGCCCCGTGATATGTCCTGTGACATGCGCCCCGTGTTCACGATGATTATAAATTTGGAGATAACAATGAAAACGACAGCCCTTTTAACCGCCGCCGCCATCAGTTTTGCCGGTTTTGCCCATGCCGATGGTCATGGCCATTCGAACATCGTTGAAACCGCCCAAGCCGCCGGTAGTTTTGGCACCCTATTGGCCGCCGCCGAAGCCGCAGGTTTGGTTGATGCGCTAACCGCCGATGGCCCTTTGACCGTGTTCGCCCCCACCGATGATGCCTTTGCGGCTTTGCCCGAAGGTACGGTTGAAAGCCTGTTGATGGAAGAAAACCGGGATCAACTGGTATCCATTCTGACATATCACGTTGTGGCGGGTGCGGTGATGTCAACCGATCTACAAGATGATATGATGGTTGAAACGCTGCAAGGGTCTTCGATCACGATTGATCTGGATAATGGCGCGATGGTTGATGGGGCCAATATCACCACAGCCGATATTGAGGCCTCTAACGGTGTGATCCATGTGATTGACGCGGTGATTTTACCGTCCATGTGATGACATGTGCCACCCCCGGTTTGGGCCGGGGGTGGCCTTTTTTGGTCCAATTTATGTTGC
>CAZPSB010000176.1:0-3254 GCA_964589025.1 uncultured Jannaschia sp. | reverse complement strand
ACGAAGGCATGCCCACAACTACCGATGCCGAATTCAACCGCAAGATTGGCGCGATCATGGAAGATCGGCTGCGCAACGCAACCTTTGTCGTGGTCTCACATCAGGCATCGACATTGGAAAAATTTGTGCGCCGCGCCGCTGTTTTGCGCAATGGCAGATTATACGAATTTGACACCCTAGAAGAAGCGAATCAAATGTATGAATACGCGTCCTAGAAACCACCGCCCCCAAACCACCCCGCATGAAGATGGGTTTGGCAATCTGGCCATGCCCGGATCAGCGGCCTATGATCAACGCAACGCCACTGCGCCAGGCCCGCATGATGCAATGCATGATCGCCCCGTGGATCATGCGCTTTCAACCATTCGGACAAACACGACCGGGGGCCGCAAAGTGCGTTTATCCAAAAAATTCGCACCATCCGGACCTGCGCAAAATATGGCCAATGGGGCGATGCATCCGGCCCAGCATGGCCAATCTGTGCACCCTTTTCCAAGGCCCGCCCAACAAGCCATGCCAGCCCCCGCAAACCATGCAGGCGCCCAAGCACAACCCATTCAAACGCCACCCCCACAGGCGCGCCCGCAAAAAGGCAATGCCAATCAACAAAATAAGAAAAGACAACACAACAAGGCAAAAAATTCCAAAACTGACCCGATATCAAAAGATGATCGCACCTTAGAAATCGCGCAAATTCAACGTAAAATCGCGCGACAACGCAAACGCAAAACGGCGCAACTTATTGCACGGCTATCGTTTTTTGTTGTTCTGCCGACCTTGTTTGCAGGATATTATTTCTATCATGTTGCGACCCCGCTTTATGCAACGCAGACAGAATTTGTTGTCCAAAATGTCGACGACAACGCCTCTGCCCCTGCCGCCCCTGCCGGCGGGGCAGCGATGCTAGGTGGCATGTCCCCAATGGGATCTGCACAAGAAAATATCTATGTGCAACGGTTCTTGGAAAACATGCCCGCCATGATACGCCTTAATAATGACCAAGGGTTTCATGCACATTTTTCATCCCCAGATATTGACCCGCTTAATCGTTTGGCCCCCGATGCCACTTTGGAAGATATATTCAAAATGTATCTACGCCAACTAGACGTTGGGTTTGACCCTGCCGAAGGTGTTATTCGGATGGAAATCCGCGCTGCGGACCCGCAGACAAGTTATGATTTTGCGCAGGCCCTACAGGACTATGCCGAAGACAGTATCCATGAAATGAGCGAAGACCTGCGTCAAACACGGATTGCAGGTGCCCAAAGCAATTTCGAAGCCGCAAATGAAAGTGTCATCGCCGCGCGCAATCGCGTTGTCGAATTGCAAGAAAGCGGTGGTTTGATTTCTGCGGAAACAGAAATTGCATCCATCCAATCGCGGATCGAAACATTAGAAAGCGATATCCTACGCCAAGAATTGCGCCTGCAGGAAATCACGTCTTCCCCGCAACCCAATGCAACCCGTGTTCGTGTCATCGAAGAAAACATTCAGCGCATGCAAGACACTATCACCCAATTGCGCTCGACCTTGACAGAAAACCAAAGCTTTGATGAATCTTTGGCGCGCACACAGGTTGAACTTGTCGCGGCACAAAATGAATTGCAATTGCGCCAGGAAATGCGCAGCCAGGCCTTGCAGGCGCTTGAAACGGCACGTATCGAGGCAAACCGTCAGGCGCTTTATATTGTGCAGACCGTCGAACCGGTTTTGGCCGAAACGGCGGCCTATCCGAAATCATTTGAAAATACCCTTGCGGCGTTTCTTGTGTTCCTTGGCATTTACCTTGCCTTTTCGATCACCGCATCGGTTTTGCGCGAACAAATCAGCCAATAACAAAGGATATGGCATGAAATCCATCCCCCTGGCCGATGGGATCATCGGCAATGATCACCCGCTTACTGTTATTGCCGGCCCATGCCAGCTTGAATCGCTGGATCATGCGATGATGATTGCCCGCCAAATGTCTGATATATGCGCAGAAAATGGGGCAGGCTTTGTATTCAAGGCCAGCTATGACAAAGCCAACCGTACAAGCCTAACGGGAAAACGCGGTGTGGGGATGCAGCGCGGCCTTGATATTCTGGCCGAAGTCAAGGCCAAAATCGGATGTCCTGTCCTGACCGATATCCACGCCCCCGATCAATGCGCACCTGTGGCGCAAGTGTGCGATATCTTGCAAATTCCCGCGTTTTTGTGCCGTCAAACCGATCTTTTGGTGGCGGCGGGTGAAACAGGGGCAATTGTGAATGTGAAAAAGGGGCAATTTCTGGCCCCATGGGATATGACAAATGTGGTGTCCAAACTTGAATCCACAGGCAATCATAACATCCTTTTGACCGAACGCGGATCAAGTTTTGGCTATAATACATTGGTGGCTGATATGCGATCTTTGCCCGAAATGGCGGCCACCGGATATCCGGTTATCATGGATGCCACGCATAGCGTGCAACAACCCGGCGGCCAAGGCGGGGCCAGTGGCGGCCAGCGTGAATTTGCCCCTGTCATGGCGCGCGCGGCGGTATCATTGGGGATTGCGGGCGTGTTTATCGAAACCCACGAAGACCCAGATCGCGCGCCATCAGATGGGCCAAATATGATTGCCTTACCTGATATGGGTGCCTTGATTGCATCTTTGATGGCATTTGACACCTTGGCCAAACGCCACCCATTGCGATTGACGCGCTAAGATATTGCCTAACATAATGGGCGGGATGTGAAAAAATTCACAAGGTGATATTTTTTTCCTGTTTTGGCCTTGAACGCCCGGCGCGCACAGCGTAACACCTGTTCAAACTTGGGAAGTAGCTCAATTGGTAGAGCACCGGTTTTTGGTACCGTAGGTTGCAGGTTCGAGTCCTGCCTTCCCAGCCAGATTTTCCCGCTTTCAGTCGCTACAAAAATGCCGCGTATTTTGACCCCTTTCAGATTTTAGGGTCTTTGTTGCATGGAAATGCGAACTGCGCGTGTTTTTTCGGCAATCCCCCCATCTTAATGGGGATCAGCCATAAAATTTACGCGGCTGCTTTCAGTTTAATGTCGGGTGTCATGCGGCAAATCTCCATATTGTGACGCATGGGGTTTTAAGCCCAAAGCCATTCTGGTTGCCTAGTCTTGTGTTTTAACGATCTAGGCTAACCATTGAGAATTGGCCCCACCTTCATTCCCACTTGGCACCCTAATTCCATTTAGGTTTTGCGGAGGAACATATAAAGCAACTGAATCGCCATTTGAAAGTGCACCTGTGTCTAACC
>CAZPSB010000175.1:2144-3258 GCA_964589025.1 uncultured Jannaschia sp. | reverse complement strand
AGGCGGCCAAGCTGGACGGTGTGCCAGCCTGGGCCGAAATGGACTGGCTGGGTCGCGATATTCGCATTGGTGACGCCGTTTTGCGCGTGCGCGATCGTTTGGTTGCGGCCCAAGGCGGCCTGACCCATCAAGACCGCGCCGATATATGCGCCGCGTTTCAAATGGCATTGGCCGATGTTTTAAGTGCCAAGGCCGCCCGCGCCCTATCAGACAATCCCGATATATGTGCCTTTGCGGTGGCCGGTGGGGTGGCGGCCAATTCTGTTTTGCGCGCCCGCCTGCAAGATATCAGCCAAGGCGTTGATTTCATTGCCCCGCCTTTGGCATTATGCACCGATAATGCCGCGATGATTGCATTTGCGGGGTTATATGACCTGAAATCGGGGCGGTTTGATGATATGACATTGGCCGCGCGCCCGCGCTGGCCTTTGGATCACATGGCCGCCCCGTTATTGGGGTCGGGCAAAAAAGGGGCCAAGGCCTGACGCTACATTTTCAAAACCGGAGGTATAAATGCGCTATTGGTTGTTCAAATCCGAACCCAACACATGGTCTTGGGATCAACAGATCGCCAAGGGGGATGCGGGCGAAGAATGGGATGGTGTGCGCAATTACCAAGCCCGCAATTTCATGCGTGACATGCAAATCGGGGATCGCGGGTTTTTCTATCATTCCATGTCGGAAAAATCGATTGTCGGTATTGTCGAAGTCATCGCAACATCCCACCCTGATTCCACCACCGATGATCCGCGTTGGGATTGCGTGGATATCAAGGCCATTGCCCCCATGCCAACCCCGATTAGCCTAGCCCAAATCAAAGCCATGCCAGAACTGGCCGATATGGTTTTGGTCAATAATTCACGCCTTTCGGTGCAACCTGTGCGGCCCAAAGAATGGGGCATCATTTGTGACATAGGCGGTTTTCCGCACAAAGAGACGAATTAAGTTGTGATATTGGCAATTATACGACATGGCTTTTTTTGATGTTGACCTACCCTGCCTTGACAGGCAATCAAGGCATATCAATCAATGAACTATGGACTGAGGTATCTTTATGAATAAGAAAATTATACTGATGTGCTTATTTATTGTTTGGAGTTTTAGAGCTCTTGTT
>CAZPSB010000175.1:0-2134 GCA_964589025.1 uncultured Jannaschia sp. | reverse complement strand
GTTGGGGCGTCAAAGCCCGCAAGCGCGTTGATGCTGGTCTGGTCGCCGGATGCGATGCCAGCGCCATGCTCTGCATAAAGGTCAGCCAAGCCGCGACGACGCCCTGCGGTAAAGCCGCGATCAAGCGAACCCACCATGTCGGGCGTTTGTCCGCCCAGAATTAAACGGCTGTCCATACGCATTACAAATACCTCATGAATGGATTGGTTTCGCGGTCAAAGCCCATTTGCGCCAGTTGATTGGTCGGCATTTGAAACGCCGCCGGATCAAGGCCCGCGTAGGAAAGCGCCAGCTTGTTTTGCGGGCGTTCCTGCTGTTGTTGTTGGGGTTGTGGCTGCTGTGGTTGTCCTTTATTTCTTGGGCATTTTCGGCGGTGGCAATGATGATTGTTCGCCCGAAAACATCGCGGCCATGACCCAACAGATTTCTGACTACATGACATCTGATGGTGTGACTGATGAACAGCGCCTTGAACTATCTGGCATCCTAAGCCAAGCATCCGGTGCAGAACCAGCCGAGGTTTGCGAAATCTATCAAGAAACAATCGCAACATTCGCGGAATAATCTGCGCATATGTAATTCATGCAGGGCGCGCCTTTTTCAAGGCGCGCTTTTGCGTTTGGTGGCTTTGTGTTTGACCTTTGGTCCCCGCCTGTTTCAAATGCCTCGGCCGGGGGTAAATGTGATCTGTGTGGGCACATCACATATCCAGAAAAGATTTTACCTTATCTTCGAAAACGCGCGGCTGTTCGGCATGAAGCCAATGGCCCGCCCCGTCGATCGTTTCAAATGCGGCATGTGGGAATAATGCAGTGATTATACCATGATGTTCGGGCAGAACATAATCAGACGCCCCGCCGCGCAAAAACAAGGCCGGGCCGTCATGGCGCCCGGTCGAATTGGGCCAACCGATGATATCGGGCATGAACCGTTCCAGCACATCCAAATTTAACCGCCATCGTTTTTCGGCAATATCCAGCGATTGTAACAAAAAGGCCCGCACCCCGTCTTGTGGCACATCGGCGCGCAAGGCATGATCTGCATCGGATCGTGTGGTTAGGGTTGCAAGGTCAAGTTTGCGCATCGCGTCGATATAGTATTGCTGCGAATGGCCATAGGCAACCGGTGCAATATCGGCGATGACAATGCGGTTTACCAATTCCGCATGGGTCAAGGCCAACATCATTGTGGCCTTGCCGCCCATAGAATGGCCCAAAATATCGGCTTTGCCGCCATGTGCGATGATTACATCGGCCAAATCTTGTGCCAAATCGGCATAATGATGGGTATTTTCCCATGGGCTATTGCCATGATTGCGCATATCAACGGCGATCACCTGCCGGGTGGCCGATAGGCGTTTTGCAATCACCCCCCAATTGCGCGCAGACCCATAAAGCCCATGCGCAATCACCAAAGGGCGTGCCGATGTCGGGTCACCATGGATGATTGTGTTTAACATAGGGTCTTTCATATGTGCAAATCTGGGGTGATGCCAAGGGGTATTGCCCAACTAATGCGCGGGTTTGATGAAGGTGCCATTGTTCAAATCGCGCATCGCCTGTTGCAATTCGACCTGTGTGTTCATCACAATTGGCCCGTGCCAGGCCACGGGTTCATCAATGGGCGCGCCTGAGACCAACAAAAACCGCACGCCATCTGGCCCGGCCTGCAAGGTGATTTCATCCCCTGTGCCAAAGCGGATCAATGTGCGATCGCCCGATAGATCACGAATGTTGACCTCATGGCCCATGACCTCTTTTTCCAACAACACGCCTTTGGGCGCGCTTGCATCGACAAAGGCGGCACCCCCTTGAAACACATAGGCAAAGGCCCGGCGATAAGTATCGATCTTAAACGTCTTTTTGACGCCGGCCGGAACCGATATATCCAGATATTGCGGATCGGCGGCAATGCCATCAACCGGGCCTTTTTTACCCCAGAAATCGCCCACAATCACCCGCACTTTAGTGCCGTCATCATCAATGATTTCGGGTATGTCTTTGCCTGCGATATCTTGATACCGGGGGGCGGTCATTTTCATCGAAGACGGCAAATTGCCCCATAATTGAAACCCGTGCATTTGGCCCTTGGCGTTGCCCAAGGGCATTTCTTGATGCAAAATGCCCGACCCTGC
>CAZPSB010000174.1:0-3262 GCA_964589025.1 uncultured Jannaschia sp. | reverse complement strand
CCGGGAAAGGCGGCTTCATGCGCGGCATGCCCTTTTTGCCCTCAAGGCTTTCGATCAAGGCCGTTTCTTCGCCGCAAATATAGGCGCCTGCCCCGTGATGTAGGTAAAGATCAAAATCCCAATCCGACCCGGCGGCATTTTTGCCCAACAAACCGGCATCATAACATTCGTCAATCGCGGCCTGCAGGGCCTCACGTTCGCGAATATATTCGCCACGAATATAAATGTAACAGGTATTGGCATTCATCGCAAAAGCGGCAATCAAACATCCCTCAATCAAGGTATGGGGATCGTTGCGCATGATTTCGCGGTCTTTGCAGGTGCCGGGTTCAGATTCATCCGCATTGACAACAAGATAGGACGGGCGGCCATCGCTTTCTTTGGGCATGAAAGACCATTTCAAACCCGTGGGAAACCCCGCCCCCCCGCGCCCCCGAAGGCCCGAGTTTTTGACAATATCAATGATTTTATCCCGGCCCAGCCCGATCAGGTTTTTTGTACCATCCCAATGGCCGCGCGATTTCGCGCCGGCAAGCGTGCGATCATGCATACCGTAAAGATTTGTAAAAATTCTGTCTTTATCCTGAAGCATCACAACCCTCTTTCCCCGGATCAAACACCGCTGATCGATTACGGCGCGCTTTCCATACCCAATATGTTACAACCAACGCCCAGATCAAAGCCGCAATCGCCGCAAGGTCAAACAAAAACGCCACCCGCACCGGCAGGCCCAATTGCCCGCCCAAAACCTGCGCGCCCATCCATAAAACCATGCTGGCCGCCATCACACCCGCCGCAAGGCGGATTTGCCCACGCAGGGCTTTGTCAGGGTCAATGCCTTTGGTCACGTGCCGTCAATCCGTTTGATCGTATCGCCCAGATCAACCGCCAATCGCGCCGATGCATTTAGCGCATCTTTGCCCGCCTCATGGTCAACCAAAGACGTCAACCCGCCCGCCGGTTCAGATGCATACCGCCCCGACTGCGGCCCAGGTGTTGGCACATGACCTGCGGCCATTTCATCAATCAAATGTTCTAATTTGTCTGCGGTCAGATCTTCGTAATAATCCTTGCCGATTTGGGCCATGGGCGCATTGGCACACGCGCCCAGACATTCGACCTCTTCCCAAGAAAATTTGCCATCTTCGCTGATTTGATGTGGTTTGGCCGCGATTTTTTTCTTGCAGGCGGCAATCAAATCTTCGGCGCCGCAAATCATGCAAGATGTTGTACCGCATACCTGAATATGGGCGACCGACCCCACCGGTTGCAGTTGGAACATGAAATAAAATGTCGCAACCTCAAGCGCGCGAATATAGGCCATATCCAACATGTTGGCCACATATTCAATCGCAGGCCGCGTTAGCCAACCCTCTTGTTCTTGGGCACGCCACAAAAGCGGGATGATCGCGCTGGCCTGCCGACCATCGGGGTATTTCTTGATCTGATCCTGCGCCCAAGCCAGATTGGCCGGGCTAAAGGCAAAGCTTTTGGGCTGATCGGGGTGTAGGCGTCTTAGCATCAGGTCAGGTTTCCGTCAAATCATCAAATATGCCGCACAGACAAACCGCGCCGCGTTTCAGGCCATGCAGAATCATGCGAAAAGGCCAATCAGAACAATGTGCGCAACACATCCAATGCAAGCGCAACACCCGCGCCCAACACCGCGCCGATCACCAATCGCAGCGATCCATGCGCCACCGCCGCCGCCAATGCACCAGCCGCCGCACCGATGATCAAAATCCACAAATCAATTGTGATACTATCCATTTTGTTTTCTCCTTATGGGAAACCCCATTTCATAACATACGATCAACGATCGACTTCGCCAAACACGATATCAAGTGACCCCAAAATCGCCGACACATCGGCCAATTGGTGCCCCTTGCACAGATAATCCATCGCTTGCAAATGCGCAAAGCCCGGCGCGCGTAATTTGGCACGATAGGGTTTATTTGTGCCATCTGCCACCAAATAGACACCAAATTCGCCTTTTGGGGCCTCAACCGCGGCATAAATTTCGCCCGCAGGCACGTGGAAACCTTCGGTATATAATTTGAAATGATGGATCAATGCCTCCATCGAGGTTTTCATATCCGCGCGCGCAGGCGGTGTGATCTTGCCGCGCGCCATCACATCACCCTGATTTTCAGGCAAGCGCAATTTCGCGCAGGCCTGTTTAATGATATGGATGGATTGGCGCATTTCTTCCATCCGGCAAAGATAGCGATCATAACAATCGCCATTCTTGCCGACAGGAATTTGAAATTCAAATTCATCATAGCATTCATAGGGTTGCGCGCGTCGCAAATCCCATGCCAGGCCCGATCCGCGCACCATCACGCCCGAAAACGCCCAATTTTGAATATCATCTTCGGTCACAACGCCAATATCGGCATTGCGTTGTTTGAAAATACGGTTTTCCGTCAACAACCCGTCAATATCATTCAAAACTTTGGGGAATTCATCGGCCCATATGTCAATATCATCAATCAGATCACAGGGCAGATCTTGATGTACGCCACCGGGCCGAAAATAGGCCGCATGCAACCGCGCGCCCGATGCGCGTTCGTAAAAAATCATCAATTTTTCGCGTTCCTCAAACCCCCAAAGCGGCGGGGTCAGGGCGCCAACATCCAAGGCCTGCGTGGTCACATTCAGAAGATGATTCAAAATGCGCCCAATTTCGCAATATAATACGCGGATCAATTGTGCGCGGCGCGGAACCTCGGTACCGGTTAGTTTTTCAATCGCCAAACACCACACATGTTCCTGATTCATCGTGCCGACATAATCAAGCCGGTCAAAATAGGGCAGGTTTTGCAAATAGGTGCGGCTTTCCATCAATTTTTCTGTGCCGCGATGCAATAACCCAATATGCGGGTCGCACCGTTCGCAAATTTCCCCGTCTAGTTCCAAAACAAGGCGTAAAACGCCGTGGGCGGCGGGGTGTTGCGGGCCGAAATTGATGTTGAAATTCCGGATCTTTTGTTCGCCCGTCAAGGCATCGGTCGATCCATCATCAAATTTTGAACCGTCCATCATTGCGCGCCCCTTTTTGTTTGACCATTGCCAAAAACCGTCACAATCCACCTTTTCATGGCTTGGCCTCTTGTGATTTTTCATCGCCGGGCAAGATGTAATCGGCCCCTTCCCACGGCGACATGAAATCGAATTGCCGATATTCCTGCACCAGTTTCACAGGTTCATAAACCACACGTTTCAGCGTTTCATCATAGCGTAATTCGGTATAACCGGTTGT
>CAZPSB010000173.1:0-3275 GCA_964589025.1 uncultured Jannaschia sp. | reverse complement strand
GCCGGTTTCGGCATAAATACTGACATAAGTTTCGGGCATTGCGGTTAATTCCATTGGGTCCACCCCGCAGGCCCATGCCGCAGGCCCCCATGTCAACAAGGCCGCCACCGCGCCCATGCCCATCAAATGCAGCCCTGATAAAAACCGCCCGGGTGAAAAATACCTAGATGAAAAATACCTAGGCGAAAAACGCATCATGATGGCGGCCTGTGCAATCATCAGATTTGTTTTTCCGGCATATGCACGATCAACCCATCCAAGGCGTCACTGACCTTAAGCTGGCATGTCAGGCGCGACCGCGCGGCATCGGGTTGAAAGGCGAATTCCAACATGTCTTGTTCCATGGCATCAAGGCTGGGCAATTTAGCGGCCCAATCGGGATGCACATAGACATGGCAGGTGGAACAGGCACAGGCCCCGCCGCAATCGGCATCAATGCCGGGGATGTTATTGTCGCGCGCGCCTTCCATGACGGTCAGGCCATTTGCGACCTCAACCACATGTTCGGTGCCATTATGTTCGATATAGGTGATTTTTGCCATTTGATCCTCTGCGGTGTTGCAACAGCCTATGATAGATAAACTAGCGTTTATGCAGTTTTTACCCATATTCCAAGATGGGGGTGCATAAATCATCTGTGATTGCGCATGATTTTGCGCCGTCTGGCCCTTGAACCCCCGAAATATCTAAGGTAGCTAAGCCAAAGCGCGGGCATGGTGAAATGGTATCACACGAGCCTTCCAAGCTCTTGGTGCGGGTTCGATTCCCGCTGCCCGCTCCAGTTTCAATTGAATGTGGTATGTTTATGATGGATCCTATTGGTATCATCACAACGGGCGGAACCTTGGACAAGGTGCATAACACCCGGACCGAATCTTTGGATTTTCCACCCGATGGGCAAACCCATTTGCCAGATTTGTTAAAAACCGCCCGGTGTTATTTCCCGCTGGTTCAAACGGTTTTGATGAAAGACAGCCTTGATTTCACCCCCGCCGATCGTCACGCCATTCTGGATGCGGTGCAACAGGCCCCCGAAAACCGCATTGTGATTACGCATGGCACAGGCACGATGGGCGAAACAGCCCGGTTTCTGGCCGGGCATGTGACGGATAAAACCGTTATTTTAACCGGGGCCATGCGGCCCTTTTCGCTTAGCGCATCTGATGCTGATTTCAACATGGGCGGGGCCATTGTTGCGGCACAGATTTTGGGCCATGGCGTTTGGGGCGTGATGAATGGGCGGGTTTTTGCAGCCAAAGATTTGGATAAAAACACCCAAACGGGCCGGTTTGACGGGTGATCAGTGGCCTTTTGTTTAATCTGGTAAAAGATTATTCGTAATGACCAAAACATACCGTAATTGGGCAGATTTTATTACCAAACACTCTTTGGTGCAGGATTATTGGATTACACGCACATTGCGCGATATGGGGTTTGGGCAATTTGCGTGTTTGGTGGTTTTGCTCGGTTTGCTATATATCGGTGCAGGCGGTGCCTATATGCTAGGGGTTGTATTGACCTTGCCGCCTGCGGTTGTTTCCCTTTTTACGGCTGCAACCGTGGTGCATCTTACAGGGCAAATGACGTTTATTCTGGTCATTGGTTTTGTCGTATTTAAGGTGTCACGCCCGCTTGTTCAGGGGGCCTTGTTTTCTCGTAATTTTTTGATTTGCAAATTTTACATCGGTCCTAAAAAGAAAGATGGCCTTCGTGATGTGGCCGTTATGCGTTTGCAAAGACGTCTAAATTATAAGGCGATTGAACGTAAACGGTTTATCTTTATCGCTGCGTTGATATGCGCGTTATTGTTTATTCATTTTACATTTTTAAGAATATCTTCGGAATTTGTCACGATATATGCGATATCGTTTTTACTTCTTTTTTCTGCTTTCTCATTTCTGGTGATGTTTTTATTGGGGAGTATATCAGCACTAAATGATGCAGATGATCGCCCTTTCACGGCATTTATCAAAACGACCAAGGGCATGAATATTTTTGTCTCAGTATGCCTTGCGGCCTGTGCAATATTGGGTGCATCTCATACACTTATTAAAATACATGGGCCGCTGCTTTATTACCCTGTTCAAGACCGTATATGTGCCGTATCGCCAATGATGCCAGTGTATGGCGGTGATTTATATTATGAACGTTCAAGGGGTTATTTTTTGGTTATATCGTCTGGACGTGTTAATTTTGTTATTCCGCGCTTTGGTGTAGGGCCTGTTGCCTCTGAATGTGTGTAAATATGGGTGATGAAGGTTTAAGTGTACATTTCATCTAAAAAGTATTCTTGAGACTTGGGCAGAAATGCGCCCTTATCCTTCATCCCGGGTGCGAATGGTGGCGGCGAATTTATCGAAAATGGACCCGGCGCCGGCGATGACATGCCCGTCTTGCAATAGGTCTTGGCCGTCACGGATGGGTTGAACCATGGCCCCCGCTTCGCGGGCGATTAAAATTCCGGCGGCCAAATCCCACGGGTTCAGGCCATATTCCCAATACCCATCATATCGCCCCGCCGCCACATAGGCCAGATCAAGCGACGCCGCCCCCCATCGGCGCACGCCTGCGCTTTGGGGTAAAATCCGCGCCATATCTTTTAGAACCGCCGGTAAATAGGCCCCGCCCCCAAAAGGCAGGCCGGTTGCAAAAACCGATTCGATCATCGCATGGCGGGCCGAAACGCGCAGGCGATGTTCGTTATTCAACCATGCCCCTTCGCCTTTTTCGGCAAAAAACATTTCGTTTTTTGTTGGGTCATAGATCACACCGGCCACGATTTCCCCTTTATGTTCCAACGCGATGGAAATGGCCCAATGGGGGATGGCATGCAGGAAATTGGTTGTCCCATCCAGCGGGTCTACAATCCAGCGGCGGGTGGGGTCTTTGCCTATGATTTCATCGCCTTCTTCGCCTAGAAAACCATAATTGGGTCGGGCCTGCATCAGATCTTCGCGGATGATCTGTTCGGCGGCACGATCGGCGCGGGTGACGAAATCACCGGGGCCTTTCGTCGAAACCTGTAGGTTTTCGACCTCTTGGAAATCGCGCAATAAGGATCGCGCGGCCCGTCTGGCTGCTTTGATCATCAGATTAAGATTGGCTGATCCTTGCATCAAAATGCCCCTTTTGCGAAACGCGTCTTGCCCAAGGCGATGTTGCCTGAACTTTGGCGCGGTTGTGACGCAGAATAACACAAACGTAAAGCGGCCAGATCGGCAAATATGGTGCCTTTTGCAAAATAACATGCCGGTGATTGGGCATGTGGATGCAAA
>CAZPSB010000172.1:1031-3289 GCA_964589025.1 uncultured Jannaschia sp. | reverse complement strand
CTTCTGAATGGCTTTCATCTGCTCATTCAGGTAATATTCGCGCTGTGTTTGTTCCATCTGGGATTTGACGCGGGTTTTAATCTTTTTTTCAACATGCAGAACCGATAATTCGCCCTGCATCAACCCATACACTTTTTCCAAACGTTCTGATACGGATGTGGTTTCCAAAAGATCTTGTTTTTGGGCAACCTCCAACCCCAAATGCCCCGATACCAAATCGGCCAATTGCGCGGGGTCTGTCGCATCGACAATCGCGGTCAGCGCGTCTTCGGGGACGTTTTTCTTGGTTTTGGCATAGCGTTCAAATTCTTCGATAACCGATTTGAACAAGGCACGAATGGTGTCTTCATCGCCATAGGTTTCGTCAATCTCGGCGATCTGGGCCTCAAAATAATCTTCGTTATCGATGAAATTCTGAATTTCCACCCGCATCTTGCCTTCGACCAACACTTTCACGGTGCCATCGGGCAGTTTCAACAATTGCAGCACACTGGCCAAAACGCCGGTCTTATAAATGCCATCCACATCAGGGTCATCATCGGATGGGTCAACCTGACTGGATAAAAGAATGGATTTGTCTTCCTGCATCACCTTTTCAAGCGCACGAACCGATTTTTCGCGCCCCACAAAAAGCGGCACAATCATATGCGGGAAAACCACAATATCACGCAGCGGCAGAACAGGATATGTTTCTAATGTCACGGGCATTCGCCTTTCTGATTTGCAAAGATGCAAGGCCCCGCTTGGCGGCAACCGGTTGCATCTTCCGGACTAAGACACCTGATGTGGGGCGCATTGTGATTGATTTCAACCACATCCCCCTTTTTGCGGTTTTAATGTGCCGTCTGCGCGCGCAGATCACAAGATGCAAAACACCTATAGCGGTTCAATATCGCCCATGGCACGTTTTGCGTGAAAGTCTTGTTCGAATTCGGCAAAGCGATCTTTGGCAATGGCATCGCGCATATCAGACATTAATTTTTGGTAATAATGCAGGTTATGCCATGTCAACAACATACCCGATATCATTTCATTTGATTTGAACACATGGTGCAAATAGGCCCGCGAATAATTTGTGCAGGCCGGGCATGTGCAGGTTTCATCCAATGGGCGTGGGTCATTGGCATGGCGGGCATTTTTGATATTGACCTGCCCGCGCGGCGTCCACCCCTGCCCCGTGCGCCCCGAACGCGACGGCAAAACGCAATCCATCATATCCACCCCACGCGCCACCGCGCCCACGATATCATCGGGTTTACCCACCCCCATCAAATAGCGTGGTTTATCTTGCGGCAATTGATCGGGCGCGTAATCCAGACAGGCAAACATGGCGTCTTGGCCTTCGCCCACGGCCAGCCCGCCAATGGCATACCCGTCAAAGCCGATATCAATCAGGGCTTTTGCGCTTTCTTCGCGGAAATCAGGTTCCAGCCCGCCTTGTTGAATACCAAATAATGCATGACCGGGGCGATCGCCAAAGGCCGCGCGCGATCGCGCGGCCCATCGCATTGATAACTGCATCGATTCCGCAATGCGCGCGCGCGATGCGGGCAATGCGGGGCATTCATCAAAGCACATCACGATGTCTGACCCCAACAGGCGCTGAATTTCCATGGATCGTTCCGGGGTTAGCATATGTTTTGACCCGTCAATATGCGACCGAAAGGTCACGCCGTCTTCGGTCAGCTTGCGCAAATCAGACAGGCTCATGACCTGCCGGCGTGCGAATAATACCGCGCGGTGTATGAATTTCACCCAAGCGCGCCTTGCCGCTTTGGCCCTGTTTTTGGAATGTAAAACGATCTGTCATGCGCGACTACCTACCGAAAATACCGGCCAATGCAATGACCATCACAGGCATGAATATGCAATCTGCCATGCAGATGCACTTTACGGCCCGACCATTATTCTTATATGAACACGCAGGATTAACGCCAAAGGGGTTGGCATGACACAACAGACCGAACAGATGGCCAAACAAATGGAGGGCGCGCCCTTGATCAAGCCGTCAACCACTGATCATCCATTATATGACAAAATTGTTGAGGCCTGCCGCACCGTTTATGACCCTGAAATTCCAGTCAATATTTATGATTTAGGATTGATTTACACCATTGAAATTGGCGATGAAAACGAGGTTGATATTATCATGACCCTCACCGCGCCGGGCTGCCCTGTGGCCGGTGAAATGCCTGGTTGGCTGGCCGAAGCGATTGAACCGCTGGGCCAGGGCGCCCCACAATTGACTTGTGTAAGTG
>CAZPSB010000172.1:0-1021 GCA_964589025.1 uncultured Jannaschia sp. | reverse complement strand
GCGATTGAACCGCTGGATGGGGTCAAACAAGTGCAGGTTGACATCACATGGGATCCCCCTTGGGGCATGGACATGATGAGCGATGAGGCCCGTCTTGAATTAGGCTTTATGTAAAGGGTTCTTGCACTTTGGACGCAAGGCGACATATGATGCCCATAACATTCGGAGACTGAAACATGTTTGGAATTCCCGGCAAACAGGCGGTCACGCTAACGCCTGCGGCATCTGCCCATATTGCAAAACTGATGCATCAAAACGGATCACAAGGTTTGCGCATCGGCGTCAAAAAAGGCGGCTGTGCGGGGATGGAATACACAATGGATTATGTGTCTGATATCGACCCCATGGATGAAACCATCGAACAAGACGGCGCGCGCGTGATGATCGCACCGATGGCGCAGATGTTTTTGTTCGGCACCGAAATTGATTACGAGGTATCGCTGCTTGAGGCGGGGTTCAAATTTCGCAACCCCAATGTCGCCGATGCCTGCGGATGCGGTGAATCCATTAAATTCAAAGACGTGCAAGATTTGCAGCACACACAACAAGGCGCACAGGGCGCATGGCCCTTTGTATAACCTACCTGACCCCACTTATTTTAAAGAGGCATAAATGCGCCGTAAACTTGCCGCCGGAAATTGGAAAATGAACGGAATTTCGGCCAATTTAACCGAAGTTCAAACCCTGATCGACACTTATCTTTCCGGTCTTGATGACACCCAGACCGATGTGGTGATCTGCCCCCCTGCCCCTTTGATTGATCGTATGCGGCACATGATTGGCGGCGCGGCCCTGTCTGTGGGGGCGCAAACATGCCACGCTGCGCCCAATGGCGCGCATACAGGGGATGTGTCGGTCGAAATTTTGGCCGATGCGGGCGCGGCCTATGTGATTGTGGGCCATTCCGAACGCCGCACCGATCACGGCGAAACCAATGCCGCTATTCAGGCGCAGGCCAAAGCGGTTATAGACGGTGGTCTTGTGCCTGTGATTTGCATCGGTGAAACATTAGATGAACGCG
>CAZPSB010000171.1:2776-3306 GCA_964589025.1 uncultured Jannaschia sp. | reverse complement strand
GCCTCTTTATGGATGGGGGCGGTAATAATGCCACTGGCGCGGCCTGATTTCGCCAATTCAATCGCGGCCAGTATCGTATCATAGGCCAATTGCCCACTTTGCGCAGATACTTTGCCAATCGGGTAATCCCCCGGCCCTTTGCTGGTATTGATGATTTGCAGGCATGCCGGGTCGGGCAAGGCATCTTCGATCCGCGCGATGGGGCGAATGCGCAGATCAAGACCAAGGCGATCAACCACCCGCCCCATCACATCAACACAGCCCATGACAATGCAATCCCCCCGACCCGACGCGCAGGCCTTGGCCGTAATTTCAGGGCCAATTCCAGATGGATCCCCCATAGTGATAATCAAAGGCGCATGGCGCATCGGCGGATCCTTTCATACTGTGCAGGGGTCGCATGATCTATCATGGCGCATGTTGTGTGATATGCGCCAGCGCCTGTTGCACCAATTCAGGCCCGGCCTTGGGCGCAGTGGCGCCTTCGCTAAGGGTGCGCCGCCACAAACGCGCGCCGGGCGCGCCGGTAA
>CAZPSB010000171.1:0-2766 GCA_964589025.1 uncultured Jannaschia sp. | reverse complement strand
TTTTTTTTTTTTTTTTTTTTTTTTTTTTTTGCCCGCGACATGGCAAACCTGACCAGCCCTCCGGCGCTATTGACGCCGGGCGCGCCGGTAAAAAGACCCAACATATGGCGCGTGATCTGATGCAACCGCCCGCCCGCATTCAAATGCCCTTCGATATAGGGCAACATATCTTGTACCACGGCAATGGCCGTTTTGGCCGGTATTGGCAGGCCGTAAATCTGTTGATCCACCTTTGGCAGAATATCCCCGGGCCGATGATAGGCCGCCCGCCCAATCATCACGCCATCCACCCCGCAATTCAAATGGGCTTGGGCCTGATCCAATGTATCGACCCCCCCATTGATCGATATATGCAAATCTGGAAACTGCCGTTTCATATCATAGACCAAACCATAATCTAGCGGCGGAATGGTGCGGTTTTCCTTGGGGCTTAGCCCCTGCAGCCATGCTTTGCGGGCGTGAATGGTCACGCGGCGCAACCCGGCATCGGCCATATGCCCCAGAAAATCCGGCAAGACATCAGCCGGGGTTTGATCATCCACCCCGATGCGGCATTTAACAGTGACCTCAACCGGGCTGTGATCCATCATTGCGGCCACACAATCGGCCACCAGATATGGGCGCGTCATCAAAACCGCACCAAAGCACCCCGATTGCACCCGATCCGACGGGCAACCCACATTCAGGTTGATTTCATCATATCCATAGGGGGCCACCACCCGAACGGCCTTGGCCAATTCTGCCGGATCAGACCCGCCCAATTGCAACGCCACAGGATGTTCCGCCCCATCATATCGCAACAAACGATCATAATCGCCACGCACCACCGCCGCGCTGGTCACCATTTCGGTGTAAAGCAAGGCCTGCGACGACATCACACGATGAAAATACCGACAATGACGGTCGGTCCAATCCATCATCGGCGCAATAGATACCCTTGCTGCGTGATGTATATTTGTTGTGAAGTGATCTGCAATCATCGCTTTATGGCGTCAAATATGGCGGATGGTGGTCTGTCTGGCACAATTTACGACAGAAAGAAATGCGTTTACATATGCAACCTGCATATCATGCCCTACCCCGCTAGACAGCGCCGCCCAGTTGCATACTATGTGATTTAGGGGATGGGCAAGTATAGACAGGATGACAAAATTCGGCAGCAGCCAATCCATCACGCGGTTGGAACACACACAGTATAACCGACCAAGGCCGGTATGCCGATGAGACCGCAACCCAAACCGCCCTGACCAACGCCGCGCATGTGGGCCATGTTGCAAAACGCCCCCCCCCGAACGCCCCAAATGAAAACGCCGCACAGGCATATATCCTGCGCGGCGTTTCAATTTTGGTAAAGTGACGCAAATTTGCGCCACCTATCACATGCGATTAGGCCACATGCGATTAGGCAAGTGCGATATTGCTGGCTGATTCGCGGCCATCGCGGCCTGCCTCAACATCGAATGTCACGGCTTGGCCATCATCCAGATGCTTAAGACCTGCACGTTCCAGCGCAGAGATATGCACAAACACATCTTTGCCACCAGTTGCAGGTGCGATAAAGCCAAAACCTTTTGTTGCGTTAAACCATTTCACGGTGCCATTGGCCATCGTGAGCCTCCAAATACTAAACTGTCATCCACACCATTGTGATGACCCGGCAAGATGTTGTCGTAAGATCATCTGATGCCGAAAGGAAGCAGAAGGTCGTAACAAGTAATATTGCTCCCCGCGTATAGGGGGCAAAACCCGCAGGATCAAGGCAAAACTATGTGAAACTTTACGAATATATGGGGTCACGGGCCATATGGCCCGTGGTATAGATTTATTAATCTGAACCTATGACGATTATTCGTCGTCCAAGGCCTCAACCGCGGCTTTCAGATCATCTTTGCTTACGTCTTTGTCGGTGACCTGTGCCATTTCACAGATGAAATCAACGACCTTGTCTTCAAAGATGGGCGCGCGCAATTGTTGTTGCATAGCCTGATTTTTCTGGATGAATTCAAAGAATTCGCGTTCTTGGCCTGGATACCGGCGGGCTTGGGCCATGACGGCTTGGCTCATTTCGGCATCGGACACTTCGACATTGTTCTTTGTGCCGATTTCGGCCAGCAACAGGCCAAGTTTCACACGACGCGCAGCCAAGGCGTTATGTTCATCTGTCGGTTCAATTTCGGGGTGGTCATGCCCTTCGACATCGGGGTTTTCATCATGCCATAATTGATGGGCGATTTGGCCGGCTTCGGCTGCGACCAGCGATGGGGGCAATTCGAATTCAACCAATTGATCCAATTGATCCAACAATGCGCGCTTGGTGACTTGGCGTGCGGCACCGGCATATTCGTTTTTCAATTGTTCGGTGATTTGGCCTTTCAGGGCATTCAAATCTTCTGCGCCGAATTTCTTGGCCAATTCATCATCCAATTTGGCCGGCGCGGGGGCGCGGACCTCTTTGATGGTGCATGCAAACACGGCGGGTTTGCCGGCAAGATGTTCTGCGCCGTAATCATCAGGAAAGCTGACCTCAACATCCTTGGCATCGCCGGCGGACACGCCGATCAATTGATCTTCAAACCCGGGGATAAAGCTGCCTGAGCCCAGAACCAGCGGGAAATCTTCGGCCGATCCGCCCTCAAATTCTTCGCCATCCACTTTGCCGACGAAATTCATCACGACCTGATCACCAGATTCGGCAGCGCCGTCTTTGGCCTCAAAATTCTGCGCAGATTCGGCAAGATTATTCAGCGCCTCGTTCAGATCTTCATC
>CAZPSB010000170.1:0-3368 GCA_964589025.1 uncultured Jannaschia sp. | reverse complement strand
CAAATCTGGCCGCAATTATCATCGGTATCTTGTGATATTGCGCAATTCGCACAAGACACGGCCACGCGGCTTTTGCAATGGTTGGACAAAGGCCAGCGCCCTGATCCGATTTTGCGCGCGCCTGTATCGCTGGTGGCGCGTGCCTCTAGTTTAGGGATGTCATGATGACCGCGCCCGAATTTTTGCGTGCCCTGTTTGATTGTGCGGTCAAAATGGCCGATCCGATGCAAAGCCTGGCCGCGCATCTGCCGCCCAAACCCAAAGGCCGCGTTGTGGTGATTGGCGCAGGCAAGGCCAGCGCGCGCATGGCCGAAGCGGTTGAAGCCGCCTGGGGCCCGTGCGAAGGTTTGGTCATCACCCGCTATGGCTATGCCCGCCCCTGCCAAGGGATTGAGGTGATCGAGGCCGCCCATCCCATCCCCGACCGCGCCGGCGTGGATGCCACCCGCCGCCTGTTGGATCTGCTGGATGGTTGCGGGTCGGATGATTTTGTTCTGGCCCTGATTTCAGGGGGTGGGTCGGCGTTGTTATGTGCGCCTGCGGGCGATATTACGTTGGATGAAAAACAGGCGCTGACGCGGGATCTGTTGGCCTCGGGTGCGGCGATTGGTGATATCAACGGCATTCGCAAAGAAATTTCCGCCGTGAAAGGCGGGCATTTGGCGGCGGCGGCCTATCCGGCGCGCATGTTGGCGTTGATGATTTCAGATGTGCCGGGTGACAATCCCGGCGATATCGCCAGCGGCCCAACTGTGGGCCATGCAGGCAATGCGGCGCGCGCGCTTGGTATTCTTGATCAGTACAATGTGACACCCGCGCCCGCCATTCGGGATTTTCTGAAAAAAGGCGGTGATCGGGTTGCCCCGGATGATCCGCGCCTGTCGCGGGTGGATAATGTCATTTACGCTGCCCCGTCTCAATCCCTTTTGGCGGCTGCCGAATTGGCCCGCGCGGCGGGGTATGTGGTTGACATATTGGGCGATGATCTGCAGGGCGAGGCCCGCGATATCGCCCATGCCCATGCCAAATTGGCGCGTGCAGCCAAAGGCCCGCGTGTGATTTTGTCGGGGGGTGAATTAACCGTCACCCGGCGCGGCAATGGTGTGGGTGGGCCAAATGCCGAATATGCCTTGGCCTTGGCCATCGCATTAGAGGGCACGCCGGGCATTCATGCGATTGCCTGTGATACCGATGGGGTGGATGGCGCCGCCGAAATTGCGGGCGCGGTGATCGGGCCGGATATCCTGGCCCGGGCGCGTGCGGCGGGGCTTGATCCGCAAACAGCCCTTGATGCCAATAACGCACATGGGTTTTTTGGCCAAATCGACGCGCAGGTTGTCACCGGGCCAACATTGACCAATGTGAATGATTTTCGGGCAATTTTGATTGAAGGAAAGGCAACCTAGATGTTGATTCATATCGTTTTACTTGACCCAGAGGGCGAAGAAGGCCTTGCCAAAATCAAAGCCGCCATTGACATTCTGGCCACATTGCCGGGCAAAATTTCGGGCGTGTCTGATTTCAAGCACGGGCCAAATCTGGATTTTGAAAACAAATCCCGCTTTGGCTATGGGTTTTCCATCAGCTTTGCCGATAAATCGGTGAATGATGCCTATGTCGCCGATCCTGATCACCAACGCGCGGGTGCGATGTTGGTGGCCGCGTGCAAAGGTGGGTATGACGGTATTTTTGTCGCCGATCTTGAGGTTTAATTTCCCCCAAGCAAGGCCAAGATGTCGTCGCGTGTGGGCATGGCCACCGCGGCCCCTTTGCGCGTGACCGAAAGGGCGGCGGTGGCCGTGGCAAATTTAAGGGCGGTTTCAAGATTATCCCCCCCGGCCAAGGCCGTGGCAAACCCGCCATTAAACGCATCGCCTGCGCCGGTTGTATCCACCGCATCGCCCGCATGCATGGGGGAAATGTGGTGCATGATTTGCCTGTCAAAACCCACCGCACCCTGCGCGCCAAGGGTGATGACCACGCCCCGCCTGACCCCCCGCGCAAAAAGGGCGCGCGCGGCGGTTTCGGCGGTGGGGATGTCGTGAACGGGCATGCCGGTTAAAATCGCGGCCTCGGTTTCATTGGGGGTGATGTAATCGCATAAAGATAAAATATCATCCGATAACGGCACCGCAGGGGCGGGGTTTAGGATGGTGATCACGCCCGCATCTTTGGCGCGTTGCAAAAAGGCCCGTGATGCCGCGACGGGTTGTTCCAACTGCGTGATGGCCACTTTGGCTTGTGCGATGGTATCGGCATGGCGTTCAATTTCATCTCTGCCCAATTTTGCGGCCACACTTTGGGCGACGATGATGCTGTTTTGGGCGGTGGTTTCATCAATGAAAATACCCGCCGCCCCGGTTGTGCCATCCCCATCACGTGTGACCAAAGGCGTAACCCCCGCCTCGGCCCATATGGCATCGCCTATTTTTGCAAAATCATCTTGGCCCACACGTGTGATAAACCCGACCGACCCGCCCGATTTGGCGGCGGCCACCGCTTGGTTTGATCCTTTGCCACCGGGCCCAAGGTCAAACCCTGATCCAATCAGGGTTTCGCCCGGCACAGGCAGGCGCGGGCCGCGAAAGGCGGCATCGACAACAAAAATACCAAATACGATAATGTCATGATGGGGCATGATGGGTTTTCTTTCGTATTATTGCAGATCGCCAAAGGCGCGCTGCATCCGCGCCACCGCATCACGGATCACAAAACGCGGGGCTGCCAGGTTAAAGCGGTGAAAGTATTCGCCGCCCGGCCCAAAGGCTGCGCCGGGGCTTACGCCGATTTTGGCGGCGTCGCGAATGCGCGCGGCGATTTCATCTTGGCCCATTCCGGTGCCTGAAAAATCAACCCAGGCCAAATATGTCGCGGCAAGCGGCATTGAGGCCAGCCCGGGAATCGCATTGATGCCGGCATCAAACACCGCCCGGTTTTCGGCCAGATAGGCCAGTTGCGCATCCGCCCAAGCCGCCCCTTGGGGGGTATAGGCGGCGGTGGTGGCAACCACGCCCAATGTGGCGGGTTTATATTCCAACATCGCCATGCGCCGTGCATAGGCCGCGCGTAAATCATCATCTGCAATGATGGCGTATCCGGTGTGAAACCCCGGCAGGTTAAAGGTTTTTGATGCCGCATTGATGGTGATGATCCGTGCGCGTGCCTCAGGCGCGGCCAGATCCATCGGCACATGTTTATGACCCGCATAAACAAGATCAGAATGGATTTCATCGGATACCAACAAAATGTCGTGTTTTTCACAAAAGGCCGCGACCGCGCGCATATCATCCACGCCCCAAACCCGGCCCGATGGGTTTTGCGGCGCGCAAAACAGCATGATTTTCACACTGTCATCAATGATATTTTCG
>CAZPSB010000169.1:0-3377 GCA_964589025.1 uncultured Jannaschia sp. | reverse complement strand
TTAAAGAAGGTTTGACCGTGTTGGAATATTTCAACTCCACCCACGGGGCGCGCAAGGGCCTGTCGGACACGGCGTTGAAAACCGCAAACTCGGGGTATCTGACCCGTCGTTTGGTGGATGTGGCCCAGGATTGCATCGTGCGGATGCAGGATTGCGGCACTGACAACACCATCACCGCCGAGGCCGCCGTTAATGATGGTGAGGTCGTTTCACCCTTGTCCGAACGTATCTTGGGTCGGACCGCAGGCGAGGATATCAAAGTGCCCGGCACCGATGATATTATCGTGGCCAAAGGCGATTTGATCGACGAACGCAAGGCCGATGCCGTGGATGCGGCGGGTGTGCAATCGGTTTTGATCCGTTCGCCTTTGACCTGCGAGGCCGAAGAGGGCGTGTGCGCGGCCTGTTATGGGCGCGATTTGGCGCGCGGTACACGCGTCAATGTTGGTGAGGCCGTAGGCATTATCGCCGCGCAATCTATCGGCGAACCCGGCACACAGTTGACAATGCGAACCTTCCATATCGGCGGTGTTGCGCAAGGTGGCCAGCAATCTTTCCAAGAGGCGAATGTCGAAGGCACGGTTGCCTTTGCCAATCCGAACTTGTTGAAAAACCCAGCAGGTGAACAGATTGTCATGGGCCGGAACATGCAAATGGTTATCACCGATGATCAGGGTGTGGAACGGGCCAGTTTCAAACTGGGCTATGGGTCCAAAGTACATGTGGCCGAGGGGGCGAAAATCACCCGTGGCGAACGTTTGTTCGAATGGGATCCCTATACCCTGCCGATGATTGCCGAAGCCGCAGGCCGTATTAAATTTGTGGATCTTGTCAATGGCACGTCGATCCGCGAGGATACCGATGATGCCACCGGCATGACGCAAAAAATCGTAAGCGATTGGCGCAGCGCGCCCAAAGGCAATGAACTGAAACCTGAAATCCTGATTGTGGGCAAAGATGGTGAACCCGTGCGCAATGCGGCGGGCAACCCGGTGACTTATCCCATGTCGGTTGATGCGATCTTGTCTGTCGAAGATGGCCAAGATGTGCATGCGGGTGAAGTTGTGGCCCGGATCCCGCGCGAAGGGGCGAAAACCAAAGACATCACCGGGGGTCTGCCCCGTGTGGCCGAATTGTTTGAAGCCCGCCGCCCCAAAGATCACGCGATCATTGCAGAAATTGATGGTTATGTGAAATTTGGCCGCGATTTCAAAAACAAACGCCGCATTTCGATTGTTCCTGCCGATGAAACAAATGAACCCGTGGAATATATGGTGCCCAAGGGCAAACATATTCCTGTGGCCGAAGGCGATTTCGTGCAAAAGGGCGATTATATCATGGATGGCAATCCCGCCCCGCATGATATTTTGCGCATCATGGGGGTTGAGGCCTTGGCCGATTACCTAATTGATGAGGTCCAAGACGTGTACCGCCTGCAAGGTGTGAAGATCAACGATAAGCATATCGAAGTGATCGTGCGCCAGATGCTGCAGAAATGGGAAATCCTTGATAGTGGGGAAACCACGCTTTTGAAGGGTGAAAATGTCGATAAGGCCGAATTTGACGAAACCAACGCCAAGGCGATTGCCGATGGTCGCCGCCCTGCAACCGGTGAACCGATCTTGTTGGGTATCACCAAGGCATCGCTGCAAACGCGTTCGTTTATTTCGGCGGCGTCCTTCCAGGAAACCACCCGCGTTTTGACCGAAGCCTCGGTTCAGGGCAAACGTGACAAATTGGTTGGCCTGAAAGAAAACGTGATCGTTGGTCGCTTGATCCCTGCCGGGACAGGGGGCGCCACCCAAAAGGTACGCCGCATCGCCCAAGAACGTGATCAGGCCGTGATCGAAGAGGCCCAAGCCGAAGCCGAACAGGCCATCGCCATTGCCGCCCCTGAGATAAGCGAATAAACACCTATCTAAATCACTTAAAGGCCGTCTGATATTTATCAGGCGGCCTTTTGTTTTGGCCTGTGCATGGTGATGTATGGTTTGATAACATCATAAAACAAACCCCGCGCAGGATATGCGCGGGGTGGTATTGTTAGTTAACCCATTTGGGGAACCTTAAAAATCTAAATTTTCCACCGATAGGGCATTGGCCTGAATAAATTCACGCCGGGGTTCTACGACATCGCCCATAAGTTTGGTGAAAATGTCATCGGCATCGGCCAGATCGGCAACTTTTACCTGCAATAATGTGCGGGCCTCTGGGTCCAATGTGGTTTCCCATAATTGGCTTGGGTTCATTTCACCCAAACCTTTGTAACGCTGCATTTGTTGGCCTTTGGCACCTTCGTCCAGAATGGCGGTCAACAAATCGCTTGGCCCGTGAATCAGTTTGCGGTTGTCTTTGCGCGACAAAAGGGCAGGGTCTTGATAGACTTTGCGGCTATTTTTACTAACTTCGGATAATTTCCGCCCCTCGCCTGACCGCAAAACCGCCCCGTCTAGGGTGCGTATTTCTTCGACGCCGCGCAACACGCGGGCCAAACGCATGCCGTGATCTTGGGTGATGCGCCCCTGCCAACCGCGTTCATATTCAACCGATACCAGATCAAGCCGCCTTGCCACTTGTTCGGCCAAACCTTGCAAATCTGCATCTGCAGCGCCGGGGTCAAATGCGCCTGAAAGGGCGGCTTGTTCGACGATATGGCGGGGGTAATGGGTTGGGAACGCATCCAAAATACGTTTGAATTGCCGGGCGGCGGTCACCACGCGGTGCAAATCCTGGCCTGCGATATCTTCGCCCGAGGGCAGGTTTAAAATCGCGCCCTCAATGCCTTGGGTGATCAGGTGATCTTCTAGGGCCTGTTGGTCTTTTAGGTAAACCTCAGATTTGCCGCGACTGACCTTATAAAGTGGCGGTTGCGCGATATACAGGTGCCCTGCCTCAATCAATTCGGGCATTTGGCGGAAAAAGAACGTTAACAAAAGCGTGCGAATATGCGCGCCATCGACATCGGCATCGGTCATGATGACGATCTTGTGGTATCGCAATTTTTCAATGTTAAATTCATCTCGGCCAATCCCGGTACCAAGTGCGGTGATTAATGTGCCGATTTCTTGGCTGGATAACATGCGGTCAAACCGTGCGCGTTCAACATTCAGGATTTTCCCGCGCAGCGGCAGCACGGCCTGATTGTGGCGCGACCGGCCTTGTTTGGCTGATCCGCCGGCGCTGTCGCCTTCGACCAAAAACAATTCTGATTTGGCCGGGTCTTTTTCTTGGCAATCGGCCAATTTACCGGGCAGGGATGCCACATCCATCGCGGTTTTGCGCCGGGTTAATTCACGCGCTTTGCGGGCGGCTTCGCGGGCCAAGGCGGCCTCAACGATTTTGCCGGTGATGATTTTGGCTTGCGCGGGGTTTTCTTC
>CAZPSB010000168.1:0-3432 GCA_964589025.1 uncultured Jannaschia sp. | reverse complement strand
CGGTCCGCAATTGGGCGCGATCTTATCATTGGCCGCGACCGAAGGCAGCGTGACACGCGGCACGGCTTTGTTAGGGGTATACGCCATTGGCCTTGGCATCCCGTTTTTGGTTTCGGCCTTTTATATTGATCGTGCCATGGGGTTTATGAACCGCATCAAACGCCACATGCGTTTGATTGAACGGGCCATGGGGGTGTTATTGGTGATTGTGGGGGTGGCGCTTATGACGGGTGCGTTTTCGGCCTTTGCGTTTTGGTTGGTGGAAATCTTTCCGGCTTTGGGGTATTTGGGTTAAAATCGTTTTGACCCGTCTGACCGGCGGCTATAGCGTAAAGATATGACATCACAGCCCCCCCAATCTGTGCGCAAGCGTCTGGTGTTTTATATCCCCGGCTATGACCCGATGCCGCCGCGCAAATATCGCGAACGATACCGGCGCGAGGCCGCCGCCCAAGCCGCGATATCAGGCTATGATATCGCGCTTGGCCCCAAACAAAGCACAGGGCGATTTGCCTGGCATGTCACCGCACAAATCGAAGGCGCAGCAGTTGAAACGGAAATAGACGTTTTATACTGGGCCGATATCGTATCGGATTCAATGATGCAGGGGGTGGGGTGCACCTATGTGCAATTGCTGCGCACGGCCTGGGCCTATATCGGATCGGGGGCGTTATTTCGCCTGTTTTACCTGCGCAAAGGCCCGGTGATTGCGGCGCTTTATCCGGTGGTGGTGTTATGTGTGCAACTTTTTGCGGCGCTGTTGGTTTGGGGTTTGATTGCCTGGGCTGTGGGGGTGGTTTTTGACATTGTGATCGCCCGTTTGGCCGCATATGCAATCGGGGCATATGTGGCATGGCGCATTCTGACATGGTTCAAAAAACGCGACCATGTGCTGGCATGGTATTTGATGCATGATTATGCGTTTTCTGCCGCCGGCAACGGGGCGTATCCCGATGAACAAGAAACCCGGATGTCGATATTCGCCAATCGTATCGCGCAGGCTTTGGGCACCGATATTGACGAAGTTCTGGTGGTGGGCCATTCTTCGGGCGCCTATATCGCCGTGTCGATTTTGGCCGATTTGCTTCGTGCAGGGCGGGTGCCAAAAACCGCGCCCGCGCTGTCATTGTTAACGCTGGGCCATGTTGTGCCAATGATTAGCTTTCTGCCCAATGCCAAACGGTTGCGGGGCGATTTGGCCTATTTATCTACGCGCGATGAAATCACATGGGTTGATATATCGGCCCCCGGTGATGGCTGTTCTTTTGCGCTATGTGATCCGGTATCGGTCAGTGGTGTTGCCCCGAAAACCGGCAAGAAATGGCCCTTGGTGATATCTGCGGCCTTTCGGCAAAGCTTGTCGCAACAGGCCCAAGATCGCATTGGGTGGAATTTGTTTGAATGGCATTTTCAATATCTTAATGCCTTTGACCGGCCAGGGGTTTATGATTATTTCCGCATCACCGCAGGCCCAATGACATTGGGCGCACGATTTGCCGGGCATATGCCTTCAAAATCGCGTATTGAACGGGCGGTGAATCGGTATACAGATTGCGCATGATGACACCGCCCTTGCCCCCAAAACCCGCTGCACGATCTGGCAAAGTGTCTTTGTGGCGATACATACGGTTGTTTCGTAAAGATATTTTATCGGCCCAACCGGCGCGTTTGTATCGGGCATGGATGGCCGAATTTCGCACGCCGTTTTTCCGCAGCTATATGATCAACCAACCTGATTTGATTGATGCCGTTTTGCGTGCCCGTCCGATGGATTTTCCGAAATCTGACCGCATTGGCGAAGGTTTGCGGCCTTTGTTGGGCAATTCGGTCTTTTTAACCAATGGTGACACATGGCTGCGCCAGCGCCGTATTATTGACCCCGCATTCCAAGGCGGTCGCCTGCGCGATGCGTTTCCCGCGATATGGGCGGCGGGGCAGGCGGGGATGGCACGGTTATCGGTCAATGCAGGCAATACCCCGATTGAGGTTGAAGAACACACCAGCCACATTGCCGCCGATGTGATTTTTCGCACGCTGTTTTCGTTACCGATTGAAGATGAAACCGCCAATTCGGTGTTTCGGGAATTTCAGGCCCATCAACGCAGCCAGCCGATTCTAAATCTGGCCGCTTTTGTGCCTTTGCCCAAATGGATGCCGCGCGGGCATAGGCGGCAAACCCGCAAAACGGCACAGACCATCCGCTATTTGATCGGCGAATTGACGGCATCGCGGATGCAGGCGATTGCAAAAGGCACGGCGCCTGATGATCTGGCGACAAAAATTATTACCCTGAAAGACCCGGTGACGGGGGATGGGTTCAGCACTGATGAAATGATTGATCAGGTGGCGATTTTCTTTTTGGCAGGCCATGAAACCAGCGCCAGCGCGCTAAGCTGGGCGTTGTATTTATTGGCCACTCATCCCGATTGGCAGGAAAAATTAGCCGCCGAGGCCCATCAGGTTTTGGGCGATGCGCCGGATGTGCCGGAATTTTCTGTGATGTCGCGGCTGCGCATCACCCGCGATGTGTTTCGTGAAACCCTGCGTCTATATCCGCCGGTGCCGATGATGGTGCGCCAAACCACACTGCCCGAAATCTTTCGCAATCGTGATGTGCCCAAGGGCAGCATGATTGTAATATCGCCTTGGCATTTGCATCGGCATGAACGGTTGTGGGACAATCCCGATGGGTTTGACCCCGCACGTTGGGCCACCGAAAACGGCAAGACCTGCGCGCGCGATGCCTATTTGCCATTTTCCGCCGGGGCGCGCACCTGCAGCGGTGCGGGCTTTGCCATGGTCGAAGGCGTGTTGTTATTGGCGATGATTGCAAAAACATTCAAGATCACTGCAATTGCCGATCGCGTGCCAGAACCGATTGCCCATCTGACAGTGCGCAGCAAAAATGGCATTTGGCTGCAATTGCGCCACCGTTAGGGTTTTTATCGCCCGGCTTTGATTTCGGCCAAAACAAATAGGCGCAACGCGGCGGCAAGGCCGGGGTCAACCCCGCGTGCGGCGTCAATTTCGGCGACCAGCGCGTTCACCGATTGCCCGCGCATGGCGGCCAGACGTAACAATTCAGCCCAGAATTCATCTTCTAGCGATACACTGGTGCGGTGGCCGCGCAAGGTTAGCGAATGTTTGCGCGGCCGCCCCGTCATGGTTATTTCGGGCCGATCATGTGTTCGGGTCGCACAACGGCGTCGAATGTGGCCCCATCGACAAAGCCTAGATTGATGGCTTCTTCCTTTAGGGTGGTGCCGTTTTTATGCGCGGTTTTGGCCACAATCGTGGCATTGTCATAGCCGATGGTTGGCGCCAATGCGGTGACCAGCATCAGGCTTTCGCGCATCAATTTTTCAATCCGGTCGGTGTTGGCGGCGATGCCCATAACGCATCCGGCGGCGGTGGGGCCAACGGTAACAATGG
>CAZPSB010000167.1:0-3484 GCA_964589025.1 uncultured Jannaschia sp. | reverse complement strand
TGCCGGTTCTGCCGATGGGCCTTGGTTTAGGGCCGCGCATGACCCCAAGGCCACAAAGGCCCCATCGCTGTTGTTTTGCTGGCTTGAACTTGGATCAACGCAAAATCCGCGCGGGCCGGTGATGACAACCTGATCGGTTGTCACGGTCACATTGCGCGGCGCAGAATTGCCTGCCCCGGGGCCGTCACATGCGGCCATAAGGCAGAATGATACAATCAAAAAGGCCGATTTAGATATCCATGTAGACATGTTTTTCCTTTGATCCACCGGGATGTGTAACACCGCCCTTGACGGCCGGGCCAACCAGTTGCGCATATTTCCACAATGCGCCGGTGGCATAGATGGTTTCGCGCGGTCCGGCCCATTCGGCGCGGCGCGCGGCCAAGTCATCGTCGCTTAGATCAACCGAAAGCGTGCCGGTAATGGCGTCGATTTTGATTATATCGCCGTCTTTCAACAACCCGATCGGCCCACCCACGGCGGCCTCTGGCCCGACATGGCCGACGCAAAACCCGCGCGTTGCACCTGAAAACCGCCCATCGGTAATCAAGGCCACATGTTTGCCCATGCCTTGGCCGGAAATGGCCGATGTGGTGGCCAACATTTCGCGCATTCCGGGGCCGCCTTTGGGGCCTTCATTGCGGATCACGATGACCTCACCTTTTTCATAGGCGCGGTTTTGCACGGCGGCAAAGGCATCTTCTTCGCATTCAAACACGCGGGCGGGGCCTTCGAATACCTGCAATTCTGAGGGAATACCCGCAACCTTTACGATGGCACCATCGGGGGCAAGATTGCCTTTTAGGCCGACAACCCCGCCTGTGGGGGTGATTGGGGTTTCAACGGGGTAAATGACCTTGCCATCGGCGTTGCGGTCGATTTGATCCAGAACTTCGCCCATGGATTGGCCGGTGGCTGTCATGCAATCTTCGTGGATCAAGCCCGCCTTGCGCAATTCTTTCATAACGACGGGCACGCCGCCGGCCTCATATAGGTCTTTGGCCACATATTGCCCACCGGGTTTCATATCAACGAAATAGGGGGTGTCTTTGAAAATGTCGCAGACATCGAACAGATCGAATTCTATCCCGGCCTCATGCGCAATGGCGGGCAAATGCAACCCTGCATTGGTGGATCCGCCTGTGCAGGCCACCACCCGCGCGGCGTTTTCCAATGATTTGCGCGTAACAATGTCGCGCGCGCGGATGTTTTTTTCTAGTAACTTCATCACGGCCTCACCCGATGCAACGCCATAGGCATCGCGGCTTTCATAGGGGGCGGGCGCGCCGGATGAATTGGGCAGGGCCAGGCCTACGGCCTCGGATACGCAGGCCATAGTGTTGGCGGTAAATTGCCCGCCACACGCCCCCGCAGATGGGCAGGCCACGCGTTCAATCACGGCCAAGGCTTCGTCACTTAGATTGCCGGCCTGATGTTGGCCCACGGCCTCAAACACATCTTGCACGGTGATATCTTTGCCATCCAAGCGGCCCGGCAGGATCGACCCGCCATAGATAAATACCGATGGCACATTTAAACGCACCATCGCCATCATCATGCCCGGTAGGGATTTGTCACATCCCGCAAGTCCAACCAGCGCATCGTAACAATGCCCGCGCATGGTCAATTCAACCGTATCGGCAATGGCGTCGCGCGACGCCAGCGATGACCGCATGCCTTCGTGCCCCATGGCGATGCCGTCGGTCACGGTGATGGTGGTAAATTCGCGCGGCGTGCCATTGGCGTGTTTTACACCCAATTTCACCGATTGTGCCTGACGGTTTAGGGCGATATTGCACGGCGCGGCCTCGTTCCAACATGTGGCAACACCGACAAAGGGTTGATGGATTTCATCATCTGTCAGCCCCATCGCATAGAAATATGACCGATGCGGCGCGCGCGCGGGGCCTTCGGTGACGTGGCGGCTGGGCAGTTTGGATTTATCGGGTTTGCCTTGGGGCATCGGTGATTTCTCCCACAGAGGTGACATTTGATTTGTTTGTCTTTGGATAGCCGCAATCGCCCATCACAGACAAGCCAGATTGCATATAATTTATATTATATCCTTGATATTTGCCCGCGCGTGTCTTTCTTTGGACAGAATAAAGATCACAAAAGGAGAGGCATATGGAAACCGAATTTACGCCTTTGGCATCACTGGGTGGTGGTGTTTTGATTGGGCTATCGGCCACATTGTTGATGTGGGGCCTTGGGCGTGTGATGGGGGCCACTGGTGTGTTGGCCGGGTTTGTGCAGCCCTCATCATTCAAGGATTGGTCATGGCGGGCCATGGTTGTGGCCGGTATGGTCAGTGGGCCTGTGGTGATCTGGGCAGTGACCGGCAATTGGCCCCAAATACAGGTGCCCGTGCCCACATGGATGTTGGTTCTGGGCGGCTTTGTCGTTGGGGTTGGGGTGACCTTTGGCGGGGGGTGCACATCGGGGCATGGGGTGTGCGGGATTGCGCGCCTATCGCCGCGATCTATCGTGGCAACGGGGGTGTTTATGGCCGCAACCTTTGCCACGGTTTTTGTAATTCGCCATGTGATCGGGGGGTAGGGTCATGCGTTTGGGTTTTGCATATTTAACGGGCCTGATATTTGGCGTAGGCATCGCGGTATCAGGCATGGCCAACCCGGCCAAAGTTTTGAATTTCTTTGATATTGCCGGGATGTGGGATCCATCCCTTATGTTTGTGATGGGGGGTGCGTTAATCACAACATTCATCGGATACCGATTGGTGTTTGGTCGCACGCGCCCTGTTTTTGACCAAGGCTTTCACCTGCCTGGATCCAATGCCATCGACACCAAATTGATCGGCGGATCGGCGGTGTTTGGCATTGGATGGGCGATTGCGGGGTTTTGCCCCGGCGGGGCTTTGCCGGCCCTTGGCACGGGGCAGGCAGATGTTTTCGTGTTCACGGGCGCGTTGGTGGCGGGCCTTGTTGTGACGAAATATATTCAATCACTGTCGCGGCCTATGTGAACAAAGCCGCGCCAAAGGCCCCCATTGCAGCAGACGTTTCTAAGGGTATGGGTCAGATATAGAACCCCTGTTGACAGGGGGGCTGATTCCGCCTAACAAGCGCACACTTAATCGGCGCTGATTATATATGCGCCGTGAAAATATGTGTTTGATGATTCACGGTTGGGGCAATTTTATCGTGCCGACCCTCTGTAAATCACCCGCAGTGTCCTCCAGGTTGGGAAGGGATACTTGCGGTTTTGGCGTTTGTTTGCATCTGCGGGCAAATGTTTGGAAATCGAAAGAGCAAGACGGGAAGACCTGATGCCAACTATTCAACAGCTGATCCGCAAACCGCGGCAGCCAAAAATCAAAAGATCCAAGTCGCAGCACTTGGAAAGCTGCCCCCAGAAACGTGGCGTTTGCACACGCGTTTATACCACCACCCCGAAAAAGCCGAACTCGGCCATGCGGAAAGTGGCCAAGGTGCGCCTGACAAACGGGTTTGAGGTGATCAGC
>CAZPSB010000166.1:0-3513 GCA_964589025.1 uncultured Jannaschia sp. | reverse complement strand
TATCATTAGCCGCACGCCCAGCTTTACCGAACTTGGTATTTTTTCTGCCATGTGGAACGAACATTGTTCTTATAAAAGTTCGAAAAAATGGTTACGCACCCTGCCGACCGATGGCAAACAGGTGATTTGCGGGCCGGGCGAAAATGCAGGTGTCGTTGATATTGGCGATGGTCAGGCCGTGATTTTCAAAATGGAAAGCCACAACCACCCCTCTTATATCGAACCCTATCAGGGCGCGGCCACAGGTGTGGGTGGCATTTTGCGCGATGTCTTTACCATGGGTGCACGCCCGATCGCGGCGATGAATTCCCTCAGCTTTGGGGAAATTGCACATCCCAAAACCAAACGTCTTGTCAATGGTGTTGTGCAAGGTGTGGGCGGATATGGCAATTGTTTTGGTGTACCCACCATTGGCGGTGAGGTTCGTTTTGACCCTGCCTATAATGGCAATTGTTTGGTCAATGCCTTTGCCGCCGGTTTGGTGGATACCGACAAAATCTTTTATGCCGCCGCATCCGGCGTGGGCCGCCCGGTTGTGTATTTGGGCGCAAAAACGGGCCGCGATGGCGTGGGCGGGGCCACAATGGCATCGGCCGAATTTGACGACAGTATCGAAGAAAAACGCCCCACCGTACAGGTGGGTGACCCCTTTACCGAAAAACGCCTGCTTGAGGCCTGCCTTGAATTGATGCAAACCGGGGCGGTGATTTCAATCCAAGATATGGGTGCTGCGGGTCTGACATGTTCTGCCGTTGAAATGGGCGATAAGGGCGGGCTTGGCATTCGCCTTGATTTGGATGCTGTGCCAATCCGCGAGGCACAGATGACCGCCTATGAAATCATGTTATCGGAATCACAAGAACGCATGTTGATGGTTTTAGACCCCGAAAAGGAAACCACCGCCAAGGCGATTTTCGATAAATGGGATCTGGATTTTGCCATTGTTGGCGAAACGATTGCCGAAGACCGGTTCAAAATTTTCAAAGACGGTGAATTAAAGGCCGATCTGCCACTTTCCAAATTGGCCTCAAACGCGCCGGAATATGACCGCCCTTGGGTGCCAACCGAAATTCAGACCGATTTGGATATGGTGCCAGAAATTGACCCGATTGACGGGTTGAAAACCTTGATTGCATCGCCAAATTATTGTTCGCGCGCATGGGTTTATGAACAATATGACCATTCGGTGATGGCCGATACCATCATGGCGCCGGGCCTTGGCGCCGGTGTGGTGCGGGTGCATGGCACAGATAAGGCATTGGCCTTTACCTCGGATGTGACGCCGCGCTATGTGCAGGCCAACCCGGTTGAGGGCGGCAAACAAGCCGTGGCCGAGGCCTTTCGCAACCTGTGCGCCGTTGGCGCGCGGCCTTTGGCCACCACTGACAATCTAAATTTCGGCAACCCGGAAAAGCCTGAAATCATGGGGCAATTCGTGGGCGCGATTGATGGCATCGGTCAGGCCTGCACCGCATTGAATACACCAATCGTGTCGGGCAATGTATCGCTTTATAATGAAACCGACGGTCAGGCAATTTTACCCACCCCTACAATTGGCGCGGTTGGTGTGATAGATCATATTGACACAATGATCGCCGGTCGGGCCCTTGAAGGGCATATTCTTTTGCTGGTTGGCGAAACGCGTGGCCATTTGGGCCAATCCGCGCTGCTGCATGAGGTATTCAACCGCACCGATGGCGACGCGCCCGCCGTGGATCTTGAAACCGAAAAACGCAATGGCGATTTCATCCGCAATAACGCCGAATGGATCACGGCCTGTGTCGATCTATCGGATGGCGGCTTGGCCTTGGCGGGGTTTGAAATGGCCATCGCCGGTCATGTGGGGATCACACTGGATGCCACCGACACCGCCGGATATTTCGGCGAAGATCAGGCGCGTTACCTGATTTCCACCAATTTTGATCGCGCCGAAGCCTTGATGGTTGCCGCAGGTCAGGCCGGTGTGCCCCTTGCCACCATTGGCCATGTGGGCGGTGACACCGTGACCTTTGGCACATCCCAAGCCCCCTTGGCCGAATTGGCCGATATCTGGCGCGGCGCATTTGGCGAATATTTCAACTGATCCCATCTTGCGGTGCAACAGGTTGCACCTACATCATTATCAAACATCAATTGGGGGGGATCTATGCCCGTCACTGCCACAGATATCGAAGATATGATTCGTCAGGCTTTTCCAAATGCCACCATCACCGTCGAAGGCGATGATGGCGTGCATTTTTCGGCCCAAGTGATTGACGAAAGCTTTCGCGGGAAAAATCGCGTACAACAACAACGCGCCGTTTATGCATCCCTAAAAGGTAAAATGGATGGATCAAATGGCGAAGTACACGCCCTTGCCCTAACCACCAAAGCCCCCGATTAAACCGCCTAAAACATAAGGATTAACCATGACCGCCCAAGATACAATCCAATCAACCATTTCTGACAATGACGTTGTTTTGTTCATGAAAGGCACCAAAACCATGCCACAATGCGGGTTTTCTTCGCGTGTGGCGGGGGTGTTGAATTATATGGGCGTCGAATTTGCCGATGTGAATGTATTGTCTGACGAAGACATCCGCCAAGGCATCAAAACCTTTTCCGACTGGCCCACAATCCCACAGCTTTATGTGAAAGGCGAATTTGTGGGTGGCTGTGATATCGTCACCGAAATGACCCTATCGGGTGAATTGGATCAATTATTTACCGATAATGGCGTGAATTTCGACAAAGACGCCGCCGATAAAATCCGCGAGGCGAATACTTAGGAAAGCGTCCCCTGCTTTGCTACAACCCTAAATACCAGCAAGAAATTCAAATGCCACAGACAGCACGTCTGCGACATTTTTTATAAATCAAAGGTATCGAAAATGATGGATGTAGATGACGCCATCGCGCTCAGCTCTTTAGAGTCCTACTTAGAAATTCTTGACACCAAAATTACGAATATTAACGAGGAAATACAAGCTTCCCCCGATGCGGCGAATGAAGGTCTGTATGATAAGGCAGAGTACTTTATCGGTGCGGGCTTTGTTGCGCTCCAAAAACACATACTAGAATACAACTTACTTTCATGTCCACAAAATGAAAAGCTATATGCCGAAAAGGAAAAGAACTTTGATATCGGCCCAAAAGACGAAAATGGCACACCTATTGCTCGCATCATTCAGTCAGCGGCAAATTATTGGAAACATGAAGGGGAATGGTGGGTGAATGCGGTGCATCATGGCCCCCCAGATACAGAGGACATGCATGCAGACACCAGAAAAGCACCTAAAAACGGGCGCCAACAAAGCTGGTATAAAAAACTGGAACCTTACGGCAGGTTTGGTTCAGACTACATCTGCGCGAACGTCTTGTATCAATTGACTAAAGACACAGAGGCTGCATTCAAACTGCAATCGCTGCTGCCCCTGCTTGAAACATGGCGAGCGGAAGTTGGGCAGCGCGAGCCCCAGCCCGATGTCGAGGATCAACCCGGGGGCCTTGTCGTCGGGCTCGGGCACGAAGTAC
>CAZPSB010000165.1:0-3545 GCA_964589025.1 uncultured Jannaschia sp. | reverse complement strand
GTCTGATACCGCCGTTCTTGGGTCAATCGGGGTTGTGTTTGTCCATGCTGACCGTGGCAGCCAAATGGAAAAACAGGGCGTCAAGGCAACCGTGATCCATGCGGGGGCACATAAGGTTGATGGCCACCCGTTTGGCCCATTGACCGAAAGCGCCAAGGCCAATCTGCAAGACATGATAAACGCCCATTACAAGGCCTTTATCAATACTGTCGCGGCTGGTCGGGGTGATCGTTTTACCGCGCAAGACGCAATGGCAACCGAGGCGAAAACATATCTCGGCCAAGAGGCCATAGAGATCGGCCTAGCCGACCGCATGGCGTCTTTTGATCAAATCCTTTCCGAACTTCAAACCAACGCCCCTTCGGGCATATCTCAGGAGATTACGACAATGGCAGGCACAACATCAGGCACCGGCGCAAAGGGCGACGGCAAAATTTACACACAGGCCGAAATGGATGCGGCAATCACCAATGCCAAGGCCGAAGGCCTGTCTGATGCCACCACACGCATCGGTGCGATCCTTGATAGTGATGAGGGCAAAGCAAACCCCGCATTGGCCGCGTATTTCGCATTTAAAACGCAAATGGATACACAGGGTGCCAAAGCCGCCCTTGCCGCAGCCGGCCCGGCCACACCGCCCAATAATGCGACGCCCAACACCATCCCCACGCCTGAACAACGCGCCCATGATTACCCTGAAATGGGGTCAAATGACCCAACCCCAACCACCCATGCGCCCAGCCAGAATTACGGTTGGGGCGATGTTGTGGCCGAACATAACAAAAACCACTGATCCCAACGCCAATCTTTAACGCAACACCAAGGTTTCAAAGGAAAAAACCATGACAATGCTGACCGAACCCCGCCACCCCGGTGAGGCAATCCTGTCTGAGGCGAATGGCAACCGATCCCGCGATAATATTATCATTCCTGCAGGCACAGGCGTTGTGCCCGCAGGCACAGTTTTGGGTGAAGTAGCCGCAAATCCCGGCCAGTTCGTGCCTTCGCCGCACGCTGTCGTCACCGGCCTTGAAGGGGCCGAAACCGCCAGTGCCGTGAACATTCACACCGTGGATGCAACCAATACCGACCGTGCCGTTGCCGCCATCACACGCGATGCCGCGCTAAACGGATCATGTCTGGAATATGACACAACCGTTGATGACCCGGCCAAACGCGCCGCAAAGGCCGCGCAACTCAAAACGCAGGGCATGATCGTACGCTGATCTGTGCCACATACCATAAATCCCCCACCTATACAGGCTAACGGAGACATGCAGATGTTAGACATCTTTAACAACAACGCCTTTGGCGTGACGGCCCTGACCGATGTGGTCAATGATATGCAATACCAATCAACCCGCATTCAGGATATGGGCCTGTTCCGGCCATCCCGCATCCCCACGACATCTATATCGATTGAACGCATCGGCAACACATTGCAATTGGTCACACCAACCCCACGCGGCGGGCCGGGCGAAACGCGGGATACGCCCAAGCGGTCGATGAAATCCTTTACCATCCCGCATTTCCAACGCGATTGGAATGTTTACGCGGATGAAGTGCAAGGCGTGCGCCAAATTGGATCAGAAACCGCATTGCGCACTGTGCAGGGCGTGGTGGCCGACCGCATGGGCGAACAATTGGATGATTTCGCCATCACCGAAGAACACGCCCGCCTAGGCGCCGTAACCGGGATTGTCACCTATGCCAATGGCCAAACCCTTAATCTATTTGCCGAATTTGGTGTATCACAACTGGCAGAGATCAATTTTGACCTCGGCACCAAAAAAGACGGCGATTTGCGCAAAACATGCACCGATACGATCCGCGATATGCGCCGCCAGTTGGGTAATGTTGGATTTAGCCATATTCACGCCTTTGCGGGGGATAATTTCTTTGACGATCTTTTGAAAAACCCCGAATTGCGCGCCACATATGAAGGGTGGTCTGAGGCCAAAATTCTGCGCGAAAGTTATGTGGGGCCAAATCGTGGATCAAACCCAATTCTTGAATTTGGCGGCATCGTCTGGGAAAATTATGGATCGGTTCATGATGGCGGCGTTGGTATTGAAACCGACAAGGCGCATTTCTTTCCCATGGGTGTGCCCAACCTGTTTCGCACCTATTATGCGCCGGCCGATTATATCGAAACGGTCAATACGCGTGGTCGCCGCCTGTATTCCAAACAATGGCCAATGCCCAATGACAAGGGCATCAATGGCGAAATGCAGACAAACATGCTGCAACTGTGCACGCGGCCCAAAACCTTGATGAAGGGCCGCCGGGCGTAACCCTTAAATCTATTGAAAGAACGCAGCGCGATGACTTCAACCTTTGACGAAATTGACGCGGCCGGTCAGGCCGTGATTTGTGATCATTTGGGCGAAAGTATCGCGCTGCTTGGGATGGATGGGGGCGATTATGCGCGCGGGCCTGACCCCGCGCGGCCTCAGGTTGCAACACGCGGTGTTGTTTCACTTGCCCCGCGCATAGGCAAGATATCACAAGGGTTAGATAATGCCAAAACACGGCGCATCCATGCCAGCAGCGAAATCTGGATGACGGGGCAGAATTTTAACGCCCTGCCCTGGCAGCCCAGAAAAGATGACATCGCCCTGATTAACCCCGGCACCACAGGCGAAAAGCGGTTTCGTATCGCGATGATCCTGCCAAGTGGCATGGGGGATGTTCAATTGATCATAAACGAAGAAAGCACCCCCGCATGAGCAGCCTTGTCGCCATGGCCCTGCGTCTTTCGGCGCGCCGCTTGATTGAGGGCGCAACCTATGCCGATATGCGCGTTCACGATAGCGCCATCGCACCCATTGATCATATGGCCTTTGATGAGGGCAAGGATGAACCCTTTATCGTGATCTCAACCGAAGATGAAAATGCCACCGATATTGACGGGCGGGATGTCACCGGGGGCAACCGCACGATTGATTTGGTGATCGAAGTCGCAATCGCCCATGCCGTCGCGGCGCAAGGCCCCACACCGGCGGGCGCGGGCACTGGCCCAAATATCGTGATCCCCGCCACGGATTCGGGGTTTGAAATATCGCTTGGGTTGATATCGCGCCAAATCATGCGCGCGCTTTTTGAACAAAAAACAAACCCCTGGGATGCAGTGTTCAAACGCTTTTGCCTCAGCGTGGACAAGATTACCAACAAACGTGGGGTCGGCGCGAATGATGAGGCCCGATTTGCCGCGCGGCAAATCGTGATCACCATCATGGCCCCGCATGAACCCCATTTCGGCCATGATCCCAGCCCCGGTGATATATGGGCGGATTTTCTAACCCAAATCGACACGGATGGGGAAATGGCCCCCCTATCGCCTTTGATCCGGCAAAGCATCACCGGCACCCCGCCCATCGCCCCACCCGACAGGGCGCGCGCCGATCAGGGCCTATCGGATGATGCGGCGGCCAAAATAGGCATCACCATCCCCGGTGTGCCGTGACCTTTGCAAAGACCGAGGCATAAAATGTCATCACAAATTGAATCATTGGTCCATCGCGTTGCCGCGTTGGAACGGTTGG
>CAZPSB010000164.1:0-3562 GCA_964589025.1 uncultured Jannaschia sp. | reverse complement strand
GGTCGATGGATTTTCGAAATGTTGTGTTGATCATGACATCAAATGCTGGCGCGGCCGAACAGGCCAAATCGGCCATCGGCTTTGGTCGTGATCGCCGCGAAGGCGAAGACACCGCCGCGATTGAACGCACATTCACGCCGGAATTCCGCAACCGTCTTGATGCCGTCATCAGCTTTGGCGCCCTGCCGAAATCGGTGATTTTGCAAGTGGTCGAAAAATTCGTTCTGCAACTTGAGGCCCAGTTGATGGATCGCAATGTCACGATTGAATTGACCACCGCCGCCGCCGAATGGTTGGCCGATAAAGGATATGACAGCCGCATGGGCGCGCGGCCGCTTGGGCGTGTGATCCAGGATCATATCAAGAAACCCTTGGCCGAAGAATTGCTATTTGGCAAATTAACCAAGGGCGGCAATGTCAAAGTGGCCGTGAAAAACGGCGCGCTTGATCTGCGGTTTGAACCGCCCGTTCAACACCGGATCAGCACTAAAAAACCACCGCTTTTGGCGGCAGATTAAACCACGAAACACCGGGCCATGACCCGGTGTTTTCTTTTGGTTAGACCTTTAAATCAATGGGCGGGGCATCAAGGGCCGCGATCAAAGGGGCAAGATCATTTTTATATGTCATCCACCCATGCACGGCGCGTTGATTGATGGGTTGGCGAACTTGGGCAAAGCTAAGGGTTTGCACATGCCGTTTGGCGGTATGTGGCGCAAGGCAGGCGTCATTCCAAGGCAGGCCACAAAAGGCGATTATCGCGCGGATCACCGGGTCGGGCGTGGCGGTTAGGGCCTGATAATCAATGATTTTCACCCGCTCCGGCAGGGTTTTGGCCCAAAAATCAACCAATCCATCATGCAGCCGAATGTAGCGCCCGATGACCGATAAATCGGTGTTATACCGATGCGACCCTTCGGCAAATAAATTGCGATAGATCGACAGACCTACATCACGGGGATCACGCCGCATAATCAAGAACTTAGCCCCCGGCAAGGCCGTTGCCGCATGGCCAATGCGTGAAAATGTTGAAATCGCCTTATCGGCAAACACCGCCCCCCCCGCCCTTCGGCGCGCGGCCATCAGGTATCGTTGCCCTGCGGTGGCAAAGGCCGTTTGCAAGGCGGTTTGTGCATTTGGCTTATCTTGGCGCAATTGTTCAAACACAGGGGCAAGCGCCTGATTCAAAAAGGGCATTTCACCACCTGCCGCGACATCAGGATGCGCAGCCAAAATGGTTTCAACCAAGGTCGTGCCAGATCGCGGCAAACCGGTGACAAAAAACACCGGGTCATCCGGGCCTTTTGGGGCGCCCATATCGCGCAAAATGGGCCAATCGGCAACCAAACGCTTGGCCGTGTCGATATCGGCCTCTATCGTATAGGGCGCGGCTTTGGCCATCAGGCGGTTGGCCCGGTTCAGATAGCCAAACACGCGATCATGGGCCTTGATGTCATGCATCGCCTTGGCGGCGGCATAGTTCAAATCACGCCGGTCACGGGTGGGCAGATCAGCGCGGGGCAAGATCGTTTCCAGATGGGTCAGAACCGGATCATCGGCCTGCATGGTTTGGCCCATGATATAGGCGCGAATGGATTCGGCGTGATCAGGATATTGGCCCATAATATCATGCAAGATTTGCCGCGCCCCGGCCAAATCACCCGTGCTTTGCAAAAGCTGTGCTTTGTGGCTGCGCAACCCGGCATGATCGGCGTGGCGCGCAAGGGCGGCATCAATCACCCAAAGGGCCAGATCATGATCGCCCGTGGTTTCAAAGGATTTGCACAATTCGCGGGCTGTGTCAGGCGCATTTGTGGCGGCATCCAGCGCGGCCTGTGCGCTTTGTTTGGCATGGGCTGTATCATTCAACGCCGCATGGCATATGGCCGCAATGACATGGGTGTGGCGATCCAAGGGCGGTTTGGGGCAAAGGGATTGCACCACATCCAACGCTTCACCAAAGCGCAATTGATCTTTGTAAATCTGGGCCAGTTCAAGCTGCGCGCGTGTATTGGTTTTGGGCAGGCGGGCCAAGATATGTTCCGCCGCCCCCGGTTTGGCAATGCGCGCCAAACACCGGCCAAGCTCAAGCGCGGCATCGTGATGCAAAGGATCACGCCGATGCGCCATATCCAACGGCCCAAAGGCCCCGGCCCAATTGCCCTGCGCCGCGCGTGCCCGCCCCAAGGCATAGGCCGGCCAAAACGCGTTGGGGGCTTGGCGTACCAATGCAAGGGCCGTTGCCTCGGCCTGTTTTGGGTCTTGGGCAATCGCGCGCAAAATTGGCGTGGTCTCTTCTTCTGTGCCAAGGGGAATGCGGGCTTTTTCGGCCTCACGCGCAAGGGCCTTGGCCGCACTGCCGGTCAAAACGGCATAAAGCGCCTGCCAGATCGCGGCCTGTTTGGGCGCAAGCGCCAAGGCCTTGCGCAGGGTCTTGGCGGCCTGATCGGCATCACCGCGATCAGCATGAAGGCACCCGATTTGAAACAAAACCTCGGGCGATTTGGGGTTACCCACTAAAATTTGTTGATACAGGGCCATTGCCTGCGCGTCTTGGCCTGCCTTGTGCAAGGCTTGTGCGTGGTCAAACAGGGCCTTTGGATTTTGCATTACCGTGCCTCTTGGTGATGTGGCTGTAAGGGGCCAAAGGCCATTGCCGCAATATGTAAACCGACAAAACAAGGCCTGCCCAATTTCTATATCAAACGCAAAGGCCATGTAAGGCCTTTCATCTGATCCGCACAGGTTTTATACCCCCATGGAAATTGATATGTCAGGATTCATCCCAATGTCTGATACACGCCACACCCGTCTTTTGATCATCGGTTCCGGCCCGGCCGGTTATACGGCAGCGATTTATGCATCGCGCGCGATGTTAAACCCCGTTTTGGTGCAGGGCCTGCAACCGGGTGGGCAATTGACCATCACCACCGATGTTGAAAACTGGCCCGGTGACAGCACCGTTATGGGCCCTGATTTGATGGTGCGCATGGAAGGCCATGCCCGCGAAATGGGCACGGATATCATCACCGATCATATAATGTCGCTTGATCTATCCAAACGCCCTTTTGTGGCCAAAGGCGATAGCGGCACAACCTACACCGCCGATGCGGTGATTTTGGCCACAGGCGCGCAGGCCAAATGGCTTGGCCTGCCATCTGAAGAAACGTTCAAGGGCTTTGGCGTTTCGGCCTGTGCGACATGTGATGGTTTTTTTTACCGCAATCAGGAAATTGTTGTGATCGGCGGCGGCAATACCGCGGTGGAAGAGGCGCTTTTTCTAACCAATTTTGCTTCAAAGATCACTTTAATCCACCGCCGCGACAGTTTGCGTGCCGAAAAGATTTTGCAAGATCGGCTATTCAAACATCCCAAGGTTGAAATTTTATGGAATCACGAAATGGATGAGGTTTTAGGCGCATCCGATCCGCGTGGGGTTGATGGTGTGCGTGTCAAACATACCACCACAGGCGCGACACAGACCTTGGCCTGCACGGGTGTTTTTGTGGCCATCGGCCACGCGCCTGCCTGCATCATCAATTCGGGGATGTCCCAGATGATC
>CAZPSB010000163.1:0-3786 GCA_964589025.1 uncultured Jannaschia sp. | reverse complement strand
GGGGAGGATTCGAACCCCCGACCCCTTGATTCGTAGTCAAGTACTCTATCCAGCTGAGCTACCAGCGCGCTGTGGGATGTCATCTACCCCGCGCAATCGTCAGGCGCAAGCGCAAACGCACATGACATGGCATAAATCTGTAATTGACTGTGTCTGGGCCATGATAAGGCGCGGCATATTGCAGTGTATGGTGTGACATGGCTTGAATCTTAACAAGATATGCGCAATCGTTTTAACCGTAAATGTGATGCCATAGGTAACATGTCTGGTGGGTTTTATGCGGTATTTCCGAGTGGTGTTTTTAATCCTGATTGCCACGACATCCCTTTATATAGGGATGCTTGAACTTTCGGGTGTGCGTGATGCCAACCCCGCCGCCGTTAGTGCACAACGCGCCGCCGTTGATATCGCAACCGCCACGGCGGGTGTGTATGTATCGTTGCGCATTATCAATGCCGCCCTTTCCACCGCGCAAGAGGTTGAAATCGGCGCATCCGTGGGGGCGCAGGTTGGGGTGCAACCTTTGAAAGTGCTTGAACCGATTGATGACACCGTGGAACGCGTTGCCAGTGTTGTGTTTGCCGTGGCCGCAGGTGCGGCCTTGGTCAATGTTGGGGTGGCCCCGGTTGCGGGTCTGGGTTTGGTGATGTTTGGCCTTGGTATTTTGGGGCTTATGCTTTGCGGATTGGCACAACCTCTGGCCAGCTTTCGCCCCATGGCATTGCGTGTCATGCGGTTGGGGGCGGCGTTGGGGGTGTTGTTGCCCGTTGGGTTTGCGGTTGGTGTGGAACTGGGCGATCGTCTGACCCGCGCGCAGGCCGATGCCGCCTATGAGGTTATAAACCGTATCCAAGCCGAGGCCGCAACCCTTATTGGGGTCGATACATCCAAAGGCGCTATCACCGCCGAAGACATACAAAATGCCAATGGGGGCCAAGGGTTTTTTGCGCGTATCGGCGATGGGTTTTCTGCGCTGGCCGATGGTGTAGGCGATGCGGTGGACACCACCGAACGGTATTTGCAGGCGATTGGGTATTTTTTGACCGCAGCGGATGAATTATTTTCCGCCAGCCTAACCATTATGGGTGTTTTTGCATTGCGCATGTTGGTGCTGCCTGCCTTATTGATGTGGGCTGGCATGACATTTTTGCGCCGCAGTGTCGGGGCTTGATTGTTTTATAGAATGCAAAACCCCCCGGCCGCCCCGGCCCATGTCGGTTTCCTGCAAAATCTGGTCGGCTGTGCCGGGCGGGTTTGGCCATAAATCAGGCAAAAATCATGCCAAACACAGCGATGAAAATACGCGAAGTGATCACAAAACACAGGAGGTGTCCCCCGTGAAAACCCATGTCAAAGCCTTGGTTGTTGGCGGCGGTGCCGTTGGAACATCAATCGCCTATCATCTGGCGCGTGCAGGATGGGCCGATGTCATGTTGTTGGAACGCGATGAATTAACATCGGGGTCAACGTGGCACGCGGCGGGGTTATTGCCCTTGTTCAACATGTCTTATGCAACCAGCCACATTCACGATTATTCGGTAAAATTTTATAAAACACTTGAACAAGAAACCGGTCTGAATGCGGGGTTTTCGGTTGTCGGCAATTTGCGCATGGCCCAAACAGATGCGCGGATGGATGAATATATGCTGTATGCCTCAACCGCCGAAACGGTGGGTGTGCCCTATGAATGGATGTCACCCGCGCAGATCAAGGATCGTTACCCGTTGGTGCGGACCGAAGATTTGAAAGGCGCGATTTATCACCCGACCGATGGGTATATCAACCCCGCCGATGTGACCATGGCCATGGCCAAGGGCGCGCGTGGGCGTGGCGTAGTGATTGAACGCAAATGGCAGGTCGATGGCTATGAATGGGCGGGCGATCATTGGAATGTGACCTGCACGAAAATGGTGGAACAAGGCGGCAATCTTGTGCCATCAGATGAACAAATCATCATTCATGCCGAACATGTTGTGACCGCCACCGGCAATCACGCGCAACGCACCGCACGCCTATTGGGCATTAAAATGCCGGCAATCCCGGTGGAACATCAATTCATCGTTACCGAACCCGACCCGGCCTTGGTTGAATGGCGGCAAAACAACCCCGAACATCCGGTTTTGCGCGATGCCGATGCCAAATGGTATGTGCGCGAAGAACGCGGTGGGTGGATCCTTGGGCCTTATGAATACGGCGCGCCATCGCGGTTTTCTTATAATGTGCCTGATACATTCCGTGCCGATCTGTTTCCGTTGGATCTTGACCGGATCGAACAGGAATATATGTCGATGATCCACCGTATTCCGTCTTCGGAAACCGCCGGGTTGAAAGATGATTACAACGGCCCGATTTGTTATACGCCCGATGGCAACCCGCTTGTGGGGCCTGCGCCGGGTCTGCGCAATATGTGGTTGGCCGAAGGGTTTTCCTTTGGCATCACGGCGGCGGGCGGCACGGGCTATTATTTGGCGCAAATGATGGTCGAAGGTGAAGCTGAAATCGACATGGCCTCGCTTGATCCTAAACGGTATGGCCGCTGGATGACGGTTGAATATGCCGAACAAAAGAACGAAGAATCCTATTCCCACGTCTATATCCTGCATCACCCCGACGAAGAACGCCAGGCCGCGCGGCCTTTGCGCACCGCGCCTGTCTATGACCGACAAAAGGCATTGGGCGCACAATTTGGCCAAGTGAACGGGTGGGAACGCCCCAATTATTACGGACCGCTGGATGCGCCAGATCAGTTTGACCATGATGCGCGGTCTTTTCGGCGTGGCGGGTGGTGGCAATACACCAAGGCCGAGGCCGATTGCATCCGAAATGGTGTTGGCCTGATTGATGCCACCGCCTTTGCCAAACACAGCGTCACCGGCAATGGTGCGACCGAATTTCTGGATTGGGTCACCTGCAATAAATTGCCCAAAATTGGCCGGATCAACCTAACCTATGCGTTGACATCGGCGGGCACGGTGCGCACCGAATACACCATCGTGCGCCGGGGTGAAGATGATTACTATCTGGTATCCGCAGGTGCATGGGCCGATTATGATGCCGATTACCTGCGCAAGGCCGCCGATGATTTCATGGCCCAATCGGGCAAATTGGTTATCATCCAAGATGTCACAACGCAATGGGGCGTGTTTGCCATTGCCGGGCCAAAATCGCGCGATGTTTTGGGTGAAATTATCCGCGATGCCGACCCGAAAACGGTATTGTCTAACAAACGGTTTCCTTGGTTATCCATGCGCCATATCGAATTGGGCATGGTGCCGACAATGGCGATTCGTGTGGCCTATACCGGGGAATTGGGGTGGGAATTGCACCACCCGATTGAAATGCAAACCCACCTTTGGGATCGTCTGGTTGCGGCGGGTGAAAAACACGGCATGAAATTGGTTGGCGCACGCGCGCAAAACTGGTTGCGGCAGGAAAAATCATACCGCGCCTTTGGCACTGAATTAGGCCGTGATGCCACCCCGCTTGAGGCCGGGTTGGACCGTTTCATCGACCTGTCCAAGAATTTCTACGGCAAGGATAAAATGGTTGAAACCGGTATTCGCGCCAAATGCGTGACTGTGTTGATTGACGGCCCCGATGATGCCGAAGCACAGGGCCGTGCCGGAGACCATGGCGAACATCGCCGGCGGAAACCAATTGGCGGCGAGTTTCAAAAGGCCCACCCAGGCCACGGCCACGGAGCCGCCGATGAGCAGGCGCCCCAGTCCGGCCCAGAGAAAACGCGGCAAGGACGCGCGCCAGCGACTTTCCAGATAAGCGCGACTT
>CAZPSB010000162.1:0-3846 GCA_964589025.1 uncultured Jannaschia sp. | reverse complement strand
GTGTGCGGGGTGCCCTTCGTCTACGGTGACGTTGAAAATGGGCATTGAAAACTTGTTGCGCCATTACATTCCCGAAGTGGTTGAGGTTCGCCCCGTCGGCATGTAGCCCCATTTTATGGTTGATGATTTGATATTGGCATTTGATACCTCTGGCCCGCATTGCGATATTGCGGTTTTGGCTGATGGGCAATGCATTATCCATATGCGGGAAGACATGACCAAAGGTCAGGCCACGCGCTTGATGCCTATGATACAAGATTGTTTAGCGCGCGCTGATATTGCGCCGGGCCATTTATGTGCTGTTGGGGTTGGCATTGGGCCGGGCAATTTCACCGGCTTGCGCATTGGCGTTGCGGCGGCGCGGGGCATGGCGATGGCGCTTGGCGTTCCTGCGATTGGGGTTAGCGCGCTTGAGGCCCAGGCCCATGATGTGCCGCGCCCGGTTTTATCCTGCGTTGATGCGCGCCAAGACCGTCTTTATATGCAGGCCTTCAACGCACAAGGCGCAGAACCGCCTATGATGTTGGATATGGCCACCGCCGGGGTGCAGATCACCACAGCAGATGTTGCCGTCACCGGGTTTGCCGCCCATGATCTGGTAAAACAGGCCGGGCAAGGGCGGGTGGTTTTGCCAAAGCACCCTTTGGCCGTGGCGATTGGGATAATCACACAAGCCCGTTGGCGCCGCCCCCAAACCCGGCCCGCGCCGCTTTATCTGCGCCCGGCCGATGCGGCCCCGGCGCGTGATTGCGGGCCGGTGATATTGCAATGAATGCCGCAGATTGCGCCCGGCTGCATCATGCGGGGTTTCACGGCATGTCGCGCCCTTGGTCGGCCCAGGAAATCGCCGATTTAATGGCCCAACCCCGCATCACATGCGTTGCATTGGGGCAGGTGGGGTTTGCCTTGCTGCGGATTATCCCGCCTGAGGCGGAAATTCTAACACTCACCATTCATCCCGATGCCCAAGGGCAGGGCCAGGGCCGGAATTTGTTGCAAAACTGTTTGGATGCGGCCCGCATGAAAGGGGCGGGTGAAATCTGGCTTGAGGTCATGGCCGATAACATCGCTGCCTGCCGCCTCTATATATCCGCCGGGTTTGCCATTACGGGGCGGCGCGCCAATTATTACACCAAACCCGATGGCACCAAGGTTGATGCCCTTGTGTTTCGCCTATTTCTTGCGCGGCATGGGGTGCAACCCTTTGGCCTAAGTCAAAATTGTGGATGAATGGCAAAATCGCTATTGTGATTGGTAGAATCATATTGACCCTGCCCGCTGCCTTTGCCCTTATAGCGCGGGGGTCTACATGATCTTTTATCTTATCAGGCCTGCGTGGTTTTCGCCCGCATGCCTGTCGCAACCGGGGAGTTCTGCGATGAGTGTAACAAAAAAACTTATGTCTACAGCGGCTGTATTGGCCATGTCTTGCCTGCCGGCATTGGCGGATGGGCCTGCGATTATCTTTGATTTGGGTGGCAAATTTGACCGCTCGTTCAATGAGGCCGCCTTTAATGGCGCCGAACGCTGGGCCGAAGAAAACGGCGGCACATATCGCGAAATTGAACTGCAATCTGATGCGCAACGCGAACAGGCGATGCGCCGTTTGGCCGAATCCGGGTCAAACCCGATTGTGATGGCCGGCTTTAGCCAAACATCCGCCTTGTCGGTTGTGGCCCCTGATTACCCTGACACAACATTCGTGATCATTGATGGTGTTGTTGAAGAACCCAATGTGCGTTCTGTTGTGTTTTCAGAACATGAAGGGTCGTATCTGGTAGGTATGATGGCGGCGATGGCGTCTGAATCGGGCACGGTCGGCTTTATCGGCGGTATGGATATTCCGTTGATTTCCCGTTTTGCCTGTGGCTATGCGCAGGGTGTGGTTGCGGCCAATCCCGATGCAACGGTGATTGCCAATATGACGGGCACAACGCCTGCGGCTTGGAATGACCCGGTGCGCGGTGGTGAATTGACGCGTGGCCAAATCGCCCAAGGGGCCGATGTTGTATATGCCGCCGCCGGTGGTACGGGCCTTGGCGTGTTGCAGGTGGCCGCCGATGAAGGCATCTATTCCATCGGGGTTGATTCCAACCAAAACTATCTGCATCCCGGTTCGGTTCTGACCTCTATGATGAAACGTGTCGATGTCGCGGTTTACAACGCCTTTTCTGCGGGCGCGGATGTTGAAACAGGGTTCTTTATTCTTGGCCTTGCCGAAGAAGGCGTGGGATATGCGTTGGATGAAAACAATGCCGATCTGATCACCGCCGATATGCAAGAGGCCGTAGACGAGGCCCGCGCCGCCATCATCGCCGGCGATATCATGGTGCATAACTTTACCGATGATGGCACTTGCCCCGTGCAAATGCAGTAATTGAAACCAAGGGGCCGGGGGTGTATATCGCCCTTGGCCCAATTTCTTGGCCTAATTCCTTGGCGTAGCGATCCGCGCCTTTCTTTTATCAGTGGCATGGCATGATACCTGCAATTGAACTTAAATCCATTTCCAAATCCTTTGGCCCCGTGCAGGCCAATAAAGATATTTCGTTAAGCGTGGCCCCGGGTACGATCCATGGCATTGTGGGTGAAAACGGGGCGGGAAAATCGACCTTGATGTCTATTTTATATGGGTTTTATCGTGCCGATCAGGGCGATATTTTCATCAATGGCAAAAAGACCCCTATTCCCGACAGCCAAGCCGCGATCCATGCGGGCATTGGCATGGTGCATCAACATTTCAAACTGGTTGATAATTTCACCGTGGTTGAAAATGTCGTTTTGGGGGCCGAAGACGGGTTTGTATTATCGCCGTCTTTATCCAAGGCGCGGCGCGTATTGATGGAATTGGGCCGCGATTACGGCCTGACGGTTGACCCCGATGCAGTGATCGAAGATTTATCGGTTGGTCATCAACAACGTGTTGAAATTCTGAAACAATTATATCGCAAGGCCGATATTTTGATCTTGGATGAACCCACCGCCGTTCTGACCCCATCTGAGGCGGATCAACTATTTCTGATTCTCAACCGGCTAAAGGATGAAGGCAAAACCATTATTCTGATCACGCATAAATTGCGCGAAATTATGGATGTCACGGATACGGTCAGTGTGATGCGCCGTGGGGAAATGTCGGAAACGGTAAAAACAGACACAACCAACCCCGAAAAATTGGCTGAAATGATGGTGGGGCGCAGTGTATTGTTGCGCGTTGAAAAAACGCCGGCCCAACCTGGCGCGGTGGTTTTGAATGTTGAAAACTTGTCTGTATGGGATGCCACCGGGGTTGAACGTGTAAAGGGGGTATCGTTCAACATTCGCGCCGGTGAAATTTTGGGCATTGCTGGTGTGGCTGGCAATGGGCAATCCGAAATTCTTGAGGTTTTGGGCGGGATGCGTGCGGCACAATCGGGTCGCCTAACCTTGAATGGCAGGGAATTGCCGCTAGACGGTTTGCACAGCAATGGCCGCATCCGCCGCGAAAATGGCATCGCCCATGTGCCGGAAAACCGGCAAAGTGATGGGTTGATTATGCCTTTTGAGGCCTGGCAAAACGCCGCGCTGGGCTATCATCATGATGCGGCATTCAATGCCGGGCCTTTTATGAAAAATGCTGTGATCAAGGCCGATTGCACAGATAAAATTGACCGATATGATGTGCGCCCGCCCAATCCCAATTTGCCTGCGCGCAATTTTTCAGGGGGTAATCAGCAAAAAATCGTCGTCGCCCGCGAAGTGGACCGCGTGCCGGATTTGTTGTTGGTGGGTCAACCCACACGCGGTGTAGATATCGGTGCGATTGAATTCATCCACAAACAAATCATCGCCCTGCGTGATCAAGGCAAG
>CAZPSB010000161.1:0-3912 GCA_964589025.1 uncultured Jannaschia sp. | reverse complement strand
CAACATCACCAATGACAGAACACGCGGCACCAGATCATCCATCATGCGCGCCTTTTGCAAAGGGTCATATCGCGGATGCAATGCCGATAATTTGATGGAAATGCCGGGGTTTTGCACCGGGTCCGGCGCACGGGCCGCATGGGCGATATCGGCAATCGCATCGGCATAGGCCATGTGGTATCGTTTGGCATCAGCATCCGTGCGCGCGGCTTCGCCCAACATATCATAGGAATAGGTATATCCTTTGGCCTGCATCGCAGTGGCGCGTTTCATGGCCGCATCCATGGTTTCACCCAACACGAATTGCCGCCCCATTTGGCGCATTGCTTGGCCCGCTGCCTTGCGGATCACGGGTTCGCCCAAACGTTTGACCACCGCCCTAAGCGTGGCCGACACACCCTGCCCGGTGTTATCCAGAACCTTACCCGTCAACATCAACCCCCAGGTCGACGCATTGATCAACGGCGAATGCGATTGCCCCAGATGCGCCGCCCATTCATTCGGCGCGATCTTATCGTTGATAAGGGCATCAATCGTGGCGGTATCGGGCACGCGCAACAAGGCTTCGGCCAAACACATCAAGGCGATGCCTTCGTCGGATGATAGGCCATATTCACTTAGGAAAAGCTCCATCATATTTGGGGTGGCATGGTCGCGGATATTTTGTACAAACCCCGCCCCACGCGCCGCAATATCCGCGCGATCTTGGGCCGATAGCCCGCTTTGCCGGGTCAAATCATCCACCAATTGCGCCTCATCGGCAAATGTATGCGCGCGAATATCGCGCCGCGTGGCCATTATACACCCCCTGCGGCACGCGAAACCATACCAAACAAATCACGCGGATCATCAGGATCTGCGATCATATCAAGATCTTGATATATGCCGTGATCTTTGATGCGGTCATCACGACGCCCCGCCGTTTGACCCGCGATCACCTGCCACAATTCAACCACAGGATGATCAGCGGCAAGTTGTTGAATTTCGCCTTCAATGCGGGTTTGGGCGGGATATTCCACAAAAATATCCGACCGCATCAACACATCGCGGTGAATTTCGGTTTTGCCGGGGCAATCGCCGCCAATGGCGTTGATATGCTGGCCTGCGCCGACCATATTATCGGTCAAGATCGTGGCATATTGTTTATCCGCCGTGCAGGTGGTGATGATATCGGCCCCCGTGACGGCCTGTTGGGCAGTGTCACAACGGATGACATTCAAACCCGACCCCGCCAGATTGCGCGCGGCCTTATCCGTGGCGGCGGGGTCAATATCATATAAATGAACAGTATCAATTCCAATCACTTTTTGAAATCCAAGCGCCTGAAATTCGCATTGCGCGCCATTGCCGATCAAGGCCATTACCTGCGCGCCCTTGCGGGCCAAATGACGCGCCGCCACCACCGACATCGCCGCGGTGCGCAGCGCGGTCAGGATCGTCATTTCCGATAACAAAATCGGGTATCCATTATCGACCCGCGCCAACAGACCAAAGGCCGTAACGGTTTGATAGCCGCGCGCCATATTGGCGGGATGCCCGTTGACATATTTAAACCCATATATTTCGCCATCCGATGTTGGCATCAATTCGATGACGCCTTCTTTGGAATGGGCGGGAATGCGGGGGGTTTTGTCAAATTCAGGCCAGCGTTTGTAATCGTCTTCGATGACATCGGCAATGCCTGCGATCATATCGGCCACGCCAATGCGGTTGACCAATTTCATCATATTGTCGACACTGACAAAAGGCACCATAGCAAGCGGCGAAGGGTTCAGGTTCATTGATATATCCTTTCAATATCTGCCCGTTGGTTTATCCAACACGCGCCGCCCCATAAGCGAGGCCGTTAAATCCACCATCAATTGCGCACTGCGCCCGCGTTCATCAAGCGATGGGTTCAATTCAACCAGATCAAGCGATGTCACAAGCCCGCTATCATGTAAGAGTTCCATCACCAGATGGGCCTCGCGGAAGGTGGCGCCGCCGGGCACGGTGGTGCCCACCGCACAGGCAATGCCGGGATCCAGAAAATCGACATCAAAGCTGACATGCAGGCGGCCATTGGCCTGCGCCACGCGATCTAAAAATCGCGATAAGGGGCGGATAATGCCTTGTTCATCAATTGCGCGCATATCATAGGTTTCAATGCCCAAATCGGCAATCAAGGCCCGTTCAGCCGGATCAACCGATCGCAGACCCATCATGCATAGATTGGCCGGTTGAACCCGATGCGTCAGGGCGGGAAACCCGCCCTCAAACCCGGCCTGCCCTAATAAATACGCCATTGGCGTGCCATGCAAATTGCCGCTTTTGGTGCTGTGTAATGTGTTCAAATCGGGATGGGCATCCAGCCATAAAACAAATTGTGCCTGCCCCAAATCGGCGGCATGGTGCAATACACCCTGAACAGACCCCGCCGCAATCGAATGATCGCCGCCCAAAACAATCGGCATATCTGCGGTTTTTGACGCGGCATAGGTGGCCTGCGCAATGGCCGTGATCCAGGCATGTGTTTCGCCCAAATCATGCACCGCCGGGTTGGGATGCGCCCGTTCGGTGACATCAGGCCGGGCGATATTGCCTAAATCGGCCAGATCAAAGCCCAAATCGGCCAGAACATCCGCCAAGCCCGCCGTACGAAACGCATCAGGCCCCATTAAACAACCGCGCATATCCGTACCCGATTGCACGGGCGCCCCAATCAGGGCGCATTTTTGTATTGGTATTTTATGTGTCATACCCCAAAATTAGGAAATACACGCCGCTGCAAAAAGATATAGAATTGATCACTTTGCACAATTTTCTTGTCATTTTGACATGCCATATGACAGATTGCGCAAATGCAAGATTTAGACCAAACAGACCGCGCATTATTGGCGCTATTGAAACATGACGGGCGGGCCTCGGTTACGGAATTGGCAGGCAAATTGGGCGTATCGCGGGCCACGGTCAAGGCGCGTATGGCCGCCCTTAGGGCGAATGGCGTGATTTTACGCTTTAGCGTCGATATATCGGATCACATTGATCAAGATTTGATCCAAGCCGTATCTTTGTTGGAAATCCAATTATCCAAAGTTGACAAAGTGCACCGCGCGTTGAAACGGATGCCCGAATTGCGCAGGGTGCATACCACCAATGGCAAATGGGCCGTTGTGGCGCAATCCCACACCCAAAGCTTGGCGCAATTTGATCGGTTTTTGAATGAAATTGGCCGCATTGATGGGGTAACAAATGTAGAAACATGCCTGTTATTAACACGGCTGCAATAGTGGGCTCTTGCTCTTGCCGCATGTGCATCATAGAGTTTTTGCAACTGCAACATCAAAGGTGGGTGTCATGGCCGAGTTTAAGAAAATTCTGATCGCAAACAGGGGCGAAATCGCTATTCGCGTCATGCGCGCGGCCAATGAATTGGGCAAACGCACCGTTGCCATTTATGCCGAAGAAGACAAATTAAGCCTGCACCGTTTCAAAGCGGACGAAGCCTATAAAATCGGCGAAGGTCTGGGGCCTGTTGCGGCCTATCTGTCGATCCCTGAAATCATTCGTGTGGCCAAAGAATGCGGCGCGGATGCCATTCACCCCGGTTATGGTTTGCTATCGGAAAACCCTGAATTTGTTGATGCTTGCGCGGCGGCGGGCCTTACATTCATCGGCCCCAAGGCCGACACTATGCGCGCGCTTGGCGATAAGGCCAGCGCGCGCCGCGTGGCAATTGCGGCAGGCGTGCCCGTCATCCCCGCCACGGATGTTTTGGGCGATGATATGGATGCCATCCGCGCACAGGCTGGCGAAATCGGTTATCCGCTGATGCTTAAGGCATCTTGGGGCGGCGGCGGGCGTGGGATGCGCCCAATTTTGAACGCCGATGAATTAGAGGAAAAAGTTCTTGAAGGCCGCCGCGAGGCCGAA
>CAZPSB010000160.1:385-3927 GCA_964589025.1 uncultured Jannaschia sp. | reverse complement strand
CCGGATCGTCACGACTTAAACCTTCCCTGACAGGAATGTTGAAAGTCGGAAAATCCTTGGTATCGTTCAACCACTTAACAGAACCCTGAATGGCTGGACAAACAAAAACACCTTCATCGGTCAGGTTTTTGTAGAACTTGTCGAAATTCCACCCGCCACCGCCGCCCATTTGATTGACGCGGTGCATCAGGTGGGCGCGGTGCCGCGCGCGCAATGTTCTTTGTCTATCTCGCGCGTTTTATCGCGCACACCGGGGTTTGAATCGATTCGCCCGTCATTTTTCCCGCCCACCACCATGCGGCGCTTTGCCGAAATTGAAGGCGTACAAACCACCACCATATATGATGATGACAGCGATGATGAACTGGAACGCCTGCGCGCCGAAGCCCGCGCCCGCGTGCGCCAGCAGATTTTTGCCAATAGCAACCGCGAATAAAACAAACCCCCGCACCGCAGGGTCCGGGGGTTTTCAAACACATATGGTTTGAAATGGAATGCCTGTTATAGCATACCTTCGCGTTGGGCCTTTTTACGGGCCAGTTTGCGCGCCCGGCGAATAGCCTCGGCTTTTTCGCGCGCTTTTTTCTCGGACGGTTTTTCGTAATGTTGCTTTAGCTTCATTTCCCGAAAAACGCCCTCACGTTGAAGTTTTTTCTTCAACGCACGCAACGCTTGTTCGACGTTATTGTCGCGAACGTTCACCTGCATCTGGTGTCACCACCTTCCTAAGTTAGAGTTGCAAGACGAAGCAGGAATATGCCCTATAACAGTCATAGGGTTGTTTGTCTATAAACCAAAGCCTTCCAAAGCGTGGGGAATTGAAACGCCCATACTGTAGCCAATCGAAGGCATCAAAACCCGCCACCAAATATATAATACCGCGGCAGGCGCGTTTGGCGCCAAGTTTGTTCATACCTGAAATATAGGTGGGTCAGGGTCAATGCGTTGACAAAAAGTTTATTTATCTTTTGCCGACCCCGTCAAAAAGACCGTGTGTAACTGCATAGACAAGTCCAATTGCGCTTACCGCTGTAGAGCCACCCAAAAAACTCATAACACTTTCCTCCAAGTCAAAACCGCAAACTTGAAATCCATCAATGATCAAAAGCACCCCAACAAAGACTGAATATCCAACCAGATAGCAAAAAACCCAACGCGCATAAGCACTTCGCAATTTTCTGTTATATCTGAGGTCTCGGTTTCTTTCTTTTAGGCCTGCGGTTTCCGCTTTCTGGCGCTGGATGTCTTCATATGAATCCTCTTTTAGGGCCTGAGATTCTTTTACGCCCTTAGGGTCATATGTGCTTAACGTGGATGCCGTAGCGGCATGCTCCCTCATCACCACAATAAGATTTGATAGGTCCGGCTTATCGTTCTGCATGCTGCGCTGCCCGCAGAATACCTTTGTAATGATTCTCGATGAGATCATTTGGAATTGGCGTATTTGCGCGATCTGCCCGATAGACCTCATCCCAAGGCGTACCAGGTTGATGTGTCAAATTTGAAAGAGCTATGCCATCAACCCCTTTGTAGGCCTCATAGGTAGCATCAACTAATTCCTTTTCGTTTTCACCAAAGCCTTCCAAACCTTGTGTTGCAATAGGCCCCACTGGCTGGTCACGCCAATGTTTAACAGCGTGATACAAGTCTGGAATGACTGGCCCAAACTTCCAAGCTTCAATACGATTTGGTATTAATGGCCTACCGTTATAAGCTAAACTATAACCATGCGCGATATACACCAATTTCAATACCTGCATTGGCGTAAGTGTATCGTTGTTCTGGTTTGCTTTTTCGACAAGGCAATTGGACACCACGCGAGCGTCAGCCATCACCCCGACCTCGCAGTTGTGGGGTTTTGCGCAATTTCGCGGCGCGTTTGTCTTTGTGGTACCTTTGGCATCACATTGTTCCCTCTCATATATCGTATATATGGTATATCAAAGCATAGCATACAAATAGGTTGGATCCCATCATCTGTTCATCAAATAATCGTTAAGATTTTCTTAGCAAGATTAGCAAAGCTTTAACTTGAAACACCACCAAGCGGAGGTAAGACATGAATGATCTAAAACCCCAATTCATTGACGCGATGTTGATGCATGTGCCTTTTGGTGGGTGGTCTGATCAAAGTTTTGCCGATGCGGCGGGCGATCTTGATTTGCCCTTGGCGCAGGCCCGTGTGATGTTTCCCAAAGGCGCGGTGGATGTGGCCTTGGCCTTTCATGCAAGGGGCGATGCGGCGATGGTGGCCGCGATTGCGGCCCAGGATTTATCGCAGATGCGGTATCGCGATCGGGTGGTATTTGCGCTGCGCAGGCGGCTTGATCTGATGGAAGCCGAAAAAGAGGCCGTGCGCCGGGCCGCCGCCCTATTTGCCCTGCCGATCCATACCGCCGAAGGCGCAGAGGCCATGTGGCACACGGTTGATTCGGTTTGGGTGGCTTTGGGCGATGCCTCGGATGATGTGAATTGGTATACCAAACGCCTTAGTCTGATGGGTGTTTACGGGGCTACGCTGCTTTATTGGTTGGGCGATGACAGCCAAGGCCATGCGGCAACATGGGATTTTCTGGATCGCCGGATCAAGGGCGTGATGCAGTTTGAAAAGCTGAAATCGGCATTGCGCGCGACCCCCGTTTTGAAACCTTTTTTGGCAGGGCCGGAATGGGTGGCCGCGCAAATCAAGGCACCAAAACCAAATGCCCCGCACAATTTGCCGGGCCGTTGGCCGGGCGCGCATAGATGATGCCTGCCATCCCTGCCACCATGCGCGCGGTTGAAATCACCGCCCCCGGCGGGCCGGATGTGTTGCGGTTGACCACCCGCCCGGTGCCGCATCCTTTGGCGCATCATATCTTGATTCGTGTGGATCATGCCGGGGTGAACCGCCCCGATATGTTGCAACGTGCGGGCGCATATGCGCCACCCAAAGGCGCATCTGATTTACCGGGGCTAGAGGCCGCAGGCCATGTCATTGCTTGCGGGCCGGGTGTCACAAAATGGGCCGTTGGCGATGCGGTTTGCGCGTTATTGCCCGGCGGGGGCTATGCGGAATATGCGATCACCCGCCAAGATCACGCCCTGCCCATCCCATCGGGTTTGACCATGGCGCAGGCGGCGGGGCTGTGTGAGACGTTTTTCACCGTTTGGGAAAATGTGTTTCGGCGCGCCGGATTGCAGGCTGGCGAACGGTTTTTGGTGCATGGCGGATCATCGGGTATTGGCACAACGGCCATTCAATTGGCCCATGCCTTTGGTGCGCGTGTCTTTGCCACGGCGCGCAGTGATGCAAAATGTGCCGCCTGCCTGCATTTGGGGGCCGAGGGCGCGATCAATTACAAGACCCAAGATTTTGTCGATATCTTGCGCGCCCAAGGCGGCGCGGATGTGATTTTGGATATGGTTGGCGGGTCTTATTTTCCACGTAATATCAAGGCTTTGTCCGATGGTGGGCGTCTGGTTCAGATCGCATTCTTGCAAGGGGCAAAGGGTGCGATTGATCTTGCCCAAATCATGACCCGGCGTTTGACGATCACCGG
>CAZPSB010000160.1:0-375 GCA_964589025.1 uncultured Jannaschia sp. | reverse complement strand
ACATCGCGGCTGATTTGCACCGCCATGTCTGGCCCTTGGTATCGGCGGGTCGAATCGCCCCGGTGATGGATCAGGTCTTTGGGCTTGACCATGCCGCCCAGGCCCATGCGCGGATGGAATCGGGCGCACATATCGGCAAAATTGTGTTGAAGGTGGCGTAATCGCTTGGCTTTCGCTACGGGGGCGGCTTTTACGGGGGCGGCTGTTTTTTAGTCAAATAAATCCCATCCCGCCTTATACCGAATGGCCGCGGTGATCACACAGGCCGTGGCAAACCCATAGGCCAGCCATGCAAAAGCACCCGGAAACAGGCAGATCACAATGAAAAAGGCGATTGTTTCAAAGCCTTCGGTCAATCCGCCAAGGTAATAAATG
>CAZPSB010000159.1:2694-4091 GCA_964589025.1 uncultured Jannaschia sp. | reverse complement strand
GCAAAGGCCCCGCATTGCATGACGGGAAAATCACTTTGCCCCCCGGCCCATATCAAGGGCGGCGCCTAAAGGCGTTTTTAACCTATATCGCCCGCGACCATTTGGTGCAGGCCGCCACCGGCCATGCCGCCACATTGGGCCGGGTGCCCAATAAAATCACTTTGCGCGATACCCAAAGCCGTTGGGGAAGTTGTTCCAGCGCCGGCAATTTGATGTTTTCCTGGCGGCTGATTATGGCCCCGCCCGGCGTATTGGATTACGTCGCCGCACATGAGGCCGCGCATTTGGTCGAAATGAACCATTCGGCGCGGTTTTGGGCGGTTTGTGCCGATTTATGTCCATCTTATCAAACGCATCGCACATGGTTAAAAAACCATGGGGGGGATATCATGGCCCTTAGGTTTGATGACCCGCTTGATGATGGACCCAAAGATTGAACGGGGGGTGGCGCGCGATGCGCATCAAATTTGCCCAATGGTTGCGCACGGAATCGGGCCGTGGGGCGATGTTGATCAGCCCGGCCTTTTTATACGCGCTTTTGTTATTGGCCGCGCCCTTGGCGATGATTGTGTTGTTCAGTTTCTGGTCTCAGAATTTTCTGACAATCGACCGGGCTTTGACCCTGACAAATTACGCCGATGCCCTGACTGACCCGTTATATCGTGCGCTTATGGTGCGGTCATTGTGGATTGCGGGCGCGGTTACCCTTGTGACCGTGGCCTTGGCCTTTCCGGTGGCTTATTTCATCAGCTTTCACGTCCCGCCCGCGCGCAAATCACTTTGGTTGTTTCTGATTACCATTCCCTTTTGGACAAGCTATTTAATTCGCGTTTTTCTATGGCGGGTCATTTTGGCCTATGACGGCCCGATCAACGGATCACTGATCGCGATGGGGCTGATTGATGAACCGCTATCTTTTATCCTTTATAATGCCGGGGCGGTTGTGATCACACTGGCCCATGCCTTTGCGCCCTTTGCTATTTTGCCCATTTTCGTCAGCCTTGAACGCATCGACCGCAGCCTTCTTGAGGCATCCCAAGATTTGGGCGAAAGCAAAACCATGACCTTTCTGCGCGTCACTTTGCCCTTGGCCATGCCGGGCCTTTTGGCGGCGATGTTGATTGTATTCATCCCCACGATTGGCGATTATGTTACGCCCCGCCTTGTGGGCGGATCAGATGGAACAATGATTGCCAATATGATCTATGCGCAGATTTTTGATCTGAACAACCGCCCGATGGGCGCGGCCTTGGCGGTGATGGCCATGGGTATTGTGGGGTGGGTGATTTTATGGGTAATCACACGCCTGCGCGCCTGGATATGGGTCAATGACCGTCTGGGCGGGGGCGGATGGGCCGTGATCATGACATTGGCCATCGCCCTGGCCGAGATTGCAG
>CAZPSB010000159.1:1955-2684 GCA_964589025.1 uncultured Jannaschia sp. | reverse complement strand
GCGCTGATCGGCATGGTATTTGTGCATGGGCCGCATTGGTTTGGCGCGGCGGGGTCTGTGTTTGTATTGGCGATCATCACAGGTTTTGTGTCGATCTGCATTTTGTTGCGCCTGCCAAAAGGGCGGATCGGAATATGAAAATCAAACCTTTGGCCCTGTTTGCCGGTCTGTATCTTGTGGTCTTATACGCCCCAATTATCCTTTTGCCACTATTTGCCTTTAATGATTCAACGGTTGTCGCCTTTCCGCTGGGCGGGTTTACATTTGACTGGTTTATCGCGCTTTGGGATACGCCCGCGCTGCATCAGGCCACGCGCAATTCGTTGATCATCGCCCTTAGTGTGGCGGTCTTGGCCACCTGCCTTGGCCTGTTTGCCGCACGCGCGGCCACGCGATTTGCCTTTCCGGGCAAGGCGGGTGTCATTGGTTTTGTCATGCTACCCTTGGTATTACCCGAGGTCATCGTGGCGATTTCCCTGTTGATTGTGCTGATGCAACTGGGCCTTGGGGCGGGGATATGGGCGATTATCGCAGGCCATATATTGATTTGCCTGCCCTTTTCGATTGCCATTTTGCAAGGCAGTTTCAATTCTATGGATCACAGCCTAGAAGAGGCCGCCGTTGATTTGGGCGAAACCCGGTTTTCGGCCTTTTGGCGGGTGACATTGCCTTTGGTCGCGCCGGGTTTATTGGCATCGGGGTTGATATGTTTCATCATTTCATTGGATG
>CAZPSB010000159.1:0-1945 GCA_964589025.1 uncultured Jannaschia sp. | reverse complement strand
TTCATTATCGCCTTTTTCTTATCTGGTAATGCGCCTACATTGCCGGTCTATTTATGGGGGCAATTGCGGTTCCCATCCAGATTGCCGGTTGTTATGGCACTTGGCAGTTTGCTTGTTTTATTATCTGTTGCGCTGTTGGTTATGGCCGAACGTTTACGCCGGCGTGGATTAAGGCGCACAGGAAAACCCGATGACGGAGCCATCCTATGACACAAACGCCCATCATCACATTGAATGCGGTTGAAAAATACTACACCGATTACCATGCCCTGCGCGGGATTGATGCGGTGATCAATCAGGGCGAATTTTTTTCTCTGCTTGGGCCGTCGGGCTGTGGCAAAACCACATTGCTGCGTGCAATTGCAGGATTCGAAGATCTATCTGCCGGGCAAATCAGAATTGATGGGCAAGACATGCAGGGTGTCCCCCCCAATCGGCGTCCAACCAATCTGGTGTTTCAATCCTATGCGATTTTCCCCCATCTAAGTGTGGCCGAAAATGTGGGATTTGGGCTGCGCAAATCCGATATGTCTGCATCGGGCAAACGCCGGGCCATTGCCGATGCGTTGGATATGGTGCGTTTGGGTGATTTCGGCGCACGCGCGGCGCATGCGTTATCTGGCGGCCAACGCCAACGCGTGGCCTTGGCGCGGGCATTGATTTTAAAACCCAAAGTGTTGTTATTGGATGAACCTTTATCGGCGCTTGATAAAAAGATGCGCGAACAAATGCAGTCGGAATTGCGGCGATTGCAACGTCAGGTGGGCATTACCTTTATTTTGGTCACCCATGATCAAGAAGAAGCCTTGATTATGTCAGATCGCGTGGCGGTGATGTTTGATGGCGAAATCGCACAGCTTTCTGACCCGCAAACCCTGTATCGGCGCCCCAATAGCCGCCGTGTGGGCCAATTCATTGGCATGATGAATTTTCTGCCTGCCCAGGTTTTGGGCCAGACATCACATGGGGCCAAACATGGGGCCAAAGTGGCCATTCAGGGTCTTGGCCATGTGAATCTTGGGGCCGATCAATGCCCAAATGGCATGGAATCGGGGCAGGCGAAAATTGGACTTCGCCCTGAAACCTTGACCATTTTACCCCAAGATGCGCAGGCCGATACCCGCGCCACGCAGGCCGCCATAATCGAAGAAGTCACCTATTACGGGGATATGACATATTATGATGTGCGCCTGCCTGATGCATCTGGTCCCGTATCGGTGGCGATGCGCAATGAATCGGGCCTGCCTGTTTGGGATCGCGGCGCGCGGGTGTCATTGGTATGGGATGCCGATGCGATGGTATTATTTCGGTGATGGTCGGGCGGGTTTTGTGATAAAATAGGCTTGGGCGTTTTCGGCATTGGATTGGCCCAGAAATTCATACCCGGCCTGTGCGCAAAAATGCGGCACGTCAATCTCTGCCATCGGGTCGGTTGCGCGCAGGCGCACCGTTTGCCCCGGCGCCACATCGACCATTTTCTTGCGCAGCCGCAAAACGGGCAGGGGGCATTGCAGATCGCGCGCGTCAATATCCATATCATAATGCATGATTGCTACCTAATGGTGCATGGGTTTTTTTGTCCACGCAAAAGTGAAGATTTACACCCGTGACCTTTGCGCCAACACGGGCTATGTCATCCCTATGTTTGGAATTGATTTGTTTGACGCATCAATATTGCCTGCCATATGTGTGGCGCTTTTGGCCGGGGTTTTAAGTTTTCTTAGCCCCTGCGTTTTGCCCATTGTGCCGCCTTATCTGGCCTATATGGGCGGTATCACGATGAATGAAATCCAAAATGATGCCCGTTTTGCCCGTCGCAAGGCGGTATTGGCGGCGATGTTTTTCATGCTGGGCCTGTCAACGGTGTTTTTGTTTCTTGGGTTCACGGCCTCGGTCTTGGGGCAGTTCTTTTTGGAATATCAAATTGCACTGGCCCGCATATCGG
>CAZPSB010000158.1:0-4095 GCA_964589025.1 uncultured Jannaschia sp. | reverse complement strand
AAATAGCGCGTTTTGAACCCCCGCAGAGGCCCCACCCGAGGCAAGCGGGGTGAACAAAAGTTGCAGCCAGAGAAGGAGGAGGATCAGGGCGCGCATTTTACCGGCTCATAAACCCTGTGATTTCACCCAAGGGGATGTTGTCGCGCGTGTAAGCCATAGAAAACACACAATCGGGTGTTTCTCTTTGAAACATATTTGGTGGCAGAAACCCTACTTGAAGCTCACCAGTATATTCACCAACCTCGCACCGATATATCGCAGAAACTCGGCCAAGCGATGGTTCATACGAAGCGCGCGCCAGATGCATCTCTAAGAAACAATTATCTTCCCCATACTCATCAAAAGCCAACATAAGTGCGGCGTTTTGCTGAACGGTGGTTCCTAACCGACAAAATCGCCCCGGCCCTCCAAGCTGGGATACACGATTACCCCATGCAATAGATCGTGAAAGCGCACGACCATACCATGAGTTTGAACCTGTGACTTCATCAGCAGAAATATCTACATATTCAAGATATAAAGCCGCAGAAAAAATCACGCCCAAAGCAAAGCCAAGGATCGTAAATCGCCAGGTCATATCAATACTCTACCGATCCATGCGATTGAAAGTAGAAATCACCAGGATAAATAACATGCACACTTTGTCCCTGATGCCAAGGCACATTACCATCAGGCATATTTCCGCCTATTGCCGAACCAGATATTCCTCCATCATGCGTGATAATAAATTGGGATAGCAAATTTTGGTAATACATATCGCCCCTGTTTGGACCATTCGAATTATTGCCCATCAGTCCAATACCATAATCATGGATAAAGCCATTTCCATCTAAATCCCAATCATATTGGTCCGATTGAAAATTAAGAATTCCTTCTGTTTCATAATTTCCATTGCCATCTGCCGTAATAGTTCCACTTGCATTTCCAACAACCCTACCAAAAGGCCAAGCTTCAGTTGTTAACGCAGCCGAAAAAGGGTTCATATTCATTGCAATATCATAGAAACTAAAAGGAATCGGCACCCCAGGATTAGCCGCGGCAAGCAAATAATAGGCCCGCATCCTGCCGTCATTTTCTGCCCCATCAACGCCCGCAATGGTATTAATACTGTCCTCCATTTGTGTGCCAACATCTATGAATTCATCCATATTCCAAGCATTTGGATCAACGACATAAATACTTTCACCATCCCCAAAATTAAACATATCTTGAATACCTTCAGGGTCTTGGAACTCACTGAATTCTCGCATGAAATTGGTCCATTCAACCCAATGCCCAACACATCTTGGATCATTGATACAATTATGATCATAATCCAACATCGCCGCGCTGGACGTCGCACTGACATTGGCCGCATCCCCGCCGGAAAACAGATACCCGATGCCCGCACCGATAAGGTTAAGCCGGTTGCGGTATGCATCCCCCGTGCTCGCCCCAAGCGTGGTACCCGTGGACATGTTGATATGCGTGGTGATGTCCGTGACCGCTTGGGCTTGTGGCGCAAGCGCAAGCTGGAGGCACAGAAAAAGGGAAAGGATCAGGCGCATGGGGGTAGATTAGCGGGGTGAAGGGGATTAGCCGCTGATATCAACAAAGATAGCACGCAAATCATTCACGTGCTGTTGTAATAAGTTTTGTTCATCCAACTGCAGAAATTCATCGCCAAAGCCAAGCGCAGTACCAGAAATTGTTTCAATTTCAACCGCGTGTTTCCGCATGGGAGCAAAATTGGGGCCAAGTAACTCAATCAGATATCGAATGTCCGCAACACGGTTGTGCACCAAAATACTTTGTTGCGGCCAATCGTCATTAATCAGCCGCTCCAAACGTTCAGTATGTTCAGCCCTATTCATACTATTGTCTTGCTGCGGTTATCACAGTCACCACGTCCCCGTTGCTGTTAGTAATCACTCGCACGCCATTAGTGCCACTATAATAAATATTAGTACCAGGCCGGTTTTCTGCACCAACTAAGTTTGATGGTGAGATAGCATCTTCCACCACACTTGGAGTAATTCCGCGATTTTGCATTTGATCAAGTGCATGACCAGTAAATGTTCGGTCGCCAATGACTTCCGGTACGTTGCGCGCAGGTTGAAAAACTGGGTTTTCCAACGGATATCCTCGACTGCCCAAAAAACCTGTAGGCTCTCTAAGAGGGTCAATTACGGGCAAACTCGGCATTGCGCTTCCGATTCGTCCGGCGACACCTGCGGGGATGGTGAACGTGGCGATGGCGGCCCCGCCTCTGATCCGATCCTGCATTTCGGGCGACAGGCTGTTCCATGTGCCACTAATCACATTGCCCGTAGCGTCATCTATAAAACTGACCGCAACATCCGCCCCTGCCCCGACATTTTCCATCGCGGCCAAAAACTGTGCCGTTTGTTGTGGAAAATTGTCTGATGCAAACGCAAATGCCTCGGATGTGGCATCCCCTACAAGGGTTGAAATCAGGTCTTCGCCACGCCCGATTTCCTCTAAACCTTCCCATAGGTTACCCTCGCCCTCATAGGTCGCATAACCGCCACCAAACGCCAAGACAGCAAGATAAATCAAGCATTGCGGGCAGGCGTTATTATCCAAATCCAACATCGCCGCGCTGGACGTCGCACTGACATTGGCCGCATCACCGCCCGAGGTGAGGTAACCTGCAAAAGCCGCAATAAATTCAACGCGGTTGCGGTATTCGTCGGGGTCAAACGTGCCAAGGGACGTACCGGTGGACATGTTGATATGCGTGGTGATGTCTGTGACCGCTTGGGCTTGTGGCGCAAGCGCAAGCTGGAGGCACAGAAAAAGGGAAAAGATCAGGCGCATGGGGGTAGATTAGCGGGGTGAAGGCGGTTGAGTTGGGGCTGATGAACGTGGCACGGGAGTTGGAGCGGTGATCCACTTTCTAAAATCTGCTCTGTTTAAGTTTTCTTCTCTGCGTTAAAGCTTTTCGGTGGGCTTTCTGTTCATCAAAAAACACTATTCTAGTGGCCTCGCTGATATCAACTGGATCAAAAACCTTGACCTTTTTGAATGCTTCACCTTGTTCATCAAACATGTAGATAACGTAACCCAAGCTTGTCTCACCAGCCAAACCACCGGCGAACACATTTCTTTTTGCCCCCATTGCAAGCGGCCTAAGTTGATTTTCTTTAAGGTCTGCTCGTAAATCGGCGAACATCCAAAAATAGTCAACGCCAGAATACGCCTTCCCTTTTAATGGGCCCTCAAGACAAACAATTTCAACCTCCTTGCCATTGTCACTTGCATGTAAATATTGTGCGCCAACTAATGCGTTTTCCGAGTCTATTAACTGTAAACACATATCCAACCTACGCGACATTAGTTGTCACCATTATAATTGGGGTTTGGAATAAAGTCGCCTGTCGCACTCCCATCCGGCCCAATTGGTGTGCATCCTCTAATGCAACTTGGATCAACTCCACCAAGCACAGCGATTTCATTTTCGTTTGGAAATGGACCATCAGGATACTGTGAATTTACATCAATGCCATTTGACGGGCGGTCAATTTCATACACGAATCCATCTTGATCACCATGTGCCGTGCCAAAATCCTCCGGTGATCCTTCAATGGATGAATCACCAGTAGGTCTATTTGTAGTCGTACCTACGTAATCACTTGGAGCGTTATAATCGACGTAATCCTCCAAACTCGTATCCGAACCTGGATTTCTCGGCTGAAACCCTTCATCGAAAATCTCATCCGGCCCTCTTGTGTCACCTCTATAAACGACATCACCTGCATCATTCCCCGCGCCCGCGATTTCGTTTGCGGTTGCGGGTCGGGTTGTGATTGTGTCGCCTTGGCGGATCATGGTCATGGCCTGATCGCCACGCCGGATGACAAATGCCACGCCATCGCCGGCAAGCGGTAAAATCCCCACCGCCGCACCACCGCATGAGATCACGCTTGGCGAGTTGATACAGTCGATGACCGCGCGCGCATCCCCGACAATAGGCAAAAGATCAACCGCGGCATCGGCCACACCCGCCATATTGTCGCTGTGGCGTGTAATGAATTCGCGCCCTATTTCGCCAGCTAAATTCCGGCAGACTTGGGCGGAATTTCCAGACGCAAG
>CAZPSB010000157.1:881-4141 GCA_964589025.1 uncultured Jannaschia sp. | reverse complement strand
CACGACGGTTTTTTTCGTAAACGGCCAGTAGCGTTGATACCTTTTTTAGGCGCAAACCCATACCCCAAAGCTGTTTGCGAATGGCATATTTCAGCCTCACAAGGGCGGCGTCGACAGTGCCGTAAACCTTGGGGGTAAACCCGGTCTTTTTGAGATATTTTTCAAAGAAAAGAAACCCATATTTATATACATCATCAATGTCATGCGAAAACAGCCCATGCCATGGTTTTGTGCGGTCGCTATAATGAATAAAAACAAGATCAACCGAAGGTTCCAACCCCAGATTGAACGCAGAGGATTGAAAATTAAAAGCGGGGCTGAGTTCGGCCCAGTTTTCGGCAAAAATAGAATTCAAAAAGTCTTGGTCAAACATGATCACATGTTCTTTATATTTTTCCATATAATCGGAAATAAGGCTATTCCAATTATACATATTCCATTTTTTAGGGTCGATAACTAAAAGACCAGTGTTGAAATACCGATCACCCACCACGCCAATTGAATTCAGCCAAAGCATTTTGCCTTTATGGCCTTGTGGGTATTTCTTATTTTTCTTATTTGCCGGACATTTGGAAATTGCGCCGGTGTCAAAAACTGCAGCAAGGCCACCGGGTAAATCGATATTCCAAATTAGATCATTTTGTTTCACTGGTATGATATCTGCATCCAGATAAACAAGACGGCTATAATGTTGTAACAATCTTGGCGCAAAAAATCTGCCATAAACAATTTTAGGCCATATATCACTATGTGGTAAATTTTTAGGGATTAAGGGCCCCAATCTATTAAAATGTATAAATTCGCGATCTACCTTTGGTTGAATACGAATTGTTTCAATAAGTTTATGTGTTGCGTTTTCTAAAAATATATTCACATCCGCATCATATAATTCACGCAAGCGGATTGAAATAGCCTTTGCCATCGGAAAAAACTTTTCATCTACGACAAAGAAAAAACTATTCATGATGATCCTGCGCGGTCGGCCTGAAATAGGGGGGCCAAGCAATTACAGATGCGTCCTTGATCACAATTATCGAAGGGCAGGGGCATATTTTTACCGGGGTTATCACCCCAAACTTAAACTGGCGGCACTTTCGGGTAATTCCTGATCAAAGCAGCGCTGATAAAATTCGGCCACGGTTTGGCGTTCCAATTCATCGCATTTATTCAGGAAAGACACCCGAAACGCATAGCCGATATCGCGAAAAATTTCGGCGTTTTGGGCCCAGGTGATGACGGTTCTGGGGCTCATCACGGTGGATAATTCACCATTTATAAAGGCGCTACGGGTTAGATCGGCCAATGTGACCATCTGGCCAATATTCCGGCGGCCTTTTTCGGTGTTGTAATGGGGCAATTTGGACAAAACAATCGCGGCCTCGGCGTCGTGACTTAGGTAATTCAGTGTGGCCACCAATGACCATCGGTCCATCTGGGCCTGGTTGATTTGCTGCACCCCGTGATAGAGGCCGGTTGTGTCGCCCAATCCCACCGTGTTAGCGGTGGCAAATAGGCGGAAATAGGGGTTTGGCGTGATGATTTCATTTTGGTCCAAAAGCGTTAGCTTGCCATCTTGTTCCAAGATGCGTTGGATCACAAACATCACATCGGCCCGTCCCGCATCATATTCATCAAATACAATCGCGACCGGGTTGCGCAGCGCCCAAGGCAAAATACCGTCATGAAATTCTGTGACCTGTTTGCCATCGCGTAATTTGATGGCATCCTTACCAATCAAATCAATCCGGCTGATATGACTATCAAGGTTAACGCGAACCGCAGGCCAATTCAGCCGCGCGGCGACTTGTTCGACATGGGTGGATTTGCCCGTGCCGTGATAGCCTTGGATCATCACGCGACGGTTATGGGCAAACCCGGCCAGAATGGCCAAGGTTGTATCAGGATCAAATTTATAGGTTGGATCGATTTCCGGCACACGGTCGGTTGGGTCTGCAAACCCTTTGACTTTCATATCAGTGTCAATGCCAAAGACATCCTTGATGTTGATGTCTTCGGTTGGTTTGGCATTCGTATCTACACTGTTTTTGGCCATGATGGTCGCCTTTTTGATCATAGAAACAGATTACATGTCCTGCACCATATTTGGTGCAGGTTCAAGTTGCCTTGGTGATCAATTGTAACATGCCAAAGGCACGGTGATTTCCGATGCAAGCCGCGCCATGTTGCGTTGGCTTAACATCGCGGCCTCGTCAGATTGGGTCAGGGTGATATCGGCATTTTGCAACGCGTCTGCGATCGTGGCCATGGATTGGGCAAGTGTCACATTGGCCGGTAATGTGCGGCCATTGTGATCTTGGGGCAAGATCATACCAATCACGGCACCTGATTGCGCGATCACCGGGCCACCGGATTCGCCTGGGCGGGTTTCAATATCCAACCGCAAAAGATTGGCTTGACCTTGCCCGCCTTGTTCGCGGCTGGCCTCACCCATTATGGTCGAAGCACTGCCCAATGTCCCATTAAAAGGAAAGCCTGCGATCATCGTTGATGTCGATATCGCGGGCGGTTGCGCGGAAATTTCGGCAAAACGAATGGGCGATAGCGTATCTTGTGGCTGCAAAACGGCAAACCCGGCGGTTTCGTCAGAATATGCCAGATCCACCGGGTGCATATCGGCAATACGGATTGTGGTGCAGTTTTGCGTGACATCATGGGTGGTCAAAACGGCACCTTGCGCATTGATAAAGAACCCTGTGAACACCTGATCTGGTTGACGCACATCCAGCACAGTTGGTACTGCGGTTGCGGTGCTTTGTTGGGGTTGTAAAACACCCTCAATAGCGGTGATCGAACTTTGCATCATGGGCAAAACGCGGCCAATATCGGCATCGCGTTCGGGCGGCCAAATGATGGTAAAGCCTTTTAGGGTGCCATCTTGCAGGCGTACCTCGGTATGGGATCTGATGGTATCGGATTGCCCGGTCAAAACGAAAGAATCCCTATTAAGGCTTCGGTCGCCTTCGGGGGGAACGATGTTGAGGGTTTGCATAATTTCATAAAGCGCAAACAAACGTGGCCGTTCGCCTTGTTGGGAAATCAAAAACACCTGAACGCCGCTGTCATTGATGCTGCTATAGTTTGCAAAAGGATAGTTATAGCTGTCAAACGCCACCCAGGCAGTCGGCAGTTCAATTTCGATACCGGCGGTTTCATCGCGTATGAGCTGCATGTTAATGCTGGCCAAGGCCTGATTATAATCACCGACCAATTCTGCGCGTTGGCGGGTGGTCAAAACGCCG
>CAZPSB010000157.1:0-871 GCA_964589025.1 uncultured Jannaschia sp. | reverse complement strand
TCATAGCCTTGATCTTCTTGCCAAGCGGCCATTGCCGCGCGGCTGCCGCGACCCAATGCGCCATCAATGCCGAAATTGTAAAACCCAAACCATTGCAACGCGATTTGCAATTCGGCGCGCGCGTCACGATCTAGTTCCGATTCACTATCGCGGGCTTGGTCTTGTGTTTCGTCCAATAACGCATCGGCCCGTTCGCCGCGAATGGGCGTGGGGGTTTCGGGAAATAACGGTGTGACGTAATATCCCGACCGGGTGATGATGCTGCCATCGGGCAGGGTGCCATCCTGCAGACCCGCCGCCAGCCGCGTTTCGGCGGCATCTTGCGCAAATGGGCCAATTGCAATGGCATAATCGCCCGTCGCGGTCAAAAACCCATGCGTGTTTTCCAAGGCTTGGGAAAAGGCCGCGATGCGGTCTTCATAGGTGGATTGACGTGATGTCGTGTCAATTTGTACCCAAACCGATGCTTGCGCCAGCGCGGCCATTGGCAGACCAGCCCCAAAGGCCAACCCCAATAGGATACAATAAAACTTGGCCGAAAGGGTGTTGCGCATCATAAAAGCGATCATAATTCTCAAGCCTCAGCATATGAAGGACAGTTCATTAAAGAACATATAATTTATATGTCTTTTTGCGTGATTCCACCCAAGGCGCAAGGCATGATGTGTTCATCGGCATTGACCCGCTGCAACACTGCCACTATGCACAACCCCAAAGAATGAAAAACCGTTGATAAACATGACACATCCCACCAACCCCCCGCGCAGTTTTCAGGATATTATCCTTCGCCTACAAAATTATTGGGCGGCCCAAGGCTGCGCAGTTTTACAACCCTATGACATGGAGGTCGGCGCCGGCACCTTTCACCCCG
>CAZPSB010000156.1:2341-4195 GCA_964589025.1 uncultured Jannaschia sp. | reverse complement strand
ATGAGGCCGAATTTGAACGCCTGCGCGCGTTGGTTGCTGCTAAAAAAGACGAAATCACCAAATTGGACGAGGCCGCAAAAGAAAAAGACGCCGCCCTGCGCGCGATTTTAGAACGCCTGCCCAATATCCCCGCCGATGATGTGCCCAATGGGGCGGATGAAACCGATAATGTTGAAATCAACCGCTGGGGCACGCCGCCGGTTTTTGATTTTGACCCTAAAGAACATTATGATTTGCCCGCCGTGCAATCGGGCATGGATTTTGAAACCGCCGCCAAACTGGCCGGATCGCGTTTTGTGATGTTATCGGGCGCGGTGGCGCGGGTGCATCGGGCCTTGGCGCAATTTATGCTGGATACGCATGTTTCAGAAAACGGCTTAACAGAGGTGAACGCCCCCGTCATTGTGCGCGATGACATGATGTATGGCACCGGGCAATTGCCAAAATTTGGCGAAGACAGTTATCAAACCACCAATGGGTGGTGGTTGATCCCCACATCCGAGGTGCCGCTGACCAATATCGTGAATGATACCATTGTGGCCGAAACGACCCTGCCGCACCGATACGCCGCGCATTCGCTGTGTTTCCGGTCCGAGGCCGGATCGGCGGGCCGCGATACTGCGGGCATGTTGCGCCAACATCAATTTGAAAAGGTCGAAATGGTATCCATCACGCATCCCGATCAATCCGACGCAGAACAAAAACGCATGCTGCGCTGTGCCGAAGGTCTTTTGGAACGTTTGGGGCTGGCGTATCGCACGGTGGTTTTATGCACGGGCGATATGGGATTTGGCGCGCGCCGCACCTATGATATCGAAGTTTGGCTGCCTGGGCAGAATACCTATCGCGAAATCAGTTCGGTCTCAACCTGTGGGGATTTTCAGGCCCGGCGCATGAATGCGCGCTTTCGCCCCGATGGCGGCGGCAAGCCCGAATTTCTGCATACGCTGAACGGGTCGGGCTTGGCGGTGGGGCGTACATTGATTGCCGTTTTGGAAAACGGCCAACGCGCGGATGGGTCGGTTGTATTGCCTGCGGTTTTGCATCCCTATTTGGGTGGCAAAACCCAAATCACCGCCCAAGGCGCCTTGGCCTAACCTGCCCCCACTGATCGCATCTGCGTGCCCTATTGGGCGCGCAAGACGCATGACACATCTTGCCGCAATCGTTTTGGCCCGTTAGATGTTGTTTTCATAAACAACCCGGCGGGCCGTGATGCGTATATTGATAACCAATGATGATGGCATAAACGCCCCTGGTCTGGGGGTTTTAACCCAAATCGCAACCGATATTGCCGGGCCGGATGGCGATGTGTTCTGCGTGGCACCGGCCTTTGAACAATCGGGGGTGGGGCATTGTGTATCCTATACTCACCCCACAATGATTTCACAAATGGGCCCGCGCCGATACGCCGCCGAAGGGTCCCCCGCCGATTGCGTTTTGGCCGCCCTTTATGATGTGCTAAAAGACAGCCCACCCGATTTGATTTTATCGGGTGTGAACCGGGGCAATAATGCGGCGGAAAATGTGTTATATTCCGGCACGATTGGCGCCGCAATCGAAGGCGCGTTGCAGGGTGTCGCCTCAATCGCGCTATCGCAATATTTTGGGCCTAAGAATGCAAAATTGGATAATCCCTTTGATGCGGCGGCCACCCATGGCGCCGATCTGGTGCGCCGGTTGTTGGATCGCGGCATATGGGGCGGGGATGAATACAAGGTGTTTTATAATATCAACTTCCCCCCCTGCCCCGGCGCGGATGTCAAAGGCGCGCAAATCACCACCCAAGGGTATCGTCAGGGCACGGCATTTTCTGCCCAACCCGACACGGCCCCAAATGGCAGGCGGTTTTTC
>CAZPSB010000156.1:0-2331 GCA_964589025.1 uncultured Jannaschia sp. | reverse complement strand
ATCGCCGTCACGCCCATGCGCGCCGATTTGACCGATCACACCCTTGTCACCCAATTGAAAGGCATTCTGCAATGACAGACCGCCAAACGCAGCAGATGCAGTTTTTGTTTCAGTTGCGATCAAAAGGCGTGACAGATGCGCGCGTTTTAACCGCCATGGAAAAAATCGACCGCAGCCTTTTTATCGAGGGTCATTTTTCAAGCCGCGCTTTTGAGGACATCCCCCTGCCGATTGCCTGTGGGCAAACCATTTCGCAACCCTCGGTTGTGGCCCTCATGACACAGGCTTTGGCCGTGGATCAACGCGATACCGTGTTGGAAATCGGAACCGGGTCGGGCTATCAGACCGCAATCCTTAGCCAACTGGCCCGTAGGGTCTATACAATCGAACGGTTTCGCCGATTGTCGCATCTGGCCACGCAACGCTTCATGAAATTGCACATCCCCAACATTATTTCAATCACCGGCGATGGCAGTTATGGTCTGCCAAAACAAGGCCCGTTTGATCGCATTTTGGTCACCGCCGCCGCCGAAGACCCACCGGGGCCATTATTGGCCCAATTGAAAATTGGCGGCATTATGGTTTTGCCTGTCGGGCAATCCGATACCATGCAAATGTTGATCAAGGTCACACGCACAGCGTCGGGGTTGAATTACGATGAATTGCTGCCCATCCGATTTGCCCCTTTGATGGATGGGATCGGCGTGGAATAGATGTAAAAAACAAGGGCTGGTTTTTTGCGAAAACTATGTCTATATTGTAATAAAATATAAAATACGGGTCACAAGCAGCTATGCCCTTTATCAAAATCTCATATATGCCTTTTATGGTGGCGTTTGTTTTGGCCGCCTGTTCGGGACCGTCGGCTTTTGATATGCGGCCTGATCATTTGTCAACACGGGCCAATGTTGTATCCACCGCCCCACCGCCACAACCTGATGCGAATGGCGTTGTGACTTATCCAAGCTATCAAGCCGCCATTGCCCGGTTTGGTGACACACCCAATAGTGTGGCTGTCAGGCTTGGCCTGAATCCGGCTGAATTGGCCCGTTTCAATAGCCGCGCCGAAGATGAACCTCTCAACCAGGGGGAGGTTTTATTGCTGCCGCGCCGTGTCATGACGACAACCGCCCCCAATGGGGCCATCGCAGCACCGGTTCCAACACGCGAACCCACACGCCATCAGGTTGGCCAAGGTGAAACGATCTTTTCAATTGCACGCACATATAATGTGCCGGTTGATTCTTTGGCACAATGGAACGGCCTTGTGGCCAGTACACCATTGCGCCCGGGCCAGTATTTGTTGATCCCCGTGGCAAATGATGGCCTACAACAGGGGGCTTCATCGGCCATCACCCCCGGATCGGCCTTTGCGCCCTTGCCGCCATCGGCAGCATCGCCTTTGCCACCACAAATCCAATCGGCTGCAATTCCGTTTGGCCCTGCGCAAGAACCCTTAGACGGCATGCCCCAAACCGTGGCAGCGGCCCCTGTGGCGGCGGCTGCGCCGACCAACACGGCCCAAACCGCCCCTGCAACCCAAGCCCCAAGGACAAGCGCAAACACATCCTCTGGCAACAGTGGCAACAGTGCCGCGCCTTTCATACGCCCCGTTCAGGGTGAGGTGATCCGCGGCTATTCTAGTTCAAACGAAGGTCTTGATATCGCCGCACCACAAGGCACAACCGTGCGCGCAGCAGCCCAAGGCACCGTGGCGGCCATTACCGAAAACACCGATCAAATATCCATTTTGGTCTTGCGTCATGAGAATGGATTGCTGACCGTTTACGCCAATGTGCAGGATATCACAGTCGCGCGCGGCGATACGGTGACACAAGGGCAATCTGTTGCGCGTGTGGCAGCGGGTGATCCGTCTTACCTACATTTTGAGGTCCGCCGCGGGTTCGAAGCCCAAGACCCAAATGATTTTCTACCACGCTGATCACCACGGCAAGACCCGGCTGTATCATCCATGACACCAGCCGGGCCTTGCGCAGATGGCGTTCCAATTTGTTCGCATATGGGGCTTTGTCGCCGTGGTGGGCCTAGGAAAGGACGGGGTGCGCCAAATTCAAAACACGCTACAAGACACTATTTTCGGCTTTTATCAGTGCCGCATCTTTGATGGTTTGGCGATTATGGTGTTTGCGCCGGCATCTCTGCGCCCATCCCTGCCCGCCCCCATCGCATCACAATGTATGAAATTGACGATTATAGGCGGGGCGCGCACGCGCGCCAAATCTGAAAAACCGCGCGCAATCTGACGCAATCATGCCAAAGCGGCTTGCACCACGGCCTGCCTTGTTTATAACAGCGCAGATTTGCGCCGAT
>CAZPSB010000155.1:0-4206 GCA_964589025.1 uncultured Jannaschia sp. | reverse complement strand
ACAGTCAACTGCTCTACCGCTGAGCTACGCCGGAACTGAATGCGTCTATACCAAGCCCCCTGCCCCGCGTCTAGGGGCGATCTGGAAAAACCACAAGAAATTTCACACCCGCACGCCTGTGCAATGATATGCCTAATAGAGGTAAGCCTATAAACGCAAATACTGTAAACAACTATGGCGTGGGTCATTTATCAGACTGAGACGGCGGCGGCAAATCATCGCTTAAAGATAATATCATATCCGAAATTTCTCGTCTTGGATGCGCAACCAACCCTTTTGGTTTTCCATCTTTGCCCGCCCTGTGATCATATACAATAAAACCAAATGATCCGGTATCGGTATCAAAACTAGGCGACACCCTGTATGTGCCGATCCCATTGAAATAATCCGCATCGCTTGGAATTACATCACCGGGTTGAATATTTATATGAGGGGTTGTGAAATGAACCTTTTCTATACGTAGTGGTTTATTAAGGGTATGTGGGGCCTGTTTGGCAATTGGCATTCTATATGCAGCAAGCAAAAGCTTAAATTCTTTGATCTTATCTTTATAGGGGTTGCCATCAGGTATCATAATGTGAGTTGTGCGAAACAGTTCATAAGTACTAGAAATCCAATATCGCGTAAGCTGAATCTGAAACCTTGTTCTGGCGTGTGGGGATGGGTTTGGTGTGCCTGTTTGGGCGACATGCCGCAATTGATCATCTTCAAGCTCTCTTAAAATCGTGTCGAACCTGGCATCATGATCCCCTGCGTCATAGGGTAGGCTTGGATGTCGCAATTCCATAAGCTGATAATGCAGAATACGCCACTTGCGATGCGTTTCTTCGTGTTTTTCGCACGCCAATACGCATCCATGTTCGATCAAATCAACTGGGGATAAATTATGAGGCGGTATCTTCGCCATAATCAACAAACCCTTCATCGAAAAGATGATGTTCTTACGCCCATCTATTCACACAAACAAAACACGACACCCAAATAAGCAGGATCAGAATATATTTTTAATTATGGAAATGGTGGGTGGTGAGGGACTCGAACCCCCGACATCTTCGGTGTAAACGAAGCGCTCTACCAACTGAGCTAACCACCCAATGCCTGTGCTGATAGCGCGGCCTTTCACGATCGGCAAGTCGAAATCACATCACAAATGACAAATTTATAATCTGGTGGCGGGGTGTGGGGCGAAACAGGCCCCTACATCCCATAACATCTTGGGGGGTATTATCATCACACTGCCCCTTGATCTTGCCGCGCGCACAGGCCACAGATCACGCATGACAGATTTATTTGCCTATACCGATGGCGCCTGCAGCGGCAATCCCGGCCCCGGCGGGTGGGGGGTTCTTTTGATTGCCAAATCGGGTGATCAAATCATCAAAGAACGTGAACTCAATGGCGGCCACGCCAACACAACCAACAATCGTATGGAATTAATGGCCGCAATATCCGCATTGGAAACCTTGGCGCGGCCCACAAAAATTACCATTGTAACCGATAGTGCCTATGTCAAAAACGGTATCACATCTTGGTTGACCGGGTGGAAGGCGAATGATTGGAAAACAAGCGCGAAAAAACCCGTTAAAAATGATGATCTTTGGCGGCAATTAGACACCGCCGCCGCGCGCCATGATGTGACATGGCAATGGGTCAAGGGCCATGCCGGCCACCCCGAAAATGAACGCGCCGATGCGTTGGCCCGCGCCGGAATGGCGCCTTATAAAACCAATGCCGGAATGGCGCCTTATAAATAAGCGCCACAATGGCGGCCAACTAACGGCGGCGATTGCGCCGCTTGCTGGCATAGGCGGTGGGGATCAAAACCAACGCCGCACTGGCGCCCACGATCGCATCAATGCCGGGGGATCCAAAGCTTAGGTGAAACATCACCCGGATCATGAACATCACAATCACCGCGCCCAAGGCAATCACGATTGAGGGGATGATCCCATTCTGGGTGATACCCCATTTTTCAAATACTATTCCAATGGCACCGCCAATCATCAAAGACCCGAAAAACGCAAAAAAGCCCATCATTATACCTTTCCGATTGTGTCGCCCGGTTGCAAGCGCAGCCCGCGCAAATAATCTTGTATCCCCATAGGGCCTTTGCCTTCGGGTTGCACCTGTATCACCGCAACCGCGCCTTGGCCGCAGGCAATACACCCATCCGGCAAAACAGTGCCGGGGGGGGCCTTTGCATCGGGGGCGATTGCGCTGCGCAGAATTTTCACGCGCTTGCCTTTGACCAATGTCCATGCGCCGGGAAAAGGCGACAGGCCACGGATTTGGCGGTCAATCTGTTTGGCGGGTTGGTCCCAATCAATCTGGGCCTCGGCCTTGTTGATCTTGCTGGCATAGGTGACGCCTTGGTCGGGCTGTGGTTCAGGGATCAAGGCGGCGTAATGCGCCACGGCATGAATGATACAATCTGCGCCCAAAACGCTTAGCCGGTCATGCAAATCGGCGGCGGTGTCAGCCACGCCAATCGGCAATTTGCGGCGCAACAAAACCGGGCCAGTATCAAGACCGGCGGCCATTTGCATAATGCACACCCCGGTTTCATTATCGCCTGCCATAATCGCGCGTTGAATGGGCGCCGCGCCGCGCCAACGCGGCAGAAGGCTGGCATGGATATTCAGACACCCGTGTTTGGGCGCATCCAACACCGCCTGCGGCAGGATCAAACCATAGGCCACAACCACCCCCATATCAGCCCGAAGATCCGCAAATTCGGCCTGCGCATCGGGCGTTTTCAAAGTCACAGGATGGCGCACAGGCAGGCCCAATTCCATCGCCCGGATTTGCACCGGGCTGGGCCGGTCTTTCTTGCCGCGCCCGGCAGGTCGTGGGGGTTGGGTGTAAATGGCGGCAATATCATGGCCGGCCTTGACCAATGCATCCAACACCGGCACCGAAAAATCAGGCGTGCCCATAAAGATCAATCGCATGGGTTATGCCTTTCTGGCCTTGCGCAATATCATGTCGCGTTTCAATTTGCTAAGCCGGTCAAAATACATCCGCCCGTTTAGATGATCAATTTGATGCTGCACGGATGTAGCCCAAAGGCCGGTGAAATCTTTGCGCACCCGCATCCCGTGATGATCAAGATAGGCCACGCTGACGCGATCGGGGCGGATGATTTTGGCCGATATGCCGGGCAAATTCGGGCTGGCCTCGGTATGGGGGCGGGTGGTGTCGCTGATGGATATAAGTTCAGGATTGGCCATGCGAATGGCCTGACCGCGCGTATCGCTGGCATCGACCACGGCAAGGCGCAGCATCACACCGATTTGAACCGCGGCCAAGCCCACACCGGGCATTGCCTCCATCGTGTCGATCATATCTTGCCAGATGGCGTGAATGTCATCACCAACGCCTTCAACCGGGGCGGCGGTTTGGCGCAGCCGCGGATCAGGCCAGCGAATACAGGGTTTTACCGTCATACTTGATCTTTCACCCGCGCGCGATCGCGTTTGAATTTCACCATTTTTCGGGTGATCATCTGCCGTTTCAATGGCTTAAGATAATCAATGAACAATTTACCATCCAGATGGTCAATTTCATGCTGCACGCAGGTGGCCCAAAGGCCGGTGAAATCTTGTTGTTGTTCATTTCCATCACGATCTAGCCACCGCACAGTGACCGCGGCGGGGCGTTCGACCTCGGCGAAGATTTCGGGGATAGACAGGCATCCCTCGTCATAGGTGCTGCGATCATCGGATTGGGCGATGATTTCGGGGTTGAACATGGCCATAGGTTGGGGGGGGGCCGTTTCATCGCGGGTGCAATCCATCACGATCAAGCGCATGGATTGGCCGATTTGCGGCGCGGCCAGGCCAATGCCGGGCGCATCATACATCGTGGCCAACATATCATCGGCCAAGATCCGCAATTCATCAGACAGATCAGCAACAGGCGGTGCGATCTTTTTCAAACGTGGGTCGGGGTGGATCAAAATTGGGCGTATCATAGGCATTCAGATAGGCCAAAGCCGCACAAACGGCAACGCCAGATCCACCAATGCCCACAGGTTTGCCCTTGCCAGCCCGGCCCGCATACCCGATTGTCATAGCAATTTTACATATTACATCCCCGAACGGAGGACACATGGATTTCGATTTCGACACAGATATCGGTCGGCGCGGCACAGATTGCACCAAATGGGATAAATTACATGACGTCACCGGCGTTCACCCTGATGAA
>CAZPSB010000154.1:0-4252 GCA_964589025.1 uncultured Jannaschia sp. | reverse complement strand
CCCAGGCGTCATGGGCGCGCGAATAATCGCGATATAGCATTGATGCCACGGCATCCACCCGCAGCCCGTCAATATGGTATTCTTCAAACCAATAAAGCGCATTGGCCGTCAGGAAATTTTTCACCTCGCGCCGTCCATAATTATAGATCAGGGTATTCCAATCTTGATGAAACCCTTCGCGCGGGTCGGCATGTTCATATAAATGCGTGCCGTCAAATTGTGCCAACCCATGCGCATCGGATGGAAAATGCCCCGGCACCCAATCCAAGATCACGCCAAGCCCGGCCTTATGGGCGGCCTCAATCAGATCACGAAATTCATGTGGTGGCCCAAACCGGATCGAGGGCGCATACATCCCCAAAGGTTGATACCCCCATGATCCATCAAAGGGAAATTCGGTGATGGGTAGAAATTCAAGATGCGTGAACCCCATCCATTTTGCATAATCCACCAGATCTTTGGCCAATTCCTTATAGCTTAGCATACGGCCATTTTCCGCGCGCCGCCATGACCCAAGGTGAACCTCATAGATCGAAATGGGTTTGTCGCGTTGATGCGCATCGCCGCGTGCCGCCATCCAATCGTCATCATCCCAACCATAGCCGGTGATATCGCGCACCACCGATGATGTTGCGGGTGGGTGTTCTGCGCCAAACCCCACCGGATCGGCCTTTTGAAATGGCATGCCATCGCGCGGGGCGATTTCATATTTATACAAGGTGCCTTCGCCCAGATCGGGCAAAAAGATTTCCCAAACACCCGTGACGCCCACACGCCGCATTGGGTGGCGGCGGCCATCCCAGATGTTGAAATCGCCCACCACAGATACACGCGCCGCATTGGGTGCCCAGACGGCAAAATGCGTTCATTTCGGTGACATGCGCGCCAAGCGCGTGCCATAATTTGCGGTGCGATCCTTCGCCAATCAGATATTGGTCAACATCTTTTAGCACAGGGCCAAACCGGTAGGGATCGTGAAAATCCCAAACCCGGCCATCGGCAAATGTGGCCCGCAGGCTGTAGGCAATTGTGCCTTTGGGCAGTTTGCCTGCAAAAATCGGGCCGGTCAGGCGGGGCAGGGGAATTTGCGTGTCATCGATCACCGCATCTAGGGTGTCGGCATCGGGCAAAAGGGCCACACACCACGCCACGCCATCGGTTTCATGCAGGCCCAAAACGCCAAACGGATCACCATGTCGGGCGGCTAAAAGGGCCTCAATATCGGTTTGCGTCATATGCGGGGGAAGCATCGGTTTGGTCATTCTGCACGGTATCCAATCACAAACCCGTTTGCCCCAAGGGTTAGGGCCATGCCCTTTATCGTGGCCTCTTGATGCAGGGCGGGGGTTATGGCGCAAGGCAGATCAACCGTGCAAGGCGTGGGCGACAGGTTATAGATGCATATCATTTTATCCCCACGGGCAAAGCCCAGCACCGGATCGCACAGATCCAGAAATTCGGTTTTGCCATCGCGGAAATCCCGTTCATCCCGGCGCAGGGCCAACATGGCGCGGTAAAATTCCAACACGCTGTTTTCGCCTTGTGCGGATACCGCGCGGGCCTTTTGCGGCGCCTTGACGGGCAACCATGTGCGATTTGCCACAGAAAAGCCGCCATTGGGGGCGTCGGCATCCCACACCATCGGGGTGCGGCATCCATCGCGGCCCTTTTTTTCAGGCCAAAAATTGATACCTTCAGGATCGGTCAATTCCTCAAATTGCAATTCAGTATCAATCTGGCCCAATTCTTCGCCCTGATAGATGCAGATTGACCCCTCAAAACTTAACAAAAGCGCCGCGGCCTGTTTGGCCAATGCGTCTTGATCTTGTGCATGATCCAACCACCGGCCCACATGGCGCGGCACGTCATGGTTGGAAAACGCCCAACAGGGCCACCCATTGGGGGCGGCCTTGAAAAATGCCTCAATCCGGCTGCGGAAATGGTTGGGCGAAAAATCAGGACCAAGCAATTCGAAACTATAGGCCATGTGCAACCGTTTTGACCCCGATGTATATTCGCCCATCAATTCAATGGAATGGTGGCTATCGCCGACCTCACCCACCATGGTGCGGCCATCATATTCATCCAACACCGCGCGCAGGCGTTCCAAAAAGGCAATATTTTCGGGTTGGTTTTTAGAAAACAACGTATATTGCATTTCAAACGGGCGCACGGCATCCTGCGCCCAAGGCAGGGGATTGGCCGCATTATCGCGCAACATCGCGTCGTGGAAATAGAAATTCACCGTATCAAGGCGAAACCCATCTACCCCGCGATCAAGCCAAAATCGTACGCAATCCAACAGGTAATCCTGCACCTTTGGGTTGTGGAAATTCCAATCGGGTTGTTGGGGCAGGAAATTGTGGAAATAATATTGTTTTCGCTTGGCATCCCATGTCCAAGATGGCCCGCCAAAAATCGCCAACCAATTATTGGGTGGCGTGCCATCGGGGTTGGGGTCGGCCCAAACGAACCAATTCGATTTGGGGTTGTCGCGGCTTTGGCGGCTTTCGATGAAATGCGCATGTTGGTTTGAGGCATGGCTAAGAACCTGGTCAATAATGACCTTTAGGCCCAAATCATGCGCGCGTGCCACCATGGTATCAAAATCATCCATCGTGCCGAATGTGGGATCAATACCAATGTAATCAGACACATCATACCCCATATCGGCCATAGGCGATGGGAAAACCGGGCTGATCCAAATCGCATCCACCCCAAGCGATGCAATATGATCAAGCCGCGCAGTAATGCCTTTGATATCGCCAATGCCATCACCGTCGGAATCCATGAAAGACCGAGGGTAGATTTGATAGGTCACTGACCCGCGCCACCAATCATGTTCTTGTGTTGTGCTGCGCGCCATGATTCTTCCCCTTGATCAAACGATGTTAGCCCTAACATTGGCCATTTTACGCGCTTTGCCTATCCCCCAATTGATGTTTTTATGGGTGTGGCATAGAAAATATCACCACCCAGACCACCTGTGAAACCACAAAAGACACCCCGCCATAGACGTCAGCGCATGGTGTATGTTTAGGGTTTGTTAATAGTTTAATTGGAAGTTTGACAACTATATCAGATAATAGAGGAATATTAAATGACAACCGTAATTAGTATCTTTAACAATAAGGGTGGTGTCGGCAAAACAACCTACGTTTTTCATGTTGCCCATATTCTTGCCCGCCAAGATAACCCTACAAAAAAGCAGCGCAATGTATTGCTTGTGGACTTGGATACGCAAGGAAATTTAACCGGTTATTGTTTAGACGATACAGAGTTACAGGCGGCATGGGGCATAGAGGGAAATTCGATATATCGTGTAATTCAACCCATTATTAGGGGAACAGGCGATTATGAATACAAAGCCCCACAAATTGTGAAATCTACACAAAGCCAATTTCATTTGATTCCCGGTGATTTACGTTTGAGTGACTTTGAAGACTTATTAGGCGATAGTTGGAATTCTGCTTTAGGGGGTGCGGAGGCTTCGCTTCGCATACAATCTGCGCTTAGCCGTTTCATTCGGGAGGCTGCTAAGAGGGTTCGCGCGGACGTGGTTTTTATTGATCTGGGCCCCAATCTTGGGGCGTTAAATAGATCCGCTTTGGCAATCAGTGATTATTTTATTACACCAATGGCCCCAGATTTGTTTTCCATACAAGGTACTGAAAATCTTGGAAATAAACTTGTGATTTGGGCGGAGCAATGGAAACAAATACACAATAATTGGTCTGGTGGTGGTCTTGAACTACCGAGTGGAGAACCCTCATATCTTGGCTATGTCATGCAGATGCATAATGTTAGAAACAATTCAACAGATGGTATGACCAAAGGTTGGGCTATATTTGGACAAGAAATTGAAAATGCAGTTTCCACCAATATTGTAGGAAAAATTGGGGAAAAGCGTTCAGCGCAACTAAATTCAGGTACATACAAACTTGGTAATATTCCCAACCTACATAGCCTTATCCCGTATTCGCAAAGTGCTAGAAAGCCAATTTTTGATTGTGCAAGCGCGGATGGGTTAAACGGATCACACATAACAAGTGCTAAGGCTTCCATCCATCTTTTTGATGATATTATCGGAGCCATCGATAACGTTTTGCCATAATAGTAAAAAGATACATTTTGTTTGCCCACCTTTTCCGGCCTTGGCGGTTATGTGTCGTCATGGCCGGTTCGCCCTTATCCGCGTCTTGGGGTGATCTGTGTTGTGCACCCCACAAAACCGGGTTTGGATGCAAATCTT
>CAZPSB010000153.1:0-4291 GCA_964589025.1 uncultured Jannaschia sp. | reverse complement strand
CCGGATGAGCTTGCCAGGCGGGTCCACCTGGCGGGCCGGCTCGACAAGGACACCAGCGGACTGCTGCTAATGAGCGACGACGGCGACTGGACTCTGTCGGGCTTGAATATGTATTCCGCAGTCTCCGGTAATATCGGTATTGATGCCTTCTACCACGCGCACCGGGCCGCGCGCACAGGCCAGATTTTCAACCGTCAATATCATCCCACTGGCCTAGCCGATATTGGACACTAAGAAAAGCCGCGGCGCGGGGTGCAATCGTCGCGGTTGCATTGTGGTATGCAACGGCATACAAACTGTCGCAGATTGAAATTCAGCCTTGATTTAAGCTGCCCAATAATGGCATCGCCTAAATCAATTCAACCATGATCTTAAACCGCAGGAGCCATTTATGCCTATCACCGTTGGTCACGATAGCGCGAAGACGCGCAAAATGTTGCAAGTTGGCGATAAATCTTACGCCTATTATTCCATCGACGCGGCCACCGCCGCAGGGCTTGGTGATTTTTCGAAATTACCTGTCGCGCTTAAGGTTGTTCTGGAAAACATGTTGCGGTTTGAAGATGGCAAAACCGTTGACACAAACGATATCAAGGCCTTTGCTGATTGGGCCGCACAGGGGGGCAAAAACCCGCGCGAAATCGCATACCGCCCCGCGCGCGTCTTGATGCAGGATTTCACCGGTGTGCCTGCGGTTGTTGATCTGGCCGCAATGCGCGACGGGATCAAGGCCTTGGGCGGTGATCCGCAGAAAATTAACCCGCTAAACCCTGTTGATCTGGTGATTGACCATTCGGTGATGATTGATGAATTTGGCAACCCGCGTGCGTTCCAAATGAATGTAGATCGTGAATATGAACGCAATATGGAACGCTATACCTTTTTGAAATGGGGCCAAACCGCATTTAACAATTTCCGCGTTGTACCGCCAGGCACCGGTATTTGCCATCAGGTCAATCTGGAATATCTGGCCAAAACCGTATGGTCTGATGTGGATCAAACCGGGCAAACCGTGGCCTATCCTGATACATTGGTCGGCACTGACAGCCACACAACCATGGTCAATGGCGCCGCCGTTCTGGGCTGGGGTGTTGGCGGCATTGAGGCCGAGGCCGCGATGTTAGGCCAACCCATTTCCATGCTGATCCCCGAAGTTGTGGGATTTGAACTTACCGGCGAAATGGTCGAGGGCACAACCGGCACCGACCTTGTTCTAAAAGTGGTTGAAATGCTGCGCGCCAAAGGCGTGGTTGGCAAATTTGTCGAATTTTACGGCGCGGGTCTTGATCGCCTGCCCTTGGCCGATCGCGCGACCATCGCCAATATGGCCCCTGAATATGGCGCAACATGCGGGTTTTTCCCGATTGATGGCGAAACAATCCGCTATTTGCGCAATACAGGCCGTGACGAAGACACAATCGCCCTAGTCGAAGCCTATGCCAAGGCCAACGGGTTCTGGCGTGGGGCCGATTATGCGCCGGTCTATACCGATACGCTGCATCTGGATATGGGCACAATTGTGCCTGCAATTTCGGGCCCCAAACGCCCGCAGGATTACGTTGCACTAACGGATGCGAAATCGGCCTTTGCCCATGAAATGGCCCATACCTTCAAACGCCCTATGGGCAAAGAGGTGGCCGTTGAAGGCCAAGATTACACGATGGAATCGGGCAAGGTTGTGATTGCATCCATCACATCTTGCACCAATACATCCAACCCTTATGTGATGATCGGCGCAGGGTTGGTGGCGCGCAAGGCCGCCGCCCTTGGTCTGGATCGCAAACCTTGGGTGAAAACATCACTGGCACCCGGGTCACAGGTGGTTTCCGCCTATCTTGAGGCCGCAGGATTGCAGGAAGACCTTGATAAAATTGGTTTTAACCTTGTCGGCTATGGCTGTACGACCTGTATCGGCAATTCTGGCCCCATCCAAAAAGAACTGTCCGAGGCGATCGCCCAAGGCGATTTGGTCGCCACATCCGTTTTGTCAGGAAACCGCAATTTTGAAGGCCGCATTTCACCCGATGTGCGCGCGAATTATTTGGCCTCGCCGCCGTTGGTTGTGGCCTATGCTTTGGCCGGTACAATGGATATCAACCTGGCCACAGACCCAATCGCGCAAACACCCGATGGCAAAGATGTTTACCTAAAAGACATCTGGCCCACACAGGCCGAAATTACCGAATTGGTCGAAAAAACCGTCACACGCGCGGCCTTTATCGAAAAATACGCCGATGTGTTCAAAGGCGATGAAAAATGGCAAGGGGTTAAGGTATCGGGTGGCGAAACCTATGATTGGCCCGCCGCGTCAACCTATGTGCAAAACCCGCCCTATTTCCAAGGCATGGCCGCCGAACCCGGCACGATCACCAATATCGAAGACGCGAAAGTGTTGGCGATTTTGGGCGATATGGTGACAACCGATCACATCTCGCCTGCTGGATCGTTCAAAGACACCACACCGGCGGGTCAATATCTGGTGGATCGTCAGGTGCCTGTGCGCGAATTTAATTCATACGGATCACGCCGTGGCAATCACGAAGTCATGATGCGCGGCACATTCGCCAATATCCGCATCAAAAATGAAATGCTGGATGGGGTCGAAGGCGGCTATACCAAAGGGCCAGACGGCCAACAGGCGTCAATCTATGATGCCGCAATGGCCTATCAGGCGGCAGGCGTGCCTTTGGTGGTGTTTGGCGGTGAACAATACGGCGCAGGATCATCGCGCGATTGGGCGGCCAAAGGCACCAACCTGTTGGGCGTCAAGGCGGTGATTGCCGAAAGTTTTGAACGCATTCACCGGTCAAACCTAGTTGGCATGGGTGTGATTCCGTTTGAATTCACCGATGGCGATACCCGCAAAACACTGGGCCTAAAGGGCGATGAAACGGTATCAATCCATGGGCTAGATCGCGTTACACCACTGGCCACGGTTCCTGCCACCATCACCTATGGCGACGGATCAACCAAGGCGATCACCCTTAAATGTCGGATCGATACCGCCGTTGAAATCGAATATATCGAACATGGCGGTGTGTTGCATTATGTGCTGCGCAATCTGGCATCCAGCCCCGTCGCGGCGCAATAACAAAACGGCGCGATACCATATGAACACAGCAAAGAACCGGCCATAGAACATAGCCGGTTCTTTCATGATTTTGACAAAGATAAATGGGCCATGGCATGGTATCACACCATCATGACAATCAATCTATTGATTTGAAATGTTTTGACAATTTCAAACCCTGCCCCGCGTAATTCGATGAAATCCCCACGCCATATACGGCATCTGGACGATGGGCCATGCGTTCATAAATCAACCGACCCACCAATTGGCCATGTTCCAACACAAAGGGTGATTCATGACAGCGCACCTCAAGCACGCCGCGCGCAGGCGCCCCAACACCAAAGCCGGGATCGAAAAACCCGGCATAATGCACCCGAAATTCACCCACCATCGCCAAATAAGGCGCCATTTCGGCGGCGCAATCAGGCGGGATTGTCACCGCCTCGCGGCTGACCAGAATATAAAACGCACCGGGGTCCAGAATGATATGCCCATGATCGGCATAGACATTTTCCCAAAAATCGCGTGGGTCATATTGGCCGATTTGCGATAAATCCAGCGCACTTGTATGCGGTTTGGCACGGTAGCCCACCAAACCGCCCTGCCCTTGTTTCAAATCAACCGATATGCCTAACCCGCCTGAAATCTGGGCCACATCATCCACAAGGCCCAAATCGGCATGCAACGCGGCAAGATCAGCATCCGAAATACCAACCTGCCCGCGCCGAAACCGAATTTGATTAAGCTTTAGCCCCGATTGCACCACCACCGAAAACGATCTTGGGCAAATTTCGGCATAAAGCGGGCCGCGATATCCCACGGGGATTTGATCAAAGGCCGTGCCATTATCTACAATCACTCGTGTCAGGCAATCCACGCGCCCGGTTGAACTTTTGGCATTGGCCACCGCCGATATATCATCGGGCAAAGTCAAAGATTCGGCCAAAGGCACCAGATACACACAGCCCCGTTCCAACACCGCGCCTTGCGTTAAATCCATGCGGTGCATTTCAAACCGCGCCAATTTATCGGCCACACGCACCCCCTGCCCCGGCAAAAAAGACGCACGCACACGATAGGCCACCGTGCCGAGGCGCAAATCAAGACTGGCAGGTTGAATTTGATCAGGCAAAACCGCCGGATCTGCCTTAATCTGGCCAGACGCAACAAGGGCGCCAATTTCATGATCTGGTAAAACCCCTGATGTCATCACCATCCCCC
>CAZPSB010000152.1:3162-4292 GCA_964589025.1 uncultured Jannaschia sp. | reverse complement strand
ATGGGGTTTGCGCATTATGTGTTGGATTATGAAAACATCTTTAAGGATGCAGTGATTGATGAATTCGCCGATAGTTATCTGGCCGGGGCCACGCCAGTGCCCTGTATCCGGTGCAATGAACGCGTGAAATTCAAAGATTTAATGGCCACAGCGCAGGATCTAGGCGCCGATTGCATGGCAACAGGCCATTACATTCAACGTATTATGGGCGATACTCGCGCCGAATTGCACAGCGCCACAGATGCCGCGCGCGATCAATCCTATTTCTTGTTTTCCACCACGCAAGATCAACTTGATTTTTTGCGTTTTCCTTTGGGGCATTTGGCGTCAAAGGATGAAACCCGCGCTTTGGCGGCCCAATATGGGTTGGTGGTGGCCGATAAACCCGACAGTCAAGATATCTGTTTTGTGCCAAATGGAAATTATGCCGCCGTGATTGAAAAATTGCGCCCCGGTGCGGGGGAACCGGGTGATATTGTCGATATGCAAGGGCGGGTTTTAGGTCGTCATAATGGTGTGATTCATTACACAATCGGCCAACGGCGCGGCCTTGGCATTGGGGGGTTGGAAGACCCGCTTTATGTGGTGAAACTGGATGCCGATACCCGCCAAGTGGTTGTTGGCCCCAAAGATGCCTTGGCCACACGCACAATCCCCGTGCGCGAAATTAACTGGTTGGGCGATGCGCCTTTCAACAGCCGCGATGAATGGGAATTAGAGGTCAAGATCCGGTCAACCCGCCCCCCCCGCGCGGCCATAATTCGGCCCTTGTCACCCATAACGGCTGAGGTTGAACTGGCCAGTGCCGAAGACGGCGTCAGCCCTGGTCAGGCTTGTGTATTCTATGCCCCTGATGGCAGCCGCATTTTCGGCGGCGGCTGGATTTGGAAAGGATAATCCAAGCCCCAGATCCAAATCAGACCCAAATGAAAAGCCTTTACAAGGCCGTTTTGCGCTTTTAGAAAAATGACACTTCGGTTCTGATACGTGCCTATGCGCGCATCGGATAATAGGGAACATGGTGCGGTGCCTTTGGGTGCCAATTCCATGGCTGCCCCCGCAACTGTAGGCGGTAAGCAACGCCGGATTATGCCACTGTGATTGCCAAACGGCATCATGGGAAGGCCCGG
>CAZPSB010000152.1:2676-3152 GCA_964589025.1 uncultured Jannaschia sp. | reverse complement strand
AGTCAGGAGACCTGCCGAAGGGTTCACCCAGTCCGCATGCGGGGCGCGCGCGCGGCTACGGTTTTGTCCGTCGTGGTGACGTTTGCGGTGGGGTGGTTTTCAAATCACCCCCATGAATCACCACGCGCGGCCCCAATGTGGCCAGCGCCTATATAAGGACGTGGCCTATGTTTGCCCGTATTCTATCGCTTGGCGTCATCGCGGCGGGTTTTGCCCTGCCTGCCATTGCCCAAAGCCCAATTGATTTAGGCACCATCATCGTATCAGGTGGCCTAAGCCCCGTTGACCAAACCCGCTATGGCCGGTCTGTCAGTGTGATCACGGGCCAAGATTTGCAACAACGCGGTATTACCACCCTGCAAAACGCATTGCGCGCGCTGCCGGGCGTGTCTGCGACGCGCGTGAATCCCCGCTGGCGTAAGCGGCTGGTTTGCGACGCGCTCAGGAGACGTCGTCGACATCGTCGGCGTCGAGGG
>CAZPSB010000152.1:0-2666 GCA_964589025.1 uncultured Jannaschia sp. | reverse complement strand
TCTGGCCAAGGTGTGGGCGCGGTGCGTATTCGCGGCGGCGAGGCCAACCATACCCTGATTTTGGTCGATGGCGTATCGGTTGGCACAGATGCCTTTGGCAATTACACCCTATCGGGGCTTGAGGTTACAAATATAGACCGGATCGAGGTTCTGCGCGGCCCGCAATCTGCGATTTACGGGTCTGATGCGTCTTCGGGTGTGATCAACATCATCACCCGACGCGGCGATATCGGGTCTGAATATCAGGCCACATTTGAAACCGGCGGCGCCACGACTGCCACGGTTTTTGCGTCAAACCGTGATGATCAAGGCGGGGTTTCGGCGTCTTTGTCTTATGCCAATGATCATGGTTATGATGTGTCAGGATCCAATGGGGAACGCGATGAATTATTGCGCCAAACCCTTGCTTTGTCTGGCGATTATTTCGTGACGGATCATCTGCAACTTGGCTTTGGCTTGCGCGTATCCGACGAAAATTATGATTATGATGCCTTTGGCGGCGGCACAAACCCGGCCACATATATCACCGATGATCCCAATTTGTTCAGCATCCGCAATGAATTGGTTGCATCCGTTTTCGCCGATTATTCCATGATGCAGGGGCGCATGGCCCATCGTCTGGCCTATGAAACATCGGAATATGAACAACAGGTTGATGCAAACCCATCCACGACAACGCAAATCAACGCATTGAATTATCGGTTTGGATATGCGCTGGACGGGCAAAACCTTAACATGTCCAACCATCTTTTGAATGTCTTGATCGAAGCCTCACAAGACAGCAATTCCACCAACCCATCCTTTAACCGTGATCGTCTGTCTTATGGGGCCGAATATCGGGGCAGTTTGGCGAATGGTCTTGATGTGCAACTGGGCGCGCGGTTTGACGATAACGATGTTTTTGAAAATGCCACTGTGTGGACGGCGGCGGTATCTTATGCATGGGCCAATGGTGTGCGGGTGCACGGGTCTGCCGGGGTGGGTTATGTCAACCCAAGCTATGGTGAATTATTCGACACAGCCTTTACGACCGGCAACCCAAATCTTGTGCCCGAACAAAACGAAGGTTTTGATATTGGCGTTGAAATTCCCGTTTTGGCGGGGCGGGGTGTTGTGGACATCACCTATTTCAACGAAACGCTTGTTGATGAAATTGCCTATAGTTTCACATCCACCCCGAATTATAATAATGAATTTGGCGAAAGCGACCGTCAAGGTATTGAAATAGAAGGTAATTTTGAAATATCAGATGCGGTTGGCATCAATTTGAATTATACATTTCTGGATGCCACAGATGTCACCGGCGCCCCCGAGGCCCGCCGCCCCGATCATGAGGCCTTGGTCGGTGTGAATGTCGCCATCGCGAATGGGCGCGGCACGGTGTCGGCGGATATGCGATATGTATCAAGCACTTATAGCCTTGGCAATCAGGCCCAGGAAATACCCAGCTATGTGACGGTCAATCTGGCCGGACGCTATGATCTGTCTGATATGGTGACAGTGACAGGGCGCATCGAAAACCTGTTTGATGAAGACTATTACGAGGTCTTTGGCTATGCCACCCGTCCAGTGACGGCCTATATCGGGTTTGAAAGGCGGTTTTGATATGCGCATGGCCCGGTTGATTGGGGTGGCAATGATCTGCGCGATAGGGGGCGGGGGCAATGGGTTTGGCCCCGCCTATGCGCAAAATGCGCCGCCGGGCCGGGTTGTGTCGATCAATCTATGCACCGATCAATTGGCCATGATGTTGGCCGCCCCTGGCCAATTGGTGTCGGTGTCGTATCTGGCCCATGATCCGCGTTATTCGCCCATGGCCGATGCCGCGCCGGCCTATGCGCCCAACCGGGCTTTGGCCGAAGACGTCTATCTGATGGACCCCGATCTGGTGATTGCGAACACTTTTTCCAACCCGGCGACACTGTCGATTTTGCGCCGTCTTGGCGTGCCGGTTGTGACATTTGACCCGGCCTATTCAATTGCAGATGTGCGTGATCGCATCACACAAATGGGTGTAGTGTTGCACCGGCAGGATGCCGCCCGCACCATGATTGCCGCCTTTGATCATGATCTGGCCGCCTTGGCGTCGCGCGCGCCTGCGATACGGCCATTGGCGGCGTTATATTACGCCAATAGCTATACCGCCGGGGATCGCAGCCTGGCCGGGCAGATCCTGTCATTGGCCGGGTTTGACAATGCCGCAGTTCAGGCAGGCCTGCCCCAAGGCGGGGTGTTCGCGCTTGAAGTTTTGGTTTTGTCGAACCCTGATGCGGTGATCACCGGGCAAAGATACCCCGCAACCTCAAGATCAGAACAGGTTTTGGACCATCCGGTTTTACGCGCGCTGACCGAAAACCGAATGCAAGGCCATGTGACCGATCGCGATTGGGTCTGCGGCACGCCCCATTTGGTGCGCGCAATTGACAATTTGTTGGATATGCATGTCGCACAAGGGCCGGGCCAATGACGCGTTTGGCGGTGATTTTGGCGGCAATGGTGATTGCCCTTTTATGCATGTCTGTTCTGGTTGGGCCGGCGGGCCTGCCTGCGGGGACGAAGGAGGCGAAATTTTCGCAGGTCTGGTCCACGGATGCCCGCATCAACCGGCTGTCGCTGGCGCGGATGTTCCTGTTCGGGGCGCGGGATGTCTGGTTCGTCGTGGGCAT
>CAZPSB010000151.1:0-4421 GCA_964589025.1 uncultured Jannaschia sp. | reverse complement strand
AGATCACATTCACATCAATCTTATTCTTGATTAGTTAGTGGGCCGTGACCGCCCAAACAAGATTAAATTTTGTGCATATGTGAAAACCGGCTATGCGATAGGCGCATAACCGCCGATGCCTATGATGGGTTATGATGCATCCACAGGGTCGGTTTCGCGTTTTTGTTTGCGATAGGCAAAAATGCGATCAACCACAAAATCGCGAAATACCGCAATGCGTTTTGATTGACGCAATTCTTCGGGATAGGCCAGAAATACAGGCACTTCGGCGGAATGTATATCGGGCAAAACAAGGCGCAGGTTTGGCATGTCATGGGCCAGATAATCGGGCAGAACACCAATACCAAGATCGTGGATCACGCCTTGCATCACACCAAAATAGTTGTTGACGGTTAAAAGGCTGCCGATTTCGGTGCTCATCAATTCGCGTACCAAAATCGCGCCGGCGCTGACTTGGGTTGATGTGGCGTTTTGGCTAATCAACCGGTGTTCGCGCAAATCGGCCATTGTTTGCGGCACCCCGCGCGCATCAAGATAGCGTTGCGATGCATAAAGGCGCATATTGATGGTCATCAACCTTTTGCGGATCAAATCGGCCTGCGAGGGTTCTTTCATCCGAATGGCGACATCGGCTTCGCGCATGGGTAGGTCAAGCACGCGTTCTTCTAGCATCAGGTCGATTTTTAGGTCCGGGTGTTTTTCATAAAGGGCGGGCAGACGCGGGGCCAACCACATAGATCCAAAGCCAATGGTCGTGGTCACGCGCAATTCGCCAAATACCTCTTCTTCGGAATCGCGGATGCGCGCGGCGGCGGCATCCAAACGTTTGGTCATGTGTTTTGTGGCATCAAACAGCAATTCACCCTGTTCGGTTAGAATTAGACCCCGCGCGTGGCGGTGAAACAGCGTGGCGTTTAACCCGTCTTCCAAGCCACGAATTTGGCGGCTGACGGCGGATTGGCTTAGATGCAGCGTGTTGCCCGCATGGGTCAGGCTGCCGGCATCGGCAACAGCGTGAAAAATGCGCAATTTATCCCAATCCATGCGCGGCCTTTCTATGGGTTTGATCTGTTATAATGTTATATAAATATGGGTCGTGTTGCAAAGATAACTACCGCTTAATCGTATAAATATCGAATGGTTTTATTCGGTTAACGATTTTTTAGCAATTGTGCCGCATAAACCCCAACTTCAAACCAACGAGCATGGGAGGGCGAACCATGCGGTCGGTTCGTGATATTGCAAGTGACATTGTAACCCGCGAAGGCGGATATGTGAATGACCCCGATGATCCCGGTGGGCCAACCAATTTTGGTGTCACCTTGGGCACATTGCGGCGATTGGGCCTGGATGTGGATCAAGATGGGGATGTCGATATTGACGATGTGCGGCGTTTAACGCGCGACCATGCCGTTGATATTTTTGTGAATCATTATTTTGTATCGCCCGGTATTGCGGGCCTACCGGCCATTTTGCATGAAACGGTGTTTGATATGCATGTGCATTCGGGCGGCAATGCGGTGCGTATTTTGCAGGCATTGTTCCAAAAAATGGGGTTAGAGATTTCGGTTGATGGGGTGATTGGCCCGCAAAGTTTGGCGGTGGCAGCACAGGCCGCCCAAATGGCGCCTGATCATCTGGCCGATGCCTATGGGATTGAACGGCGCAATTTTTACTATCGTTTGGCCGATAATCGCGTGGCCAGCCGCAAATACGCCCGCAGGCGCGATGGTGGCAAAGGGGGCTGGATTATCCGTGCCGAAGAATTCATCGCGCCACGGTATCATTTTTCACATCAAGACCATCAAAACAGGATTGCATCATGGGCATGATAGATACGTTATTTGGGGTTTCAAACACCGCCAAGGCCATTGGCGATGCCACACAAGGTGTAGCCGAGGTATTCGTGCCCAATGCCACACAGGCCATGCAGGCGCGCGCCGATATTCAACGCGCGACTTTGCAGGCGGCCTCGGCTGAATTTGAACATGCGGGGCAGAATTGGTTTGATCGGGTCATAAATGGCATCAACCGATTGCCGCGCCCGGTTTTGGCTTTGGGCACAATTGGGCTATTTGTGTTTGCCATGATTGATCCCGCCGCTTTTGCGCAACGCATGGCAGGGTTGCAGGCCATTCCTGAACCGCTTTGGTGGTTATTGGGGGCTGTGGTCAGCTTTTATTTCGGCGCGCGCGAATTGCATCATTTTCGTGCAACACCTGCCAATGAAACACAACGCCGCAATCGGTCAAGCCGCCGGCGGTTTCGTCTGTTTTCACAATCAGGCCAAGACCAACCGCGCCAAGCAATTGGTCAGGATACCGGGCCAAATACAGGCGCAAATTCGGGGCCAAACATAAAGCCAAGCAATTTTCCCGATAACGCCGCCTTGGCCGATTGGGCGCGCAGCCGGGAATAGGTGGGGCAAAATGGCGGCAGCGGCAATTTAATAAGCCAATCATATCTGCAACGTATTGCACGGCCCGTGTGACTGTGCGACTTATAGGCCAAGTTTAACAACAGGATTGTTTCATGGCCGATTATTCCGCCCGCCGTTTGACAATGGTTGACACCCAAGTGCGCCCGCATGATGTGACCAGTTTTTCCGTTATCAATGCAATGTTGTCTGTACCAAAAGAATTATATGTGCCCGGCTCGGCCAAGGATTTGGCCTATATTGGCGGCGTGGTTGATTTGGGGGCAGGGCGATGCGTGGCAGATGCGCGCCTGATTGGTAAGGTTCTGGAAATCCTCGACATTACACCGGGTGAATTGGTTTTGGATTTGGGATGTAGTCAGGGCTATACCACGGCGCTTATTGCCCAACTTGCCCAAGCGGTTGTTGGTGTGGATTGTCGGGATGATCTTACCGCCGAGGCCGAAACAACCCTGTCTGCCCAAGGCATACATAACGCGATTATTGTAAAAGATGACATTGCAAAAGGGGCCGCGAAACATGGCCCATATGATGTCATAACCATTTTTGGCGGGGTTGAAACAATCCCCCCCGCGATTGTGGGGCAACTTAAAGATGGTGGCCGGATTGCTGCGGTCTTTATGAATGGCGCCTTGGGCGAGGTGAAACTTGGGCATAAGGCCAATGGTGTTTTATCTTGGCGTATGGCCTTTAATGCCGCCGCGCCGGTATTGCCGGGTTTTGAAAAAAAGATAGATTTCGTTCTTTAGGCCTGCATACCCATCGAAGATATGGGTGGATTGTAAGGCATGACTATAAATGAGGCACCTATGACTGGCTGTTCCAAACTTGATTGTAAAATCGTAACCTTTATAGGTGTTGTGGTTGCATCAATATGCACCGCGCCCCTTGCGCCAAAGGCCGAAACATTAACGCAGGCTTTAACCGCCGCGTATGAAAATTCGCAACTTTTGCAACAAAATAGATATGTTCTTAGGGTCGAAGATGAAAATGCGGTGCAGGCCGTGTCACAACTTTACCCTGTGATTGGGTTCACGGCCTCGGCCGCGCGAAATGTTGCCACAAATTCACTCAGCACAACCGTATCTTTGGTGATCGAATACACGCTATACCAAAGTGGGCAGCGCCGTAACGCTATTTTGGCAGCCCAAGAAACCGTGCAGGCCGCCCGCCATCAATTGCGCAATCTGGAACAACAGGTCTTGTTGGATGCCACGACCGCCTATTACGATGTGTGGCGCAATGTTCAGGTTGTCGGCGTGCGTGAGGCAAATGTGCGTGTTTTATCCGAACAAGTGCGCGCGGCACGCGACCGGTTTGAGGTTGGCGAAGATACCCGGACGGATGTGGCCTTGGCCGAGGCACAGCTTGCGCAGGCGCGTTCAGATCTGGCCGCAGCGCGTGGTAATTATGAAATCAGCCGTGAATTATTTGCGCTTGCCGTGGGGCGGTATCCGTCTGGTGCCAGTTCGATTGGCCGTTTGCCCAATTTGCCGGCCTCAGAATCCGAGGCCGAACGCCTTGCGCGTCAAACCCACCCCGCGATTGAGGCATTCCAACACGAAGTTGCCGCCGCCGAATCCATCGCGCGTCAGGCCCGTGGGCAACGCGGCCCCACAATCGCATTGACCGCGCAGGGCACGAATATCCTTAATGATTCACGGGGTGAAAATTTCGAAGGTTCGGCAAGTTCAAATTCAATCGCCCTAACCCTATCGCAGCCAATTTTTCGCGGTGGCCAGCTTTTGTCGGTGGAACGCCAGGCCATGGCGCAAGTATCAGCCGCGCGGTTTGGCCTGAATCAGCAAACGCTTTTGAATGTGCAGGCGGTTGGAAATGCCTATGCCGCATCCCGGATTGCGCAGGCGCAAGTGAGGGCATCCGAAGAACGCATTCGCGCCGCCGAATTGGCGCTTGAAGGTGTTCAAGAAGAGGTATCATTGGGCGCGCGCACCACATTGGATGTGTTGAATGCAGAACAAAA
>CAZPSB010000150.1:2305-4425 GCA_964589025.1 uncultured Jannaschia sp. | reverse complement strand
CCACACAATGGGGCCGATGACGGCGGCGGCGCGGTTTTTATCTGCCCTGCGATCGGGCCAAGACAAAGAACCGGGGGCAGGGGCATTGGCCGCAGTGTCATGCCGGTTGCACGGGTCGTTGGCCTTTACCGGTAAGGGTCACGCCACCGACCGGGCGGTCATTTTGGGCCTGTCCGGGTTTGAACCGGCAACGCTTGACCCCGATCAGGCCGAAAAAATCGCGGCACAGGTTTATGACCGTCGCCATATCACCCCGCCCGATTTGCCGGTTTTGGCATTTGATCCCCAAACAGATCTTGTATTTGACTATGGCCCGCCCTTGGAAGGCCACGCCAATGGCATGATCCTGCGGGCCTTTGATGATCAGGGGCATCTTTATATGCAGGAAACCTATTATTCGATTGGGGGCGGCTTTGTTGTGACCCCAAAAGAATTGGCCACCCCCCCATCCATGGCCGATCAGGCCGATATGGGTGCCTATCCTTATCCGTTTCAAACGGCGGCGGATATGTTGGCCATGGGCCGCACGCAGAACAAAACCATTGCCGATATGAAATGGGCCAATGAAACCGCCCATACCCCCCGTGCGCAGGTACAAGACCGGTTGGATATGATTTGGGCCGCGATGAATGATTGCATTGATCGCGGGTTGCGGATGCAAGGCGAATTGCCCGGCGGGCTTGCCGTCAAACGCCGGGCCAAGGCGATATATGATCAATTGCAGGCCGAATCCGGCACCAATATCGCCCAACCCCACACCATTAACGATTGGTTAAGTGTTTATGCCATGGCGGTGAACGAAGAAAACGCCGCCGGCGGGCGTGTTGTGACATCACCCACCAATGGGGCGGCGGGGGTGGTGCCGGCGGTGCTGCGTTATTACCGTGATCACTGCATCGGCGCGACCGATCAAGGCCGCAGCGTGTTTTTGATGACAGCGGCGGCCATTGGCGGATTGATCAAACATAATGCATCTATTTCTGGCGCCGAGGTCGGATGCCAAGGCGAGGTCGGCAGCGCCGCCGCCATGGCCGCCGCCGGCCTATGTGCGGCTTTGGGCGGTACAAATGAACAAATTGAAAACGCGGCTGAAATCGCATTGGAACATCACCTTGGCATGACATGCGACCCCGTGGCGGGTTTGGTGCAGGTGCCCTGTATCGAACGCAATGGTTTGGGTGCAATCAAGGCGGTATCGGCGGCATCCTTGGCGTTGCGCGGGGATGGCGCGCATTTCATGCCCCTTGACAATTGTATTGAGGCCATGCGCCAAACCGGGATCGACATGAACACCAAATACAAAGAAACCAGCCAAGGCGGTTTGGCGGTAAATCTGCCTGAATGTTAGGCAAAATTACAATTTTTGCCGCATAATGCAGAAAAAAACACTTAAAATCACGCTTGGCTGTTGCCAGCGCGGTTTTATTTGCCATGGTAGATACATGATATGCGCGCGCACGCGCCCCGTGTGCGTTTGTGCATCTGCATGACAATTTGGGAGGATAGCATGCAAAAATTCCTAAGCCGCACGGCTTTGGCAACACTTGCCCTGACCTTGGGAACCGAGGCAATGGCAACGGAATGGAATGTATCCCTTTGGGGGCAACGCCGTGCCTTTACCGAACATGTTGAACGCTTGGCTGAATTGGTGGCTGAACGATCGGGTGGTGAATTTACATTGAACCTGTCTTATGGCGGGTTAAGTTCAAACCGTGAAAACCTAGATGGCATTTCGATTGGTGCCTTTGAAATGGCCCAATTCTGCGCCGGGTATCACGCCGATAAAAACCCATCCATCACCGTTTTGGAATTGCCGTTTTTGGGCGTCACATCCCTTGAACAAGAGGTCGAATTGTCGATGGCGGTGTATCAACACCCCGCCGCCGTGGCCGATTTGGCGCGTTGGAATGCGATGTTGTTGATGCCATCACCTTTGCCGCAATATAATCTGGTTGGCACAGGGGATGCGCCCAATACATTGGCCGATTTCGAAGGCTTGGCCGTGCGCGCAACCGGTGGCATCGGTGCGGCGATGCAAACCATTGGTGCGGTGCCAACATCCATGTCCGCCACCGAGGTACGCCAAGCCATGGATTCCGGCATTGTATCGGCCGTAAGCT
>CAZPSB010000150.1:0-2292 GCA_964589025.1 uncultured Jannaschia sp. | reverse complement strand
GCCCCCCATGCGCATATGTCATTTGGCACAATCGAAAACGCAACATGGTGGACAACCAACCTAAACCCCGGCACGGTGAATTGCCCGGTTGTGGTCAATACAGATGCGCTTGAAAATTTGTCAGATGATCATCGCGATATCCTTTTGGGCGCGGTCGACGAAGCGTTAGACCACTATATCGACAATTATAACGGTGTAACAATGTCTGCTTGGGGCCCGGCATTGGATGAACGCGGGATTGAACGCGTCACATTTTCCGATACAGAACTGGCTGCGTTCCGCGATGCGGCTGCGGCCCCTGCCGCTGCTGCGTGGATTGAACAAAACACCGCGCGTGGCCTGCCTGCGCAGGAATTATATGATTTCGTCACCGGTATGATTGCCGACGCGAACTAACCCACCACAAGGCCGGGCAGGCGATTGATTGCCCGGCCTTTATTCTTTCTGCATGCATAAGGTAAGGGGGAAGCTATGGCTGGCAGCTCTTTAGTTTTGGCCGATGACAGTTTGATCAGTCGCCTTGACCGTGGTTTTCTGAAACTTGAATACGGCATGATCCTGATTGGCGGCTTGACGGTGTTTTCACTTATGCTTTTGGCGGTCGTGTCGGTTGGGGGGCGCAATTTTTTCGCCACACCCTTGCCCGGCTATGTCGATTGGATCGAACAATTAATGCCGGTCATTGCCATTTTTGGCGTGTCATATGTGCGCCGCGAAGGGGGCCATATCCGAATGGATATTTTGGTGGGCCAATTGCGCGGACGCGCCCTTTGGGTGGCCGAACTTTTGACGACGCTGGCGATTTTTGTGGTTGCGGTTTTGCTGCTTTGGGGCAGTTGGCAACATTTCGACCGTAGTTTTGATTTTGCCCAACCCATGTGGAGCCGCGATAGTTCTATGGATATTGGCCTGCCGATTTGGCCCGCGAAATTGGTGGTGCCGGTGGCATTGTCCATTTTGTCACTGCGTTTGATGTTGCAAATCTGGGCCTATGGCGTGGCCTTGATCCGCAACCCAACCCAACCCGTTGCCGTGCCTTTGATGGCCGATGTTGCAACCCAGGCCGCGATGGAGGCTGAACAGGTTTCAGCCCGCGATAACCCGTAAAGACAAAGGCCACAAAGGCAGGGGATAGATAATATGGATAGTTTAGATATCGGTCTTTGGGTCACAGGCGGGCTGTTGGTTTTGGTCATTTTGGGAATGCGCGTGGCCTTTGCCGCCGCATTGGCGGGGCTTGTTGGCCTGATCTGGATATTTTGGGCCCGGCGCGATTTCGCATTGGATGATTTCGGGTGGGCCATGGGCGTGGCTGCCCAAACCGCAGGGCAGGTGCCCCATGCCAAAGTCGCCAGTCAGGCGCTAAGCCTGATCCCGACATTTATCTTGATCGGCTATATGGCCTATTATGCGGGTCTGACCAAAGCCTTGTTTGAGGCCGCAAAACGTTGGATCGCTTGGGTGCCGGGTGGTTTGGCCGTGTCAACGGTGTTTGCAACGGCGGGTTTTGCCGCCGTATCCGGGGCGTCGGTTGCCACATCTGCCGTTTTTGCCCGTATTGCCATCCCTGAAATGTTGGCAATCGGGTATAATAAACGCTTTGCGGCGGGGGTTGTGGCGGCGGCGGGGACGTTGGCCTCGCTTATTCCGCCATCGGCAATTTTGGTAATTTACGCGATTATCGTCGAACAAGATGTGGGCATGTTGTTATTGGCCGGGTTCATACCCGGCGCCTTTTCCGCCGTCATTTATGCGGGCATCATCATCGGGCTGGCGCTTACGATCAAAAATTTTGGCCCGGCTGTGGGGGGATTTACCTGGAAAGAACGCTTTGCCGCCCTTGTGCCGGCTTTGCCGATTGTGGCCGTGGTCGTCATTATTTTATTCTTTGTCTACAATCCGATACCCGGTGAAATGACATTTGCCGGGCGTGTGATCAATATTCCCTTTGGCGGCGATAGTTGGGGCACCCCGACCGAAGGCGGCGCGATTGGCGCCTTTATCGTGTTTCTTATGGCGCTTTGGCGCGGTATGAAATGGGCCGAATTTCGGGATGCCTTGATCGAAACCGCCAAACTGTCGGTGATGATTTTTACCATCATTTGGGGCGTGTTGATCTATGTGCGGTTTCTGGGATTTGCCGATTTGCCGGGCGCGTTTTCCGATTGGATCACATCATTAACCCTGTCGCCCATGTTGATTTTGATCTGTATTTTATTGGCTTATGCGGTGTTGGGCATGTTTATGGATGCGATTGGCATGATGCTTTTGACTCTACCGATTGTTTATCCA
>CAZPSB010000149.1:0-4554 GCA_964589025.1 uncultured Jannaschia sp. | reverse complement strand
CAAAATCCGGGTCGACCGTTTGGCTTCCGGCTTACTCAAGGCCGGTGTTCGCAAGGGCGACCGGCTCGGAATTCTCGGGAAAAACAGTCTGGCGTATTTCATGCTCTACGGAGCGGCGGCGGCAATGGGCGCCATCGTCCTGCCCATCAATTGGCGGCTTTCCGCCGAGGAGATGCTGCGCCTTGAGGCCGACATTCGCACCATCATGACCGCCCTGCCCCGCCGCGATGGCGAACTGGCCGCGACCGCACGCGCGGTGTTGGGCTGGCACCAAAGCCACGGGTTTTGTTCCAATTGCGGGGGCGCATCCCACATCACAGATGCAGGATGGCGGCGGCATTGCCCGGCTTGCCTCACCGACCATTTCCCCCGAACCGACCCGGTGGTGATCATGCTCATCACGGATGGGGACTATGTGTTGCTGGGCCGATCGCCCGGTTGGCCTGACAAAATCTATTCGCTTTTGGCGGGGTTTGTCGAACCCGGCGAAACGATAGAATCCGCCGTGCGCCGCGAAACATTCGAAGAATCAGGCATTCGCGTGGGCCATGTCAGGTATCTTGCATCCCAACCCTGGCCCTATCCATCATCATTGATGTTGGGCTGTCATGGGCAGGCCACAAGCCGCGATATCACCATTGACCCCGCCGAAATTGCCGATGCACGGTGGGTGTCAAAATCTGATCTTTTATCCATCCATTCAGGGCAAAGCGATGCCATCCGACCCGCCCGACCGGGATCTATCGCGCATTTTCTGGTGACGCATTGGTTGGCAGACAAACTGGGCTAGAATAATGCCCTTGGGCATTGCACATGCCGGGCCATTATTTTGATATACCTGTAAAAACAACGCACTACAAAAAACCGCAATCCAAACCAATGCCAATTTCGCAAGGTGGCTTGACGTGGGGGCGTTTGACGCGCTTAATCATATTTGTGTGGCAGGGCCAATCACGCGCCTGCAGCACCCGACCTGCGGCATTATATGGCCATCGGCAGGGCCGGGTCGCACCACAACAGATAATTGGGAGATAAAAATGACTCGTATTCTTGATGCCACTGGCATTAGCCGCCGCGGCCTGTTGCAAGGTGCCACGGCCCTTGGGGGTGCTGCGGTGATGGTGCCTTGGACGGCCAGAACCGCCAAAGCCACGCCACAACGTGGCGGCACATTGCGCGTTGGCATGTCACAAGGTGCCACCACCGATTCGCTTGATCCCGGGTCATGGTCGGCTGAGTTCATGAATTTTCAGGCCCATACCCGTAACGGATTTCTAACAGAAATCGCACCCGATGGATCACTTGTGCCTGAACTTGCCGAAAGTTGGGAGGCATCCGAGGATGCAAAAACATGGGTGTTCAACATCCGGTCCGGGGTTCAGTTTCATTCAGGCCATGTGTTGACGGCCAATGATGTCGTGGCCTCGATCAACCACCACCGGGGCGAAGATGCAACCTCGGCGGCGGCCTCTATTGTCGAAGATATCGTGGAATTGCGCGCCGATGGCATGAATGTGATTGTCACACTGGCCAATGGCAATGCGGATTTCCCCTTTGTGATGTCTGATTATCACTTGGCCATTCTGCCGGCACGCGCCGATGGCACGATTGACCCGATGACAACCGATGGGTGCGGGCCTTTTGCCATTGAAGAAATAGAATTTGGCGTTGGCGCGCGCTATGTCCGCCATGATGGGTATTGGAAACAGGGCCTGCCTTATTTCGACGCGATTGAACAAATCGTCATGGTGGATGATGCCGCGCGGCAAAATGCGCTTTTGTCAGGGCAGGTTGATTATATCGACACAGTTGACCTAAGCACCGTTCACCTTTTGGAACGCGCGCAAGGGGTACAAATTCTGTCGGCCACCGGCACACAACATTATGGGTTCCCGATGGATACCCGCGCCGCGCCCTTTAGCGACGTGAATGTGCGCCTTGCCCTGAAATACGCGCTGGATCGTCAGCAAATGGTTGACACAATCCTGAACGGATACGGAACTTTGGGCAATGACCACCCGATCGGGCCGGGCCAGCGGTATTTCAATACCGACCTAGAACAACGCAGCTTTGATCCGGATCGCGCGCGCTATCACCTGCAACAGGCCGGTATGGAAAATTTGCAGGTGGATATTCACCTAGCCGATGCCGCCTTTGGCGGGGCGCTGGATGCGGGGCTTTTGTTTGTGGAATCTGCGGCGCAGGCTGGCATTGACATCAATATCGTGCGCGAACCCGATGATGGGTATTGGTCAAATGTATGGCTGCAAAAACCGTTCTCGGGCACATATTGGGGCGGGCGTCCGACCGAAGACTGGATGTTCACCACCGCCTATGCCGAAGGTGTGCCATGGAATGAAACCCATTGGAGCCATGAACGCTTTAACGATCTGCTGACCTCGGCGCGGTCTGAATTGAACGAAGACACCCGCCGCGACATGTATTTCGAAATGCAGCAAATCGTATCAGACGAAGGCGGGATCATCATTCCGATGTTTGCCTCTTATGTCAGTGCCCATCGCGATACGCTGGCGCATGGCGAACAGGTGGCATCCAATTGGCGCAATGATGGCCACCGCTTGGGCGAACGTTGGTGGTTTGCCTAAGACATTCATAACCCCGGGCCGGGCCATATGCATGGCCCGGGGTTTTCTGGCTATGAGGGGTGTGCACCCATCCACCGGCCAAAGGGGATTACATGCATTATATATTTAGAATGATCGCACATCGTCTGGCCCTTGGGGTTGTGACGTTATTTGTGGTGTCTTTGATCGTGTTTTTCGCAACCGCCCTATTGCCTGGTGATTTTGCGCAGGAAATTCTGGGCCGATCTGCCACGCCCGAAACCGTGGCGGCCTTGCGCCGGCAGCTTGGGCTGGATGAGCCATTACATATTCGATATTTCACATGGCTATTTGATATTTTGCGCGGTGATTTTGGGCAATCTCTGGCCAATGGCATCCCGGTGATGGATCGTATTTCAGGCCGGTTGGGCAATACGTTATTCTTGGCGCTTTATGCCGCGGCGATTGCGGTGCCTTTGGCCTTGGGATTGGGCATTTTGGCTGCTTTGTTTCGCAATTCAATCTTTGATCGCGTTAGCAATGCATCGGCATTGACTTCGATTTCGTTTCCTGAATTTTTCGTGGCCTATATTCTTGTGTTTATCCTAGCGGGCATGGGCGGTTTGTTTCAACCATCTTCAAGTTTCATGGGCAATCCCGGGTTTGGCGAACGGCTTTATGTTACGTTTTTGCCCGCGCTGACATTAACCTTGGTGGTCACGGCCCATATGATGCGCATGACGCGGGCGGCCATTATCAACCTATTGGCCAGCCCCTATATCGAAATGGCCCGCCTGAAAGGCATTGCCCCCATACGCGTGATTGTCGTGCATGCCCTGCCCAATGCATTGGCGCCCATCATCAATGTGATTGCATTGAACCTGGCCTATCTGATCACCGGGGTTGTGGTGGTTGAGGTGGTGTTTGTCTATCCCGGCCTTGGTCAATTGCTGGTCGATAGTGTGTCTGCCCGCGATATGCCGGTGGTGCAAGGCATCGCGATCATCTTTGCCGCGGCTTATGTGGGGTTAAACCTTTTGGCGGATGTGTTGGCCACCTTGTCCAACCCGCGCCTGATCCACCGGAGGTAACGCAAATGGGATTTTACGTTTGGATCGTTAGTTTCATCACCCTGTTTGCCGCCGCAATGGCATTGCGTTGGGTCATCGTAAAAATAACACACAGCATACAATCCGGCAGTTGGCGACACACTGCGCGCGCGCTGCGATCTGCGCCACCTACGGCCATATTCGGGATGATTGTGATCACGCTTTATATATTGGTTGCGCTGTTTGCCCCCCTTCTTGCGCCATTTTCGCAAACCGAAATCGTCGGCAGCCAATTCCAACCTTGGGATGGCACGCATTGGTTGGGCACCGATCACATTGGCCGCGATATGTTATCGCGCCTGATCTATGCCGCGCGCAACACATTGGGCATTGCCTTTTTGACAACCGCCTTGGCCTTTGTCACCGGTGCGATGTTGGGCCTGTTGGCGGCCACGGTGGGCGGGTGGCTGGATCAGGTCCTAAGCCGCGCGGTGGATGCGTTCATGGCGATCCCCGCCTTGATTTTTGCGTTGTTGTTGCTGACGATTCTGGGGGCATCGGTGATCAATATGATCTTGATCATTGCCTTTATCGACGCCACGCGCGTCTTTCGTTTGGCGCGCGCGGTGGCGATGAATATCGTCGTGATGGATTACGTTGAGGCCGCCCGCCTGCGCGGCGAAGGGTTGTGGCATCTGATCACGCGCGAAGTTCTGCCAAATGCGATGGCGCCTTTGGTCGCCGAATTTGGCCTGCGGTTTTGTTTTGTGTTCCTGACGATTTCCGCGCTTAGCTTTCTTGGCCTTGGCATTCAACCGCCCACCGCCGATTGGGGATCCATGGTCAAAGACACTGCGTTGTTGATTTCCTTTGGCGATATCACGCCGCTTTTGCCGGCGGGGGCGATTGCGTTATTGACCGTTAGTGTGAATTTCGTGGTC
>CAZPSB010000148.1:0-4619 GCA_964589025.1 uncultured Jannaschia sp. | reverse complement strand
CTGGATAGAGCAGCTGACTTCTAATCAGCAGGTTGAGGGTTCGAGTCCTTCAGGGATCGCCATTTTCAACGACCACCCCCTAACCCGCCCGCGCGTGATTCAAAACCTGGCGCAGGCTGTCTTGTGGCACATGATCAGACACAAAGGCCCGGCCAATGCCGCGCGCAAGGATAAACCGCAATACGCCATCGACAACCTTTTTATCTTGGGCCATCAGATCCATCAAACCCTGTGTGCCCGGCAAATCACCGGGGATATCGGCAAATCGGCGATACATCTTCATCATCGCCAAATGGGCGTGGATGCGGCTGGGGTCTTCTTGGGGGCACACACCCAAACGCGCGGATAATTCAAAGGCCAAGGCACATCCAATCGCCACGCCTTCGCCATGCAGCAAGCGGTTGGAATACCCGGTCGCGGCCTCAAGTGCGTGACCAAATGTATGGCCCAAATTCAAAAGCGCACGATCCCCCTGTTCGGTTTCATCGCGCGCCACGATATCGGCCTTCATTTGCACCGAATGGCGCACCGCATGGGCGCGCAAATCGGCATCCCCCGCCGCCATGGCGGGGCCGTTTTGTTCAAGCCAGGCAAAAAATTCGGCATCCCCCAACAGGCCGTATTTCATCACCTCACCATAGCCGGCCAAAAAATCGCGCGGCGGCAATGTTGCCAACACGTCAATATCGGCCAAGACAAGCGCGGGTTGGTGAAACGCGCCCACAAGGTTCTTGCCGTGATCGGTATTGATGCCCGTCTTACCCCCGACCGAACTATCGACCTGCGCCAAGACGGATGTGGGAATTTGCACAAACCCCACCCCGCGTCGCGTGATGGCGGCGGCAAAGCCCACAAGATCACCAATCACCCCACCACCAAAGGCAATGACAATATCGCGGCGTTCGACCTTTTGGGCCAAAAACCATTCAACCGTTTTGATCATATTGGCCCAGTTTTTGGTGCCCTCACCGGGGGGGAGGGTTAAAACGCTGGCTTCAATCCCGGCGGCATCAAGGGCTGTGCGCAAATCGGGCAGATGCAGGCCCGCCACGGTTTCTTCGGTCACGATCCAGGTTTTGGGCCGCGGCAAAATCGGCGCGATATATGCGCCCGCCTGTGCGATCAAACCTTGGCCAATATGCACGTCATAGGCGCGGTTGCCCAATGCGACATTCACGGTTTGCATCATTGTTTTTCTACCCCCCCGGCGCGCATCAAAACATCCAACACGGCCTGTGTCGTGTCTTGGATTGACCATGTGCCTTCGATCGTGACACGCCATGGGGCCAAGGCATAAACCGGATGCCGTTTTGCATAAATCTGTGCCAAGGTCGCGCGCGGATCATCGGTTTGCAACAAGGGCCGCGTGTCTTTGTGGCGCACCCGTTTCCATAAAATATCCAGATCGACATCCAACCACACCACAACCGATTTTTGCAACAAAACGGCACGATTGGCCGCCCCCATCCATGCGCCCCCGCCGGTAGATAAAACCGCAGGCGGGCCATCCAGCAGGCGTTCAATCACTTGGGTTTCTTTATCGCGAAAAAACGCTTCGCCGTAGCGGTCGAAAATTTCGGCAATGCTTAACTGGGCGCTGGTTTCAATTTCGGCATCCGAATCATGCAAATCAGCGCCTAAATCATGGGCAAGCGCGCGGCCTATTGCACTTTTGCCTGATCCCATCATACCCACCAAAACAACCGTCTGGCGTAATTTATAAAGGGAAAGCTGACCCATATTGCCCATTTTGAAAAAACCTTGTTACCAGACACGCAATTTCGCCTATCATAGGTTATATTGCAGGCAAAGCGGGTGTATGTCATTCATCCTTAAACAACAACACACACACACGAGCGTAAGATGATAAAACGCCTTTTGATATTTTTGATAATCGCTTTGGTTTTGGTGGTTTTTGGGCTTTTGGCCTATTCTTATTCGGGTCTATTGCGGCCCGAACAAACCGAAATCATCCGACCTGTTGATCTGAATATTGATCTTGGGGGCGAAAGCGGGTCATAGGCGGTCATGTCAAAACCAAGCACCGATCACGGGTGGGTATCTGTATTTTTGGATGCCCATAGCGCAGAACAAGGCGCGGTTGAAAACACGCTTTTGGGATATGGGCGTGATTTGATGGCCGCGATAGATTGGTTCGGGGCGCAGGGCCTGAATTTTGGCACGATCCGCAAAACCGATATTGAGGCCTGGCTAACCGATCTGGATCATCAAGGCCTGGCCGCCGCCACACGCGCGCGGCGTCTTTCGGCGTTAAAACAACTGCTTTTTTTCGCCTAGGAAAAAACCGGGCGCGCGGATACCCCCGCCATATCCATCAAAACCCCGAAAAAAGGGCGCAGCCTGCCCAAAACACTTGGGGTGGACGATGTCGAACGCCTTTTGGAACAGGCCAAACATCATGGCCGCAACCAGACCGATCGCCTGCGCAATATCTGTATGATGGAATTGTTATATGCCACCGGGATGCGCGCCACCGAATTGGTATCGTTGCCCGCCGATGCGGTGCGGGGCAATCCGCATATGATCATGCTCAAAGGCAAGGGCAATAAGGAACGCATGGTCCCCCTGTCGGAAGACGCACAAGAGGCCACGCAAACCTGGCTATGCCACCGCGACAAGGCGGATGCAAAAAACGTGAAGGCCGGGCAAGCACCTTCGCCGTTTTTATTTCCATCGCGGGGCAAAACCGGGCATTTGACGCGTATAAGATTATTCACCTTGATCAAGGAAATCGCCGTCGCTGCCGGCCTGTCGCCTGCGGCAATCACACCGCATACATTGCGCCATGCCTTTGCCACGCATCTGTTGCAAAATGGCGCCGATTTGCGGGCCATTCAGGTTTTATTAGGCCATGCCGACATCACCACAACCGAAATCTATACCCATATTCTGGATGAACGGTTGCGCAATCTGGTGCGCGATCACCACCCTTTGGCAGATTTGGCCTAATCGCCCTTGATCCCAAGGGCATATGGTCTGATATAGCGAATATGGAAAAGACTGTTTTATCTGATGATATTGCGCCCAGTTTCTTGAATGCCGATGTGATGGCCGACCCGATAACTTGGGCTATGGCCGGCATTATTCTGGTATTGCTGATTTTTTCTGGGTTTTTCTCAGGCTCGGAAACGGCATTGACGGCGGCCACAAGGGGCAAATTGCGCAATCTGGCCGATAAGGATGACGCCCTTACCACCGGGGCGCATCGCGCATTGGCCCTGAAAGAGGATAATGAACGCCTGATTGGCGGCATTTTATTAGGCAATAATCTGGCCAATATTTTGGCAACGTCACTGGCCACGGCCCTATTTACCGCGCTATTGGGCGATGGGGGGGTGGCGGCGGCCACATTGGTGATGACGGCGCTTGTGTTGATTTTTGCCGAAGTTCTGCCAAAAACCTATGCGATCAATAACCCCGAAAAAACCGCCGCACGCGTGGCGCGCCCGATTCAGATCGTGATCGGTGCATTGGCCCCGGTTGTGGCCGGCATTCGTGGGATTGTGCGTTTGGTTCTGCGCCCCTTTGGGGTGAAAATCATGGCGGGCGAAAATATGCTATCCTTGAAAGAAGAAATCGCCGGGGCTTTGTCGATTGCCCATTCTGAAGGATCGGTTGAAAAAGAACACCGTGATCGTCTGATGGGTGCGCTGGATCTGCATGAACGCACCGTGGCCGAGATTATGTTGCACAGATCCGAGATTGAAATGATCAATGCCGAAGCCAAAGCCGAGGCAATTTTAAGCCAAGCCTTGCAATCACGCCATACCCGTTTGCCTGTGTTCAAAGAAGATGCCGAAAACATCACTGGCGTTGTTCATGCCAAAGATTTGCTGCGCGCGATGGATCATTTGACGCGTGGCGAAAACCCCCTAGGATTGGAAAATTTTGATATTTCCGATGTGGCAATGAAACCTTATTTCGTGCCGGAAACCACCACACTTGACGATCAAATGCGCGAATTTCTGCGCCGTCATACGCATTTTGCCTTGGTGGTTGATGAATATGGCGCGCTGCGCGGGTTGATCACACTTGAAGATATTTTAGAAGAAATCGTCGGCGAAATCACCGATGAATTTGACACGCCCGACGCGCCTATTTTGAAACCCGGAAGTGATGGCAATTACCTGATCGAAGGGTCGATGACCATCCGGGATCTGAACCGCGCGATTGATTGGGATTTACCCGATGAAGAGGCCAATACCATCGCAGGCCTTGTCATTCACGAGGCCCAAAGCATTCCCGTTGAAGGCCAATGTTTTAGCTTTCATGGCTTTCGGTTCGAAGTCGCAGGCCGCGACAATAACCGCCTGACCAAACTGAAAATCCGCAAACTTTAGGGCTGGTGTCGGGGGGTGCATCCCCGTTCATCATTTTATTGGCCGATTTGCGGCGCATCACGGGCGATCAGGGCGCAAAACAGATTTTGCGTGCCCCTGCCCGGCACACACGCAATCACCAATTTGGCCACGCCCCAAAATTAGGGTGCATGTTGCGCGCAGCATAATATTGACTGAAAAGACAATCTGGCATTGGTACCCGAGGCCGGACTCGAACCGGCAAGCCTTGCGGCGGCGGATTTTGAATCCGCTGCGTCT
>CAZPSB010000147.1:0-4666 GCA_964589025.1 uncultured Jannaschia sp. | reverse complement strand
CAGCAAAAGGTGATGCATCACCGGGTTGCAGACGATGGTGGTTTCGAAAATATGCGCCGCGTCAATTTCGGCCTGCTGGGCCAATTCGGTGGCCAATTCGGCAATGGCCTGTTGCACGGCGGCGGTCATTTCTTTGGCACCGCCGGGGTTCATCATGGCATAGGAAACGCGGCTCATTAAATCTTCGCCAAACCGGATTTGCGGGTTCATCAGGCCCGATGATGCCAATACATGCCCATCGCCCAAATCGCATAGATGCGCGGCAATGGTGGTTGACCCCAAATCAACCGCTAACCCATAAAGCCCGCCCTCGTAATAGCCGGGCCAAATATCAAGAATATGCGGCATGTCAGATTGCGCCGGTATGTGAAGGGCAAGCGTGATTTGCCAGTTCCCCTTGCGCAGCGCGATTTGCAATTTTTGCATCACGGGCAGGGGGCATTGCACATCGGCAATATCCCATTGATCGGCCAGCGCGGCCTTGACGCGTTCAAAATCACCCGATGGGTCATGCATATCGGGGCTTTGCACATCAATCAAAACAAGGCGCGTGGCGGGATCCATCGCAATGGGGCGGGTTGATGCGGCCTTGCGCACCACCTGCCTGTGAACCTGACTTTCGGGGGGCACATCGACAACAATGTCAGATTGAATTGTGGCCTGACACCCCAAACGCCGCCCGGGTTTTAGACCGCGCACCCGGTCATAGCGATCTTCAACCGCGTTCCAGTCTGATAACGCGCCGTCATGCACGGTGACGCCATGTTTGGGAAAATCGCCATAGGCGGGCGCAATTTGGCATTTCGAACAAATCCCCCGCCCGCCGCAAACCGAATCAAGATCAACCCCCAATTGGCGGGCGGCGGTCAATACAGGGGTGCCTTTGGCAAACCGCCCCCGTTTGCCCGAAGGCATAAAGACGACAAGGGGGTTTTGATCATCCATTTTGAGGTCTCCGACGATGTGCGCCTTTTTAACCGGATGCCATGCTATGGCAATTTAATTTATTTCTATGGCCCGTGGTTTTGTGCACAGGCAGACCACGCGCCATTGAGTGTCACAGGGGGTTAGCCACGGCGGCGGCGACGGCCACCCGCGCGCCCGCCTGCCGCGGCGGCATCGGGATCTTGGTTGAACTTGATCCAAGCGGCCCCACCATCATCATGGTTAAGCAAAAAATTGGCGGCGCGAATGGCCTCCATTTCCTTGCCGGCGCGGGGTTTGGTGGACCCCATTCCAAACAGTTTGACAAAGGTTTCATCATCCATCCCTTCGGGCAGGATTACGCCTGCGGCCTCAACCTCGGCCTTTTTGGCGGCGATTTTCTTAGGCCCAATGGGCAGGGCGACCGGGTTCATAATTGCCGATGTCATGCCCGCGCTAAAGGCCATGGGCAAAAACGCATTGTTAATGCCGTGCCGGTTGGGCAACCCGAATGAGATATTCGACGCCCCGCAGGTGGTATTCACGCCCAATTCCTGCCGCAGGCGGCGCACCAGGGTAAAAACCTGATGGCCGGCGGTGGCCATCGCGCCAATGGGCATCACCAATGGGTCAACCACGATATCATGTGCGGGAATGCCGAAATCGGCGGCGCGTTCCACGATCTTTTTGGCCACGGCAAAGCGCATATCCGGATCTTCGGAAATGCCGGTATCATCATTGGAAATCGCCACCACCGGCACATTGTATTTTTTGACCAGCGGCAAAACCATTTCAAGGCGGTCTTCTTCGCCCGTGACCGAATTTAACAAAGGCCGCCCTTCGGCCGCGGCAAGGCCGTTTTCCAACGCGCCGGGCACTGATGAATCGATGCATAGCGGGCAATCGGTGACGCCTTGTACGGTTTCAACCAATTGTTTCATCAATGTCGGTTCGACAAAATTATTATCGGCATAACGGGCGTCTTCGGCCATTTTATTCGAAAATACCGCGCCGGAATTGATATCAAGCACGGTTGCGCCGGCCTCCACCTGGGCGATGGCATCTGCGATCACGCGGGAAAAATCGCCGCGTTCTAGTTCTTCGTTCAAAATTTTGCGCCCCGTGGGGTTGATGCGTTCGCCAATCACGCAAAATGGTTCGTCAAAGCCGATAATGGTGGTTTTGGTTTTCGATTCAATAATAGTGCGGGTCATAATGTGTTACCTGATTAAGTTGAAATGGCAGGCATGCCAGATGTGCCGCCATGGGTTTGCACCCAATTTGCGTTGGTTTTAATCCCCCCAAGCGGAAAGAAATGGATGCGTTCGATATTGGCGGCCCGGCCTGCGGATTTGGCCGCCGCCAGATCGGTTAGAATTTGTGTGGGTTCAAAAGGCAATAACAATTTGGTCACGTCCTTGGCCCGTTTTTGCAGCACCGAAAGCGAGGCCCCAACCCCGCAGGCAATTGCAAATTTGATTAGGGTTTGCAATTTGGCAGGCCCGGCAATGCCCAAATGCACCGGCATTGTGATACCCGCCTGCGCCAAACGATCTGCCCAATCTAGGACCGGCCCGCATTCAAAGGCGAATTGCGTGGCGATGGCAAATTTTGCATCCGATATATTGGCGAAATTTTGTTTCCAATGCAGGGCGGCCATAATTTCGGCCTCACCGCCATTTGGATCAATATCTTTGTTGCCTTCGGGGTGGCCTGCCACATGCAGATGGGTAAAGCCCGCATCACCAAACAGGCCCGTTTCCAGCAATTGCATCGAAGATTGAAAATCACCCCGTGCGTTGGGAATGCCACCGGCCAGAACAAGGGCCTGTTTCACATCCGCCGCATCTTGGTAGCGTTTGATCCAATCGGCCAAAGTGGCGGCGTTTTCGATGGATCGCGCCGGGAAATGCGGCATGGGTTCAAACCCTTGGGCGCGCAACCGCGCGGCGGTGGCGACCATATCTTTGATATCGGTGCCATCAATATGGGCGATATAAACCCGTGTGCCCGCAGGCAAAAGGGTGCGAAAATCATCAATTTTTTCGGCGGTGCGTGGCATGACCTCGATCGTGAAATCCTTTAGCAATGGTTCAAGATCGGGGTTTGGGGTGGTGTCGGCCTGGGCCGGTTTTGCGCGAAAATTCAACAGGGCCATCTACGCCTCCTTAGTGTTTAAGCGGTGGGTTTGGCCGGATCATGCCCGCCATGCGCAATCAGATCGCGCAGCCGATCATTGGGGTAATCGGCATCTAGTTTTTCAACCTCGGCCTGGGCGGCGGTTTTTGGGTCATCTTCGGTCTGGCCCACATGCACGCGCCGCCATTCGGCCAGATAGGCATCATCATCTTTGGCGCCAATCGCCATGGCGCAGCGGTCAATCGCCTGTTCAAACCGTTCGGGCAATACCGCCTTTGCGCCTGCCCGCCCTTTGCCAATAATCACCTGCGCCGGAATGTCGCGCCAAAATACATGCGTAATATCAGGCATTTTTCTGTCCTTTTCCCCTTGGGGTTTGGTTGAGTGTATGGGAAGCATTCATGGCCGCTGGTTCTGTTTTCGACATCATGCATTTCGTCCGCGACGCCAAGGGCGTAAATCCGATCATTCCCGCCTTGCACGCGCCCCGCCATTGCCCGCCCGCCGTCAAGGCGTTATGGTGCCCTATAAGGTAGGAACAACATGCCGCAGCACACAGATCATAAAGATAAAACACAACCTGATGCGCGCGATGATACCCCCCCGCAGCAGCCTTATTTTGTTGCGGCTGCGCCGGTCGCAGATCCGGCTGATTTATATGCCGCGCTTGATCTTGGTACCAATTCCTGCCGCATGTTGATTGCCCAACCCAAGGGCAATCAATTGCATGTGGTCGATAGTTTTTCTAAATCGGTGCAATTGGGCGATGGGTTGGAAAGTTCGGGCCGTCTTAGCCGCGCATCCATGGCGCGCGCGGTGGGGGCGTTGAAAATTTGCCAGAAAAAATTGTCGAAATATCATGTGCGCCGATCGCGTCTTGTCGCGACCGAGGCCTGCCGCCGCGCCACCAATGCCGATGAATTTATATCTGTCGTCAAACGCGAAACCGGTTTGGCCCTTGAAATCATCCCCGCCGAAGAAGAGGCCCAGTTGGCGGTTGTCGCCTGTGCGCCGCTTGTGTCGATGAAAACAGAACAATTATTGGTGATTGATATTGGCGGCGGATCAACCGAATTGGTATGGGTTGATCTAAGTGCGGTGCCCAAAATCGAACGCCCGCGCGCCATTATGCGCCTGCATCATGGGTTTGATCACACTGATTCGGTTTTTCCCCGCGCCAAAGTGTTGGATTGGATATCTATTCCGCTGGGTGTTGCGACCCTAAAGGAAATGTATTCTGATGTGGCCGATGATGGTGCGCGGTTTGCCCTCATGAGCTGGTATTTCGAAGAACAACTGGCCGATTTTTCACCCTATGTTGACGCCGCCGACCAACCCCGCGAAGGGTTTCAAATCATCGGCACCAGCGGCACAGTCACCACTGTTGCCGCATCGCATCTGGGCCTGAAACGATATGATCGTAACAAGGTTGACGGATTGCGCATGACATCAGATCAGATTGATCGGGTCATTCAGATGTATCTGTCACTTGGCCCTGCGGGCCGCCTGCGCGACCCGCGCTGCCAGCTGGCCGTACTGGAGACCGCGCGCGGTGGGCTGCTGCGCCGCGGACTGGCCGTGGACCGCGCCGATGTGGCGCTGA
>CAZPSB010000146.1:1967-4669 GCA_964589025.1 uncultured Jannaschia sp. | reverse complement strand
CCGAAGTGACGCACAAGCGGCGCCTTTCGGCGCTTGGGCCGGGCGGTCTGACCCGCGAACGCGCCGGCTTTGAGGTGCGCGACGTGCACCCAACCCATTATGGCCGGATGTGCCCCATTGAAACACCCGAAGGGCCGAATATCGGCTTGATCAATTCGCTTGCGACTTTTGCGCGGGTGAACAAATATGGCTTTATCGAAACGCCGTATCGTAAGGTCCAAGACGGCCAAGTGACCGATGATGTGGTCTATATGTCGGCGACCGAAGAAATGCGCCACACCATCGCGCAGGCCAATGCGAAACTGGATGAAAAGGGCAATTTCATCAATGAATTAGTGGCCTCGCGCAAGGCGGGCGAATATCCGCTTTCGCCCCAAGCCGAGGTCGATTTGATCGACGTATCGCCCAAACAATTGGTGTCGGTTGCCGCATCCTTGATTCCATTTTTGGAAAATGACGACGCGAACCGCGCCTTGATGGGGTCAAACATGCAACGTCAGGCCGTGCCCTTGCTGCAGGCCGATGCGCCTTTTGTGGGCACAGGCATCGAACGCGTCGTGGCCAAGGATTCCGGCGCGGCCATTGTGGCCAAACGCGGCGGCATCATTGATCAGGTTGACGCACAGCGCATCGTTGTGCGCGCGACCGAAGATCTGGAATTGGGCGATGCGGGGGTTGATATTTACCGCCTGCGCAAATTCCAACGGTCCAATCAAAACACCTGCATCAACCAACGCCCGTTGGTCAAAGTGGGCGATCGTGTCCATAAGGGTGAGGTCGTGGCCGATGGCCCATCCACCGATATGGGGGAATTGGCCTTGGGCAAAAACGTGGTCGTCGCGTTTATGCCTTGGAATGGCTATAATTATGAGGATTCAATCCTGATTTCCGAACGCATTGTGCGCGATGATGTGTTTACTTCGGTTCATCTCGAAGAATTTGAGGTCGCGGCCCGTGATACAAAATTAGGGCCCGAGGAAATCACCCGTGACATTCCCAATGTCGGCGAAGAAGCGTTGCGCAATCTTGATGAGGCCGGCATCGTTTATATCGGCTCTGAGGTGGGGCCGGGCGATATTTTGGTGGGTAAAATCACCCCCAAAGGCGAAAGCCCGATGACGCCCGAGGAAAAATTGCTGCGTGCGATTTTTGGCGAAAAGGCATCTGATGTGCGCGATACATCTTTGCGTCTGCCGCCCGGTGATTTCGGCACCGTGGTTGAGGTACGCCTGTTCAACCGTCATGGCGTTGAAAAAGACGAACGCGCCCTACAGATCGAACGCGAAGAGGTCGAACGCCTTGCGCGCGACCGCGATGATGAATTGGGCATTTTGGAACGCAATATCTATGCGCGTCTGAAATCCATGATCTTGGGCAAAATTGCCGTGAAAGGCCCCAAAGGCGTTAAGGCAAAATCAGAGATTACCGAAGATGTGTTGGCAAGTTTGTCGCGCGGTCAGTGGTGGCAATTGGCCTTGGGTGACGAAAAAGACGCCGCCCAGGTTGAGGCCCTGAACGAACAATTCGAGGCCCAGAAACGCGCCCTTGATCACCGGTTTGAAGACAAGGTTGAAAAAATCCGTCGCGGCGATGATTTGCCACCCGGCGTGATGAAAATGGTCAAAGTCTTCATCGCGGTGAAACGCAAATTGCAACCAGGCGATAAAATGGCCGGTCGTCACGGCAATAAAGGTGTGATTTCCAAGGTTGTCCCCATGGAAGATATGCCGTTTTTGGCCGATGGTACGCCGGTTGATTTTGTGTTGAACCCGCTTGGTGTTCCCAGCCGGATGAATGTGGGCCAGATTTTGGAAACCCATATGGGGTGGGCGGCACGTGGGCTTGGCCTGAAAATTGATGATGCGTTGGATGAATACCGTCGGTCTGGCGATATGACACCGGTGCGTGATGCGTTGAAAATCGCCTATGGCGATGAAGTGTATGCCGAGGCCTTTGGCGATATGGATGACGCGCGCATGTTGGAATCGGCCGCCACCGTAACCAAAGGTGTGCCCATTGCCACGCCTGTGTTCGATGGTGCAAAAGAGGCCGATGTCAATGACGCATTGCTGCGCGCAGGCTTTAGCCAAAGCGGCCAATCCGATCTTTACGATGGCCGGACGGGTGAAAAATTCGCCCGCCCCGTGACGGTGGGTGTGAAATATCTGCTGAAACTGCATCATTTGGTGGATGATAAAATTCACGCGCGGTCTACCGGGCCATATTCATTGGTCACGCAACAACCCTTGGGCGGCAAGGCCCAGTTTGGTGGCCAACGCTTTGGTGAGATGGAGGTTTGGGCGCTTGAGGCTTATGGCGCGGCCTATACGTTGCAAGAAATGCTAACCGTCAAATCCGATGATGTGGCGGGCCGGACCAAAGTGTATGAATCCATCGTCAAAGGCGACGATAATTTTGAGGCCGGCGTGCCCGAATCCTTTAACGTATTGGTTAAAGAGGTCCGCGGCCTTGGCCTGAATATGAAACTTCTGGATGCGGAGGGGGAAGAATAACGGATTTGTCAAAAATCCCGTCGGGCCGACAATCGGCCCGGCCCCTTTCTTTGCATCAGTTTAGGATATCAAAATGAACCAGGAAGTTATCAATAACCCGTTCAACCCGTTGGCAACACCCAAGGCCTTTGACGAAATCAAGGTCAGCCTCGCCAGTCCGGAACGCATCCTGTCTTGGTCTTATGGTGA
>CAZPSB010000146.1:0-1936 GCA_964589025.1 uncultured Jannaschia sp. | reverse complement strand
GCGTGACGGGCTGTTCTGCGCGCGGATCTTTGGCCCGATCAAAGATTACGAATGTCTCTGCGGCAAATATAAGCGCATGAAATATCGCGGCGTTGTGTGCGAAAAATGCGGGGTTGAGGTGACCTTGCAAAAGGTGCGTCGTGAACGCATGGGCCATATCGAATTGGCCGCACCTGTGGCCCATATCTGGTTTTTGAAATCGCTGCCTTCGCGCATTGGTTTGATGTTGGATATGACATTGCGCGATCTGGAACGCATCTTGTATTTCGAAAGCTATGTGGTGATTGAGCCGGGCCTAACCGATCTGGTCTATGGTCAATTGATGAATGAAGAAGAATATATGGATGCACAAGATGCCTATGGTGCCGATGCATTCCAAGCCAATATCGGCGCCGAGGCCATTCGTGAAATGTTGCAAAACATTGACCTAGAGGCCGAGGCCGCGCAATTGCGCGAAGACCTAAAAGAGGCGACTGGCGAATTAAAACCCAAAAAGATCATCAAACGGTTGAAAATTGTCGAAAATTTCCTTGAATCCGGTAATCGCCCGGAATGGATGATTTTAACCGTGATCCCCGTGATCCCACCCGAATTGCGCCCTTTGGTGCCGCTGGATGGGGGCCGGTTTGCGACATCGGATCTTAATGATTTGTATCGCCGGGTGATCAACCGCAACAACCGTTTGAAACGCCTGATTGAATTGCGCGCGCCTGATATCATTGTGCGCAACGAAAAACGCATGTTGCAGGAATCGGTGGATGCATTGTTTGACAATGGCCGCCGGGGCCGTGTGATTACGGGGGCCAATAAACGCCCGCTGAAATCGCTATCGGATATGTTAAAGGGTAAACAGGGCCGGTTCCGCCAGAACTTGCTTGGGAAACGCGTTGATTTTTCTGGTCGTTCGGTGATTGTGACAGGGCCGGAATTGAAACTACATCAATGCGGCCTGCCCAAAAAAATGGCATTGGAATTGTTCAAACCGTTCATTTATTCCCGGCTTGAGGCCAAGGGATATTCATCAACGGTCAAGCAGGCCAAAAAGCTGGTTGAAAAAGAACGCCCCGAGGTGTGGGATATCCTGGATGAGGTTATTCGCGAACATCCCGTTTTGTTGAACCGCGCGCCGACATTGCACCGTTTGGGCATTCAGGCCTTTGAACCTGTGTTGATTGAAGGCAAGGCGATTCAGCTTCACCCGCTTGTGTGTTCGGCCTTTAATGCCGATTTCGACGGTGACCAAATGGCGGTTCACGTCCCCCTAAGCCTTGAAGCACAGCTTGAGGCGCGGGTGTTGATGATGTCCACCAATAACGTGTTGTCCCCGGCCAATGGCGCGCCGATCATCGTGCCCTCGCAGGATATGATCTTGGGCCTTTATTATGTCACGCTGGAACGCGAAGGCATGAAAGGCGAAGGCATGGTATTTGCCTCGGTTGATGAGGTCGAACATGCGCTGAATGCGGGCGAAGTGCATCTGCACGCCAAAATCACCGCGCGCCTGAAACAAATCGATGACGAAGGCAACGAGGTTTACAAACGTTTTGAAACCACGCCGGGCCGTTTGCGTTTGGGAGCGTTATTGCCTTTGAATGCCAAAGCGCCGTTTGAATTGGTCAATCGTCTTTTGCGCAAAGGCGAGGTTCAGCAGGTCATCGACACCGTATATCGGTATTGCGGCCAAAAGGAATCAGTTATTTTCTGCGATCAAATCATGGGTCTTGGTTTCCGCGAAGCCTTCCGTGCGGGGATCAGTTTTGGCAAGGATGACATGGTCATCCCCGATACCAAATGGTCGATTGTTGAAAATGTGCGCGATCAGGTCAAAGACTTTGAACAACAATATATGGACGGCCTGATTACGCAGGGCGAAGCAGTCGGCATCGAAAGCCGCAAGAATACGCTCGGCGACGATATTACCGGTCTGCAGGAGCTC
>CAZPSB010000145.1:4032-4694 GCA_964589025.1 uncultured Jannaschia sp. | reverse complement strand
ATTCGGGCATGGTGCAGTTCAAAAATGTATTCACGGGCGTTGAACACCGCGATTATAGCCGCGCCACTACGTCGCAAAAATGCGTGCGCGCCGGTGGCAAACATAATGATCTTGATAATGTCGGTTACACGGCCCGCCACCACACATTTTTTGAAATGCTGGGGAATTTTTCATTTGGCGATTATTTCAAAGCGGATGCAATTCCCTTTGCGTGGGAATTAATCACCAAGGAATTTGGGATCGACCCCGCCCGCCTATTGGCCACAGTTTACCATACCGATGAAGAAGCGTTTGATATTTGGCGAAAAATTGGCCTTCCCGAAGATCGCATCATTCGCATCGCGACCTCGGATAATTTTTGGCAAATGGGGCCGACGGGCCCGTGTGGGCCATGCACGGAAATTTTCTATGATCATGGCGATCATATCTGGGGTGGCCCGCCGGGATCGGCCCAAGAAGACGGCGATCGGTTTATCGAAATCTGGAATATCGTGTTCATGCAAAATGAACAATTCGCCGATGGGTCAATGGTGCCGTTGGATATGCAATCAATTGATACGGGCATGGGTCTTGAACGCATCGGCGCGTTATTGCAGGGCAAGCATGATAATTACGACACCGATTTGATGCGCAGCTTGATTGAGGCCTCGGCCCATGCCACC
>CAZPSB010000145.1:1145-4022 GCA_964589025.1 uncultured Jannaschia sp. | reverse complement strand
CGCGTGATTGCCGATCACTTGCGATCATCATCGTTTTTGATTGCGGATGGTGTTATGCCCTCGAACGAGGGGCGCGGTTATGTTTTGCGCCGGATTATGCGCCGGGCCATGCGCCATGCGGCGCTTTTGGGTGCGCAAGATCCGGTTATGTATCGTCTGGTGCCGGCCTTGGTTGGGCAGATGGGGCAGGCCTATCCTGAATTGAACAGGGCCGAAGGGTTGATTGCTGAGACGTTGAAATCCGAAGAAGACCGGTTCAAAACCACATTGGATCGCGGCCTGCGTTTGTTAGAGGATGAACTGCAAGCCCTGCCTGAAAATGCACCACTGCCCGGCGATGTGGCGTTCAAACTATATGACACATACGGTTTTCCCTTCGATATGACACAAGACGCAATGCGCGAAAAGAACCGCATTGTGGATGCCCAAGGGTTTGATGCGGCGATGGCCGAACAAAAGGCCAAGGCCCGCGCGGCCTGGGCCGGGTCGGGTGAGGCCGCAGATGCCAAAATTTGGTTCGATATTGCCGATCAACATGGCGTGACCGAATTTCTAGGCTATGACACCGATCAGGCCGAGGGTAAAATTTTAGCCTTGGTACAAGATGGCCAATCCGTCGCGTCTGTGGGGCAGGCGCAATCTGTTGTGGTGATTGTCAACCAGACCCCGTTTTACGCCGAATCGGGCGGCCAGGTGGGCGATACAGGCGTGATCGCCACCGAAACTGGTACAGCACAGATCACTGATACAAAAAAGGTTGCGGGCCTATTTTTGCATTTCGCCACGGTTACATCGGGTGAAATCGCTGTTGATATACCGGCCACATTAACAATTGATGCCGCCCGGCGCGCGATGATCAGGGCAAACCATTCGGCCACGCATTTGTTGCATGAATCCCTACGCCACACGCTTGGCGATCACGTGGTGCAGCGCGGATCGTTGAATGCTGCTGAACGTCTGCGGTTTGATTTCGCGCATTCCAAGGCGGTATCACTGGATGAATTGAGGAAAATTTCCAATGATGTGAATGCCTATATTCGTCAAAACACCCCAGTGCAAACGCGGATCATGACACCAGATTCGGCGCGCGATTTGGGTGCACAGGCATTATTTGGCGAAAAATACGGCGATGAGGTCCGCGTGGTATCCATGGGCCATTTGCCCGGGTCGGGTAAAGGTACAGATCAACACACTTATTCGATTGAATTATGCGGCGGCACCCATGTGGCCCGCACGGGCGATATTGGCCTATTCGTGATCTTAGGCGATAGCGCATCATCGGCTGGCGTGCGCCGGATTGAGGCCCTGACCGGGCAGACCGCGTTTGATTATCTGGCAGGGCAGGCGGGCACGCTTATGCAGGTTGCCGCGCAATTGAATGCGACGCCTGATACGGTTTTGGATCGTGTGCATATCCTAAAGGAAGATCGCAAAGCGTTTGAAACGCAAGTTGCACAATTGCGCCGCGATTTGGCGATGGCGGGCGGCGATACGGCCCCGCAATCTGCAGAACATATCAATGGCGTGCCTTTTCTGGCGCAGGTTTTGACCGGGGTCACGGGCAAGGATCTGGCGGGTTTGATTGATGATTATAAATCAAATCTTGGATCTGCTGCGGTGTTATTGATCGCCGATACCGGTGGCAAGGTGGCCGTTGCGGCGGGGGTCACGGATGATTTGATTGATCAGATATCTGCCGTTGATCTGGTCAAGGCCGCGGTTGCCGAACTGGGCGGTAAGGGCGGGGGTGGCCGTGCCGATTTTGCCCAAGGCGGCGGCAAAGATGCCACCGCCTCTGATCAGGCGATTGCCGCAGCCAAAGCCATTTTGGAAGGGCGCTAATATGTCAGGGGCCTATTGGGTGTCACATGTAACGGTGACGGATGAAACTGAATATGCCAAATATGCCACATTGGCCACACAAGCCGTGGCAGAATATGGCGGCAGGTTTGTGGCGCGTGGCGGGCGCGCCATTCAAAAAGAGGGCCACCCCCATCCGCGCAATGTTGTGATCTATTTCCCCGATATCGAAACCGCCGAGGCGTGTTATAACAGTGCCACATATCAGCGGGCCTTGGAACATGCCAAAGACGCATCCACCCGTGATTTGGTGTTGATTGAGGCGATCACCTAATCGCGAACCTTTGCGGGCCAATAAAAAGGCGCCAACAGGCGCCTTTTTTCGGGTAATCTGGCCTTAGCCAATCAAAGCCTTGTTCAGGTTTTCGTCGATTTTTTCCAAGAATCCCATCGTGGTTAGCCATTTTTGATCAGGGCCAACCAACAACGCCAAATCTTTGGTCATGTAACCCGATTCAACGGTTTCCACGATCACGCGTTCCAAGGTTTCGGCAAAGTTTTTCAGGGCGTTGTTGCCGTCCAGCTTTGCGCGGTGTTTTAGGCCGCCGGTCCAGGCAAAGATAGAGGCGATCGAATTGGTTGAGGTCTGTTCGCCCTTTTGATGTTGGCGATAATGTCGGGTGACGGTGCCATGTGCGGCCTCGGCCTCAACGATTTTGCCATCGGGGGTCATCAATTGCGATGTCATCAGACCAAGCGATCCAAACCCTTGTGCGACGGTATCAGATTGCACATCCCCATCATAGTTTTTACAGGCCCAAACAAACCCGCCAGACCATTTCATCGCAGATGCCACCATATCGTCGATCAAACGGTGTTCATAGGTGATACCGGCGGCCTTGAATTTATCGGCGAATTCTTCTTCGAACACTTTTTGAAACAGGATCATGAACTGCCCATCATATTGTTTCAAAATGGTATTTTTGGTCGATAGATAAACCGGCCATCCAAGAGACAGGCCATAATTAAACGAAGCCCGCGCGAAATCCATGATGGATTGATCAAGGTTATGCATGC
>CAZPSB010000145.1:0-1101 GCA_964589025.1 uncultured Jannaschia sp. | reverse complement strand
GTGTTCGATCACTTCGCCATCATCGCCGACAAATTTCATCGACAATGTGCCTGGGCCTGGGAATTTCATATCCGTGGCGCGATATTGGTCGCCAAAGGCGTGGCGGCCAATCACGATGGGTTGGGTCCATCCCGGCACAAGGCGCGGCACATTACGGCAAATGATCGGCGCGCGGAACACAACACCGCCCAAAATGTTTCGGATGGTGCCATTGGGCGAACGCCACATTTTTTTCAGGCCGAATTCTTCGACCCGCGCCTCATCGGGGGTGATGGTGGCGCATTTGACGGCAACGCCCACCTCTTTGGTTTTTTCGGCGGCGTCGATGGTGATTTGGTCTTCGGTGCGGTCGCGTTCTTCGATGCCCAGATCGTAATATAGCAGATCAACATCCAGATAGGGCAGAATCAGTTTGTCTTTGATGAACTGCCAGATGATGCGGGTCATTTCATCGCCGTCCATTTCGACGATTGGGTTATCAACCTTGATTTTTGACATTTCTATCCCTCATGTCCAAGCGTGGTGAATTGCGCGCTGTTTAGCGTGAACTGCGCGCCAAGTGAAGTGGGTATGCAATTGTATACAGGGCGGCCCGGTGTCGCGGGATCACCGCGTATTTTCCGTCAGGCGGCGTTTGACATAATCTTGCACGGTTTCAATCATCGGGTCCATATGCGCGCCCTCAAATAAATGGCCGGCGCCTTCCACCTCTTGATGGGTGATGGTGATGCTTTTTTGTTCATGCAGTTTATCGACCAAAATGCGTATGTCTTGTGGTTTTGCGAAACGATCGGTCAAACCATTGACGATCAACCCCGATGCAGGGCAGGGGGCAAGAAAGCTGAAATCTTGGGTGCTTGCGGGTGGGCTGATGGAAACAAAACCGGTAATTTCGGGCCGCCGCATTAACAATTGCATCCCGATCCATGCGCCAAAAGAAAACCCTGCCACCCAGCAATGTTTTGCATTTGGGTTCATCGCCTGTAGGTAATCAAGCGCGGATGCCGCATCGCTTAGTTCGCCGGTCCCGTCGTCAAATTCACCTTGGCTGCGGCCTACACCACGGAAATTAAATCGCAAAACGGTAAAGCCGATATTATG
>CAZPSB010000144.1:0-4797 GCA_964589025.1 uncultured Jannaschia sp. | reverse complement strand
CAGTTTATATCGGCACGGGGTCATCTTATGATGAAATCATCATCCGTGATTTTGTCGAAACCCATGCGCAAGACATCCCCGATGATCTGGCGGAATTGGTGTTTTTGCGCCAAAACCAACCGGGCAAGCGCATGGCAATTGGCATGATCTTACGATCCATCAACCGCAATGGGGTGCATCCCGATGATTTGGTGATTTTTATGGATGGCGATGCGCTATATGGCACGGATGTTTTGGAAAAAACCCTGCCCATGTTTGGCGCCGATCCCGATTTACAGGCCCTGACCACCGATGAAGAGGTCATATGCTATGGCCCGAAATGGATCGCCAATTGGCTGGATATGCGTTTTGCCCAACGCCGCCTCGCGATGCAAAGCCACGCGATGTCTGACAAAGTTCTAACGCTCACCGGGCGCATGTCGGTGTTTCGTGCCAAACATATGCTAAGCGAACGCTTTATCCGCACAATTGAGGCAGATCACCTTGACCATTGGCTATGGGGGCGGTTCCGGTTTTTGTCGGGCGATGACAAATCGACCTGGTATTATATGTTGACCCAAAACGCAAAGATGACCTATGTGCCAGACGCCACCGTTTACACGATTGAGGTCATCAAAGAAAACGGGTTGGACCGCATGGTGCAAAATTTCCGCCGTTGGTCCGGCAATATGTTGCGCAATGGCAGCCGCGCCATCGCGCTTGGCCCGCGCAAAATCAAACCGTTTATCTGGTGGTGTGTGGTGGATCAACGCATCGCAATGTGGACCATGATGGTTAGCCCCACATTGGCCGTATTCGCCACATTTTTCGACCCCGGATATCTGGCCAACACCCTGATTTGGGTTTTGTTCAGCCGGGTTGTGTTATGCCTGTTTTTGTTTCGCTATAGCCGGGTCATCGACCTAAGCTGGCCCTTTATTTTGTATCTCAATCAGGTCATCAATGCGTCGGTCAAGATTTTCATGATTTTTCATTTATCCAAACAAAAATGGTCTAATCGGGGCAATCAATCATCCGGTAATGAAACCGGGCGGATGGCGAAATTACAAAACCATACCGCCAAGGCGCAACTATATATTGCAGTTAGTGCATTTTTAACAGGTCTGGCCGTTTATATTGGCATATTACCACCGCCATTTTGATGCATCACACCACCAAGGCGCATCCAATTGGCAAATTTTATACAACCAATTGGCATGTGGATTTCAACAAAAATGTCTTTGACAATAGGCGCATGATAAAAACAATACGTGAACGCATCATCGAAGGCATGACCCGCACCGGCATCAGCGCGGCCGAACTGGCCCGTCAGGCCGATGTCAGCTATAATGTCGTCACGAAATTGCGCCACCGGCCCGATTCGTCGACCTCGGCGGAAAATGCGGAACGCCTATTGGCGGTGTTGTACAAATTGGCCCCTGACCTAAACCATGATGCATCCCACAGCCTTCAAGGCATGGCCGAACCCGATATCGCGCCTTGGGTGCCCAAAGATGCCCGTCAGGCCGAAACGATTTTGTCTTTGCTGGCGCCGCGCGCACAACACCCTGCGGCCTATTTGTTAAATATGCCCATATCGCAGTATTATTTTGCAGCCAGGGACATTTTGATTGTTGACCTCAAAGCGCCCGCAAAAAATGGCGATATTGTCATCGCCAGCAAAATTGACCCCGATACAGGCAGCGCCGAAACCTTAATTGGGCGCTTGGTGAACCCGCATATCATCCCACCCGATGCGCATCAAACACCTTGGGTCATTGATGGCACCATCACAATTCGCGGGCCAATTGTATCATCGTTTCGCAATCCTGAAATCTGATTTTCTTTGAAAACCACGCCGTGAATTTTTACGCAGGGTCCAAAAATTATCCTTTTGGAAACTTTTTGGCCTTATCTATCCAAATGGATATGATAAATTTAAACACCAAGGTGGATATGACCCAACTATGCGAAAGAATATTACGCCCGCCTTATGGGCGGCTGATCTGTGCTGACGTCCGGCAGATGGGCGGCTTTTTGATGGCTAAACATGGGGGCAGTTCAATCAGGTCAGGAGAACAAAAATGATTATCCCGGTTATTCTTGCTGGCGGGTCGGGTACACGCCTTTGGCCCGCATCGCGCAAAGCCTACCCAAAACAATTCACCCATATGATTGATCAAGGCACTTTGTTTCAACAGGCGGTATCGCGGTTCATCCATCCCGATTTCACCCCCCCCACCGTTTTAACCAATAGTGAATTTCGATTTATCGCCGCAGAACAATTGGCAGACACACCAAGTGAACGCGCCGAAATTTTGTTAGAACCACAGGCGCGCAATACCGCGCCATCCATATTGGCCGCGGCGCTTTTGCACGAAGGCACCCCCGATGCGGTATTGTTGGTCACGCCATCAGATCATCACATTGAAAATGAAACCGCCTTTGGCGATGCATTGCGCGCCGGGGCCAAGGCCGCACAAGACGATAAAATCGTGACTTTCGGCATTAAACCAACCCGGCCAGAAACCGGGTACGGGTATCTGGAACTTAGCGAAAAGCCAGAATATGGCGTTGTGCAGCCGCTGAAAACCTTTGTTGAAAAACCCAATCTTGCCGATGCAACGGCCTATATGGATGGGGGCAAACACATGTGGAATGCCGGTATTTTCATGTTCAAGGTTGCAACCATCATCGAAACGTTTGAAGTTCTGGCCCCACAGATGGTGATGTATTGCCGCGCGGCCATTGCGGCGGGCACGCAAGATCTTGATTTCTTTCGCCTTGGCGCAGATGCCTATGGAAGATGTCAAAATATATCAATTGATTACGCCATAATGGAGGCCGTCGAAGCCTTACATGTCGTGCCTGTCGATTGTGGCTGGTCTGATTTGGGGTCGTGGCGGTCAATCTATACCGCCCAAGATACCGATGCCAATGGCAATGCCATAACCGGCACCAGCACGCAAATTGATTGCCACAATACCTTATTGCGGTCTGATCGCGATGATATGCGTCTTGTCGGTTTGGGTTTGAACAACATCGCCGCAATCGCGACGGGTGATGCCATTTTGGTGGCCAATATGGATGATACAGATCGCGTCAAAGATGTTGTGGCCGAATTGAAGTTGCAAAACGCCCCCCAGGCAGAATCGTTTCAACAATGCCACCGCCCTTGGGGGCATTATGAAACCCTGTCGCTTGGGCCGCGGTTTCAGGTCAAACGGATCATGGTCAAACCCGGCGGGCAACTTAGCCTACAAAGCCATCTTCACCGGGCCGAACATTGGGTTGTTGTCGAAGGCACGGCAACCGTCACCGTGGATGACCGGGTCACGTTATTGTCGGAAAACCAATCAATCTATGTGCCACTTGGGGCGATACATCGGTTGGAAAACAAAGGCAAAGTCCCCCTAACCCTGATCGAGGTTCAATCCGGCGCCTATTTGGGCGAAGATGACATCATCCGTTACGAAGATGTCTATGCAAGGGTGCCTGCCAAGGCGTGCTGATTATGTGTCATTACGCCCCTGCGCATCACCGCGAAACGGCCCGACTGTTTCGCGGTTTTCGTATGATTGCGGGCCATAGCGGCGGCGCGACGCACGCATAGCCCCCTATCCTTTTGAACAATGCGTCTGCATCTTTTGCGCCCCGCGATAGGCTTTGGCCCAAAAGGTTTCGTGAAATCAGGGCGGTATATCTGTGTTCATACAACACACACCCCCTTGAAGGATCAAATCAATGATGCATCTAAACCCCATTGACACACAAAACGCGACATGTATCCCCACCACGGCCACCACACCAAAACCCGCAATTTCGGTTGTCGGGCTTGGCTATGTCGGCGCGGTATCCACTGGCTGCCTATCCGATTTGGGCCACCGGGTTGTGGGTGTTGATATAGACCAATCCAAAGTCAAAATTATCGCCCAAGGCCGCAGCCCCATTCACGAAACCAGCCTGAGTGGCCTGTTGCGCAAAGGCGTTGAAAATGGCTTGATCACGGCCACCGATGATGTGGCCTTTGCGGTGCGCGATACCGATGTCACATTCGTTTCGGTCGGCACCCCAACCGCCGCTGATGGCGGGTGCGATTACCGATTTATTAAGGCGGCAGCACAATCCATGGCGATGGGTTTGGCGCAAAAATCAGGCTTTCATGTGTTTGTGATGCGGTGTTCCATACCGCCCGGCACTACCATGCGCGTGATGACGCCGATCTTGGAAACCTTGTCGGGCAAAACATTGGGCGTTGATTTTGGCGTGGCCTTTAACCCTGAATTTCTGCGCGAAGGTGTGGCCATCGAAGATTTCTATGCCCCACCCAAAACCGTAATCGGGGCAACATGCGATCGCAGTGCCAAAATCCTGCGCGATATTTATGCCCCTGTTGATCAATCCCCCATCATCACATCCATCGAAACCGCCGAAATGGTAAAATATGTTGATAATGTATGGCACGCCACCAAGGTATGTTTCGCAAACGAGGTTGGCCGCCTGGCCAAATCACAAGGCGTCGACAGTCACGAAGTCATGGATGTGTTTTGCCAAGATCAAAAATTGAACCTATCCCCCTATTACCTCAAACCCGGCTTTGCCTATGGCGGGTCTTGCCTGCCCAAAGAGGTGCGCGCCGTCACCCATATTGCCAAATCGGCGGGTGTGTCTTTGCCCATGATCGAAAATTTGGAAACCTCAAACCGCGAACAGATTGACCGCGCGGTGCAGATGCTGCGCGATACAGGTGCCAAACATGTGGCGGTTTTGGGCCTGGCCTTTAAACCCGGCACGGATGATCTGCGCGAAAGCCCGATA
>CAZPSB010000143.1:0-4913 GCA_964589025.1 uncultured Jannaschia sp. | reverse complement strand
GGCTGGTGGCCCCATCGGCGCTATCGCACCATATGCCATTGATCCAGTGGCGCGATTGGTGCGGCGTGGCCGGAATGGCCGTGTCAGAGGCGGGAATAATCGTCAAATCAGTCATCAATCAAGATCCGGAAAATTGGGGTTTGCGTTTTTCGGCAAAGGCGGCAACGCCTTCGGCTTTGTCTTGTGTGGCCGCAATCATACCCCCGCCCAGGGTCTCAATCATGGCGGCGGCATCTTCGCCCATAGCAGCGTGGATTTGGTATTTCGCCACCTCAACCGCGATGGGGGATGCGGCCAAAACGGGGGTTAGAATGTCTTGAGCAACCGCAAGGGGCGTGTCGGAAACCGCCGCAACAAACCCAATCTGATGCGCGCGATCCGCCGAAAGACGCCGCCCAAACAGTGCCATTTCCTTGACCACAGGTTCTGGCAATAACCGCATCAAACGTTGCGTACCCGACCAACCCGGCACAATGCCCAGCTGCGCTTCGGGCAGGGCCAATGTGGCATTGGGCGCCATCACGCGGATATCGCAGGCCGCGGCCAATTCCAACCCTCCGCCAAAGGCATGGGCCTGTATCACGGCGATTGTGGGTTTGGACAGGCGCGCCAGACGATCAAACACCCGATGCCCGTTGCGCACCCAGATGCGGGCAAATTCGGCAGGCGACAACCCGGCCCAAGCCTTGATATCGGCCCCGGCACAAAAGGCGCGCGCGCCTTGGGATGTGATCAAAACGGCGCGGGTATCTGTGCAATTGTCAATCGTCGCGCAATGCGATTCAAGCGTGGCCAGCATATCAGGCGTGAAGGCGTTTAACTTGCGCGCATTGTCTATATGAATGCGCGCAATGCCGCGATCATGGGTCAGTGTAACAGCTGTCATAACACCAACCCCATCGGCCCTTGTGCCAATACCGATAACGGCATTTGCGTGACATCAGGCGCAATTTGCACACGCCCATCCGAGGCCGCGACGATATCGCGCTGCGGGTCAATGCCGGGCATGATTTCAACCGCAACAAGCCCGTGATCACCCAAGCGCATCACGCAACGTTCTGTGACATATAAAACATCCTGCCCCTGTGCGCGGGCGCGTGCACCGGCAAAGGTCACGTGTTCAACGGCGGCAACCATTTTGGTAAATTTGCCGGGTTTGGTGACGGTTAGGCCGGTTTGCGATAGATCCAACTGCGCGCCGGCCTCAAAAAAGCCGGAAAAAACGATGCGCTTGGCATGCGAAGTAATATCGACAAACCCGCCGCATCCTGCCGTCAAATAGGGTTTTTTGCCAAGTTTCGACACATTGACATTGCCCTCAATATCGACCTCAAGAAAAGACAAAAACGACACGTCAAACCCGCCGCCCTGAAAATAGGTAAATTGATTTGGGCTGGGCACAAAGGCATCGGCATTAGACGCACAGCCAAAGGCAAACCCCGTCAAGGGCATGCCGCCCACAGCGCCTTGTTCAATCGCCCAAGTGACCGATTTTTCCTGACCTTCTTCCAACAAAATGCGCGGCACCATGGCCGAAATGCCAAAGCCTAAATTGGCGGTTTGGCCGTTTCGCAATTCCATCGCCGCACGCCGGGCAATGATTTTTTCGACACCGTATTCGGCCAAAGAAAAACTTTCCCATGGGCGCATCACCTCACCGGAAATGGCGGGGGCATATGGGGTTTCGGTGGTTTGTTTTTGGTCAGGGTCCACAACAACCACATCAACCAAATGACCCGGCACATGCACATCATGGGGGTGCAAACTGCCATTTGCGGTGACGCGTTTGACCTGCGCAATCACCAACCCGCCATGGTTGCGCACGGCAATCGCCTGATCCAAGGCGCCCAGATAGGCGCCTTCGTGTTCATAGGTCAGATTGCCGGTTTCATCCGCCGTCGTGGCGCGGATAATGGCAACATTGGGCACGATATTGGGAAAATGAAGCCAAGTTTCACCGCCAAATTCCACGCGCGATACAATCGGCACCTGCGCCGCGCAATCATTCATCGCGCACCCTTGACGGATCGGATCAACAAAAGTGTCCAACCCCACTTTGGTCAACACACCGGGGCGACGGGCAGCCACATCGCGGTGCATGTCAAACAAAATCCCCGAGGGCACATTATATGCCGCAATCCGGTTTTCCGTCAGCATATGCCAAATCTGCGGCATGGGCAAAGATGATGGCCCCGACGGGTAACTGCCTGCGATAATGCGCGCCAAAAGCCCATCTTGGGCGATATGATCAATGCCTTTCACGCCATACATATCACCGGCGGCAATTGGGCTGATGGCGGTGATATTGCGCGGGTGACCTTGGCCTTGAAACCGTTCACCCAATGCGGCCAAAACCGCATCGGGGCATCCCAATGCCGATGAAGACGAAATGGTCACAACCGCATTATCGGCAATTTTTGCGACCGCATCCGCGGCCAAGGTGATTTTACCCATCGGCTATAAGCCTCCGTAATCAATGCGGGTGCGTTTGCCCGATATTGCGGCGCGCGCCACCGCCATGGCCACCGCCAATGATTTCACCCCATCCACACCGGTTGCAGCAGGCAGGCCTTGATGCGCACAGGCCTTGGCAAACAGACCCGTGGCACGGTCGTAAAGATCATGGGTTGAAAAGGTAATTTGTTCTGCGCCCGTTTCGGTTTTCAGGGTGATTTCACCAACCGGTTGTTGGGTCATCACGCCTTTGGCAATGATTGCCCCTTTGGTTCCGTAAATCTCTAGCCCGGTTTCGGCAAAGGCGTGGGTGAAACTTTCATGCGTTTGCACAATCGCGCCCGACGGCATGGACCAGATCGACATCACGCTATCTTCAACCCCCTGCCCCAGGCCCGATGCGGTGGCGGTGGCCACAACATCCACCGGGTCTTCGCCAAGATGAAAACGAATTGTATCGGCATCATGCACCACAATATCGGCAATCACCCCACCGCCAGCAGCCGGGTTGTCAATCCGCCAACCCCGAAGCCGAGGCGGCAGGAACACCGCGTGAAACACACGCGCACTTAGCACATTACCAATACGGCCAGATTGGATCAGGTCGCGAATGGCCAAATGCGCCCCTGCATTGCGCAAATGATGGTTGGTGGCAAAAACCACACCGGCCTTTTGGGCCGCGCGCACCATGGCGGCGGCATCCGACACATTCATAGCAAGCGGTTTTTCACATAACACATGTTTACCGGCGGCGATGGCGGCCATAGCTTGGGGAAAATGTTTGTCATTTGTGGTTGAAATATACACCGCCTCAACCCTATCACGGGTCAACAATGTATCAAGATCGGTGTATCCGTTTGCAATATCATGCGTTTCGGCATATGATCTTGCGCGATTTGCGCTTGAACTAAGCACAGATACGATATCGCCCCCGGATGCGCGGATCGCGCCAATCATATGGCCCGCCGCGATATCACTGGCCCCGATAAGACCCCATTTCATACATGCCCCTTCCCTGTTCTGAACAAGACGATTCCCATGTTAGCCACGCCCCATGTTATCCAAGGTTATCCAAGCCTAAACTGGAACGTTCCAAGAAATTTGTCAATGATATGCGACCAAATTTTATGGCACCCTCAAAACCAGTCTATGTAGGCCCTAAAAGTTAGATTGGCAGGCCTTTGGCCTGCAGGTCATGCAAGCGCGCATAAGCACCGCCTTTGGCGATCAACGCATCATGCGCGCCTTGTTCAACCACTTGGCCATGTTCCAAAACGACAATTTTATCCGCATCACGGATGGTGGATAGGCGATGCGCGATAATCAATGTTGTGCGCTTTTTCGATAGCTCACGCATGGCCTGCTGCACCAAAACCTCAGACCCGGCATCAAGTGCAGATGTCGGCTCATCCATCAACAAAATCGGCGCAGATTTCAAAAAGGCGCGCGCAATAGCCACGCGTTGACGTTGCCCCCCCGACAGGCCAGACCCACGTGGCCCAACCGGTGTATCCAACCCCTGTGGCATGTGATCGGTAAATTCCAACACATTTGCAGATTTCGCCGCCGCCCTGATTTGTTCATCAGTTGCCCCAAGATTGCCAAGGCGAATGTTTTGCGCAATCGTCGTATTAAATAACGCTGTTTCCTGCCCCATCACGGCAATTTCATCACGCAAATCGCCAATATCCAATGTATCAACAGGCACATCGCCAATTGTGATTTGCCCCGATTGCGGATCAATCAACCGTGTAAGCAGGCCAAATACCGTTGTCTTGCCCGCACCAGATGGGCCGACAAGCGCGGTTGTTTTGCCATCCTCGGCTATGAAACTTAGGCCGCGCAACACCGGATCATGCCCATAATCGAAATGCACATTATCAAACCGAATATCGCCGGTTTTCACCTTGGCGGGCGCAGCGGGTGATAAAATCGTAGGGTCCGTTTCCAATACCGCATAAAGCCGATCAAGCGATGTCGCCGCCGCCTGCAATTGCCCCGCCACCGTAGACAAACGCCGCATCGGGTCAAACACCATGCCAAGCGCGGTGAAAAATGACATGAACGTGCCAATGGTTTTTTCGCCTGCGATGATTTGCGCGCCCCCGTAATACAAAACCGCAACAACCCCTGCGGCGGCCATCAGATCAATCAATCCGGGGCCAATGGCAATACCGGCCTGCGATCGGAATGCATGGTGGCGAAATGAACGGGTCACGGCCTGAAACCGGCTAAGTTCATAATCTTCCAAACGGTTCAACTTAATGGATTGCACACCGTGAAACATCTCATTCAACTGGGATGATAATTGCGACGCCGCCTGCCGCACGATATGTTGGCGTTTTCGGATAAACCGTTGCAAAACAAAAATGGGCAGCGCCGCAATGGGCGCCCCGACCAAGGCAATCAAGGCCCAAACCCAATCATTGATGAACATGACCGATATCAACGCCACCAAT
>CAZPSB010000142.1:0-5002 GCA_964589025.1 uncultured Jannaschia sp. | reverse complement strand
CCAAGGATCCTGGCCCGAGGTCATGTTATGGGAAATTCCCGCGCTTTCGGTATTGATGGAACTGCGATCGCGCGCGGTTTTGGGCGATATGGACAAGTTTGAATTACAGGTTCTATATGCACGTGCAATGACCAAATTATGGGAAAAAATCAAAGACCTGCGCCAGATTAAAGGCCTAAAAATCGCCGATTTCGGCACGCGGCGGCGGCATTCCTTTTTGTGGCAAGATTGGTGCGTGCAGGCCATGCAAGAAGGTTTGGGCGCCGCCTTTACCGGCACTTCAAACTGCCTGATTGCCAAAAACCATGATCTTGAAGCCATCGGCACAAATGCCCATGAATTGCCCATGGTATATGCCGCGCTTGCCCCTGATGATCACGCATTGGCCAATGCGCCCTATGATGTGTTGTCAGATTGGCACGAAGAACATGATGGCAATTTGCGCGTGATCTTGCCCGATACCTATGGATCGCGCGGGTTTTTAGACCGCGCGCCGGATTGGTTGGCCCGTTGGACCGGCATTCGCATTGATTCCGGCGACCCCGTCAAAGGTGCCGAGGCCGCGATTGCATGGTGGCAATCGCGCGGCGAAGACCCAAAAACCAAGCTTGTTATTTTTTCCGATGGGTTGGATGTGGCCACCATCCAAAATCTGCACGCAATGTTTGCACATCGTGTGCGCGTCAGCTTTGGTTGGGGCACATTGTTGACCAATGATTTCCGTGGGCTTGCGCCATCCGATGCATTGGCCCCGTTTTCATTGGTGTGCAAGGCCTTGGCGGCCAATGGGCGCCCGACGGTTAAATTATCAGATAATCCTGAAAAGGCCATGGGCCCAGATCACGAAATCGCGCGCTATAAACGCGTTTTTAATGTAGGCGATCAAGAAAAAATTGCCGTTATGGTTTAGATTTAGCGGCCATTTTGGCCTGAATTGGTTTAATATCACACCCCATAGATTATGAAAGGCACCGAAATGGCGGGCGATCAATTGGCAAATTTATTATATCTATCGGTTTTGGGCCTAGTGATTGGGGGGTGGGTGTTTGCATCTGCACGGCACAATTGGGGGCAAATGGCCCAATATGCGGCAATTTGGGGGTTTATCTTTCTTGGGGTGATTGTTGCGGTTGTGATCTGGTCAGATATTCGCGATACGGTCTTGGGGCGCCAAGTCATTTTTGATAATGGCGCACGCGTTGAAATTCCACTTGCCAATGATGGGCATTATCACATTACAATTGATGTAAATAATGTGGATGTTGAATTCATTATTGATACAGGCGCCACCGATATTGTTCTAAGCCAACAAGATGCAATGCGCGTTGGGCTTGATATTGGGGGGCTGTCATATACAGGCCGCGCCTTTACCGCCAATGGCCAAGTGGAAACGGCACCGATTTTCCTTGAGGCTATGACATTAGGCGATTTCACAGATAGAAATGTGTTTGCGGTTGTGAACCGGGGGTTGATGCAAACCAGCCTTTTGGGCATGCAATATCTACAACGGTTTGACCATATTGAAATCAGGGATGGACGCTTGATCCTAACCCGCGAATAAGATTAAATCTGCGCGGGTTTTGATCTGAAAAGCCAAAATATCATTGCGGCGCGGTATCGTTTATCTAAGGCTTTTCAATTGATAAAATTTGTTGTAATTATTCCATGCCTAAACACGGAGAGTGTATATGATCGATTTATCAACCCTTTCAATTTCAGAACTGAAATCCCTTAAAAATGATATTGATAAAGCCATTAAAACATATGAAGATCGCAACAGAAACAAAGCCTTGATTGCGATGGAAAAAGCCGCCCAAGAATTTGGGTTTTCAATGGATGATGTTTTGAAATCCAAGAAAACGAAAAAAGCGGCGCCAAAATATATGAATCCAGCCAATCCATCGCAAACCTGGACGGGGCGCGGGCGCCAACCGCAATGGGTTAAAAATGCCTTGGATCAGGGTAAAACCATGTCTGATTTGGCGATTTGATCCATGACAGTCCATATTGTGGCCGCGCCTGAACAAATTGCTGAAACCGTTTTAATGCCAGGCGATCCATTGCGTGCGGAATGGGCGGCGAAAACATTTCTGGATCATGCCGAATGCGTGAATTCCGTGCGCGGTATGTTGGGCTTTACCGGATTTTGGCGTGGCAATCGTGTAACGATCCAAGGATCAGGAATGGGGATGCCAAGCCTTTCAATTTATGCCAATGAATTGATCCGCGATTATGGGGCAAAAACCTTGATCCGAATTGGGTCGGCCGGGGCTATGCAAACCCATATTGAATTGCGCGATGTGGTTTTTGCCATGACGGCTTCTAGTATTTCAACCCCGTCTTTGGGTCTATTCAAAGAATTGAATTTCGCCCCTTGTGCGGATTTTGGCCTTTTGATGGCAGGGTATGAATTTGCCAAGGCGCGCGATATTGCATCGCATGTGGGCGGCATTTATTCATCGGATGTGTTTTATGATGAACGCCCGGATTTGAATGATCAAATGGTGCGCCATCAGGTTTTGGCCGTTGAAATGGAAACCGCCGAACTTTACACATTGGCCGCCCGTTATGGGTGCCGTGCGGCGGCGTTTTTAACGGTTTCCGATCATTTGCTAACGGGGGCGGCGTTGCCATCTGATCAACGCCAATCCAGTTTTTCTGACATGGTTGAAATCGCGCTAAATGCGGCATTTCCGCAGAATTGATAAATATGTGACGCGCGGGCCAATTGCGCCCGCGCGCCGCGCGCATTAGATATGGATCACATCTTGATCATATTGGATTGCTCCCGTGCCCTTATCTGAAAACCCGTTGTTACAAAATTGGACTGCGCCTTTTGGCCTGCCACCTTTTGCCGATATCCAGGATCATCATTTTGGCCCGGCAATGGATCAAGGTTTGGCCAAAGGCCGGGCGGCGATCACCGCCATTGCCCAAAACCCCGATGCGCCCAGTTTTACCAACACGATCGCGGCGCTTGAACAGGCCGAGGCCACATTAGACCGCGTGGCGGGCGTGTTTTTCAATTTGGCCAGTGCCGATTCGACCACCACACGCGAAGAATTGCAGCGCGAATTTGCCCCGAAATTGGCCGCCTATGCGTCTTGGGTGGCCAATAACACCGCGCTTTTTGTGCGGATTGAAACCTTGTGGAACACGCGTGATACGCTTGGCCTAACGGATGAACAGGCGCGGGTTCTGGATTTAACCTATCGCCGTTTTATGCGCGCAGGTGCGGGTTTGGGGGGCGCGCAGGCCGCCCGTTTAACCGATATCTTGGCCCGCCTTGCCGTGTTGGGAACGGAATTTGAACAAAATCTTTTGGCCGATGAACGCGATTGGGTCATGCCCTTGGGCGATGATGATCTTGCCGGCCTGCCGGATTTCGTGATTGCCGCCGCCCGCGCGGCCGCCCAAGATCGCGCGATGCGTGGTGCAATCATCACATTGTCGCGGTCTTTGATCGTGCCGTTTTTGCAATTCAGCCCCCGCCGTGATTTGCGCGAAAGGGCCTATCGTGCATGGGTTGCGCGTGGCGCGAATGGTGGTGCAACTGATAATCGTGCGATTGCCACCGAAATTCTGGCGCTGCGTGCAGAACGTGCAACATTGTTGGGCTATGATAGCTTTGCCGATTTCAAACTGGCCCCCGAAATGGCCGGCACGCCGGGCGCGGTGCGTGATTTATTGACCAAAGTTTGGCAACCGGCACAGGCCAAGGCGCATGAAGATGCGCAGATTTTACACGATATGATGCGCGCCGATGGTGTGAATGATGATTTGGCCGCGTGGGATTGGCGCTATTATTCCGAAATGCGCCGCCTGCGTGAACATGATCTGGATGAAGCGGTTTTGAAACCTTATTTCGCGCTTGATGCCATGATTGAGGCGGTGTTTGATTGTGCGCATCGTCTGTTCAACCTGTCCTTCCGGCCCCTGGATATTGCGCTATATCACCCCGATGCCCGCGCCTGGGAGGTCACGCGGTCTGGCCAACATATCGCCGTTTTCATCGGTGATTATTTCGCCCGCCCTTCAAAACGATCAGGCGCGTGGTGTTCTGCGATGCGCGAACAAAGCAAACTGGGCGGTAATGTGCGGCCCATCGTTGTGAATATATGCAATTTCACCAAGGGTGACCCATCGCTTTTGTCTTATGATGATGCGCGCACATTGTTTCATGAATTTGGCCATGCGTTGCATCAGATGTTATCAGATGTGACCTATGGGTCGATTTCGGGCACGTCGGTGGCGCGCGATTTTGTGGAATTGCCAAGCCAATTATTCGAACATTGGCTGGAGGTGCCCGAAGTGCTGCGCAAACATGCCCGCCATGTGGAAACCGGCGCGCCGATCCCACAGGATATGTTACATCGTCTTTTGGCCGCACGCAGCTATGATATGGGGTTTCAGACGGTGGAATATGTGGCCTCGGCGATGGTTGATTTGGAATTTCACACCGGCCCGGCCCCGACAGACCCAATGGCGATGCAGGCGCAGATTTTGGCCGATATCGGTATGCCGCCGGCCATTGGCATGCGCCACGCCACACCGCATTTTGCGCATGTGTTTTCGGGCGATGGATATTCCAGCGGCTATTACAGTTATATGTGGTCCGAGGTGATGGATGCCGATGCCTTTGCCGCCTTTGAAGAAACCGGTGATCCTTTTAATTCCGATTTGGCCGCCAAGTTAGAACGTCATATCTTATCGGCCGGCAATACCGCCGAGGCCGACACCCTTTATACCGCTTTTCGCGGGCGGATGCCGGATGTGGGGCCGTTATTGCAGGGCAGGGGCTTGGTCTAGCTAGCCCCTTTGCTATGTCCAGCGGGTTGAAAAATCTTGTGGCAATAAAATATTTTGCCGTCCAAGGTTTTTCACATCCCGTTCCCCGCAGAGCGCCATGGATGTATCCAATTCCTTGTGGATGATATCCAATGCCTTGGTGACACCGGCCTGACCCATCGCGCCCAAGCCATAGACAAAGGCGCGCCCGATA
>CAZPSB010000141.1:0-5104 GCA_964589025.1 uncultured Jannaschia sp. | reverse complement strand
CCAAGACAAAATGGCGCTGCAACGTTTGAAAGAAGCCGCCGAAAAGGCCAAAATCGAACTGTCTTCGTCATCACAAACCGAAATCAACCAACCCTTCATCACCATGGGGGCCAATGGGCAGCCCTTGCACCTTGTGATGAAACTGACCCGCGCGAAATTAGAAAGCTTGGTTTCCGATCTGATTAAACAATCCCTGAAACCCTGCGCGGCCGCGTTGAAAGATGCGGGCCTGTCAAAAGGCGACATTGATGAGGTTGTGTTGGTCGGCGGCATGACCCGCATGCCCAAAGTGATCGAAGAAGTCGCGGCTTTCTTTGGCAAAGACCCTCATAAAGGTGTGAACCCAGATGAGGTCGTGGCCATGGGTGCCGCCATTCAGGCCGGTGTTTTGCAAGGCGATGTGACCGATGTTGTCTTGCTTGACGTCACGCCGCTATCTTTGGGCATTGAAACCCAAGGCGGCCTGTTCACACGCCTGATTGATCGAAACACCACGATCCCAACCAAGAAATCCAACGTGTTTTCCACCGCCGAGGATAACCAAAACGCCGTGACCATCCGCGTTTTCCAAGGGGAACGCGAAATGGCCAATGACAATAAATTATTGGGCCAGTTTAATTTGGATGACATCCCCCCCGCCCCGCGCGGTGTGCCCCAGATTGAGGTCACATTTGACATTGACGCCAATGGCATCGTGTCTGTTTCGGCCAAAGACAAAGGTACAGGGCGCGAACAAAACATAACCATTCAAGCCTCTGGCGGGTTGTCGGACGAAGATATTGACCGCATGGTTCGCGAAGCCGAAGACAATGCCGATGCAGATAAAGAACGCAAAGAATTGATCGAGGCCACGAATCAGGCCGAATCCCTGATCCATTCAACCGAAAAATCACTTGAGGAACATTCCGACAAGGTTGATCCTTCGACGGTTGAGGCAATCGAACTTGCGATCAAAAACCTGAAAGAACAGCTTGAAACCGAAAATGCAGGAAAGATCAAAGGTGGCATTCAAAATGTAACCGAGGCCGCGATGCGTCTGGGCGAAGCGATCTACAAGGCGCAACAAGATGGCGGTGACGCCGATGATGGCCCCATAATGGACAACCAAGATGATGGCCCGCGTTCGGTGGATGATGATATCATTGATGCCGATTTCGAAGATATCGACGATCAACACAAACGCGGCTGATCCAAACCTGATCGAGGGCATGAATGGATACGCACCAAACGACACTCACACCGCCTTTTGGTGCGTATGCGCTGCCTTCGGGGTTGGATTATCTGCGCCGCATGGCAGACCGGATCCCGGTTTACGGGGTCCGCAGTGCAGTGCGCAAAATCATCAAATCATGCCACAAAGCCCCTTATGACGTGACCCTGCCCAATGGCATACGCACACGCATAAACCCATGGGGCAATGTGTGCGAAAAGCGGGTGTTTTGCGGCGCAGGGCATTTTGACCGGCCCGAAATGGATGATCTTGCCGAATGTGTTTCAAAGGCAAATGATGGTTTTGTTTTTGTTGATATCGGCGCGAATGTTGGCTTTTACAGCCTATTTGTGGCGGCCATGGCACAGGCCCGGCAGGTGCGTCTTAGGGCACTTGCCATCGAACCTGACCCTGAAAACGCCCGCCGTTTGCGCATCAATATCGCGCTTAATGAAACCCCCGATCAACAGATCACCCATGCACCTTATGCCGTCAGCGACCGCGAAGGCGCCGTGCAATTCATATCAGACGGGTTGAAAAACCGGGGCACAGCACGCATTGGCGGCGCAAATGGCGATCTGACCGTGATGGCGCGCCCACTTGTCGATATTTTATCGCAGGCCGAAATCACCCGGATTGACGCCATGAAGATTGACATTGAAGGGCATGAAATTGCGGCCTTGACCCATTTCTTTGCACATGCGGATCCGGGGCTATGGCCAACGACAATCATCATCGAGGTGGTGCATAACGGCGCGGAATTGCCGCAACTTTTGTCAGATAAAGGGTATGAAATGGTCACCCGTGCGGATATCAACGCGATATTTCGTCGCCGCATGTGACGCCCAACGCAAGACGCCGCACCACCGCAAGACCGGGCATCGCATGCCCTGTGAGAGGATAAAAAATGGCAAAGCGCGATTATTACGACGTTCTGGGCGTGTCCAAAGGGGCATCTGCCGATGAAATCAAAAAAGGGTATCGCAAAAAGGCAAAAGAACTTCACCCTGATCGCAACAAAGACAACCCCAATGCCGAGGCGCAGTTCAAAGAAGTGAACGAAGCCTATGACGTTTTGAAAGACGGCGATAAAAAGGCCGCCTATGATCGGTTCGGCCATGCGGCCTTTGATGGGGGCATGGGCGCCGGTGGCCCGCGTGGGGGCGGGTTTGGCGGGGCCGGGCAGGGCGATTTTTCATCTGCCTTTTCAGATGTGTTCGAAGATCTATTCGGTGATTTTATGGGCGGTGGCCGGGGCGGCGGCGCGCGCGGGCAACGTGCAACACGTGGGTCTGATCTGCGTTATAACCTATCCATCACACTGGAAGAGGCCTATGCGGGCACCCATAAATCTATTTCAATCACCACAGCGGCGGCCTGTGACGGGTGTAATGGCACAGGGTCTGCGGCAGGGTCAGAACCGGCCACCTGCCCCACATGTTCAGGAATGGGCAAAGTGCGCGCGCAACAGGGCTTTTTCACCGTTGAACGCACCTGCCCCACATGTTCGGGCCTGGGTCAAATCATTAAAAACCCCTGCACATCCTGCCAAGGCGTGGGTCGGGTACAGAAAAAACGCACCCTTGATGTATCTGTGCCATCAGGTGTGGAAACCGGCAATCGCATTCGTCTTTCTGGCGAAGGTGAGGCCGGCCTGCGCGGTGGTGGTGCGGGGGATTTATATGTGTTTATTGATGTCAAAGAACACAATCTATTTGAACGCGATGGCATGAACCTGTTTTGCCGTGTACCCGTTTCTATGATTACCGCAACTTTGGGCGGTGAAATTGATGTGCCCAATATTGATGGCGGGCGCAGCCGCGTGAAAATCAAAGAAGGCGCACAATCCGGCAGCCAAATGCGCCTGCGCGCCAAGGGCATGCCAGCACTGCGCGGGGCGGGTATGGGCGATATGTATATCGAATTGCAAATCGAAACACCGGTTGGCCTGAATGCAGAACAAAAGGATTTGTTGCGAAAATTCGAACAAAGCTGCGCCACGACCAACACGCCCCATGCGGCAGGTTTTTTTGAAAAGGTCAAAGGCTTTTGGGACGATATCACCAAATGATACGCGCCATCGGGGGTGAATAGTGAAAACTGCGGGGCGGTTGCGCAGTTTTTCTTTGCGATTTACCACAATTCGGGCCATTTCTGAATAAGATGATGAACGAGGCAATCCATGGCATCTGCCGTCACGCCCATGATGGCGCAATTTCTTGAAATCAAAGCCGCCCATCCTGATGATCTATTATTCTATCGCATGGGTGATTTTTACGAATTGTTTTTTGAAGATGCCATTGCGGCGGCTCAGGCGTTGGATATTGCGCTAACCAAACGCGGCAAACATAATGGCAATGACATCCCCATGTGTGGTGTGCCGGCCCATAGTTCAGAAAGCTATTTGTTATCCTTGATTAAAAAGGGCTTTCGCGTCGCCGTCTGCGAACAGATGGAAGACCCGGCCGAGGCGAAAAAACGCGGGTCAAAATCCGTGGTTCGTCGTCAGGTCGTGCGCGTCGTGACCCCCGGCACCCTGACCGAAGACACCCTTCTTGAGGCGCGGCGCCATAATTATCTGGCCGCTTATGTCGATATTCGCGGCCAAGGCGCCTTGGCTTGGTGCGATATATCAACCGGCGATCTTTATGCCCAAGCCTGCGCACAAAACCGGCTTGCGGCGGAAATCGCGCGCCTATCCCCGCGTGAGATTCTGACACCTGATACAATCGCGTCTGAACCCGCCGATATTATCACCCAAAGTGATACCCCAAACCACACCCTGCCCGATGTAAATTTCGACAGCCAAAGCGGCGAAAACCGCCTGAAGGCGGTGTTCAACGTTACCGCCCTTGATGGGTTTGGCGCCTTTACCCGCGCGGAAATCGCAGCCATGGGCGCGTTGGTGGCCTATTTGGATATCACACAAAAAGGCGCGCTGCCTTTGCTGCGGGCGCCAAAACGGTTTTCATCTGAAACCCGTATGCAGATTGACGCCGCCACACGCCGCAATCTGGAATTGACCCAAAATATGGCAGGCGGGCGCAACCACAGTTTACTAAGCGCGATTGACCAAACCCTGACCGCGGGCGGGGGGCGTGTGTTGGAAAACCGTGTGGCCAGCCCATCTTTTGATTTGCATGAAATCCAAGACTGGCAGGCGATCAACCTGTTTTTCTATCACAATTCAGACCTGCGCGATCAGGTCCGCGATGCATTGAAACATTGCCCCGATCTTGACCGGGCCTTGTCGCGTATTGCGCTTGGCCGGGGCGGCGGGCGCGATTTGGCGGCCATTCGCGATGGCATTGGGGCCGGGCGTGATATCTTGGCCTTGTTGAATGACGCGCCCGACCATCCGCCAGGCCTGACCAAAAGTTTGGGCCATTTGGCAGATCATGGGGATCTTTTAACCCTGTTATCCGAGGCCCTGGTCAATGACCCGCCCGCCAATCTGCGCGATGGTGGTTTGGTGGCAATAGGGTATCACCATGATCTGGACGAAGCCCGCCAATTGCGTGATCAGGGCCGGGGTATCATTGCCAAAATGCAGGCCGATTACGCCACAGAAACAGGGATTTCATCACTAAAGATTAAACATAACAATGTGTTGGGGTATTTTATCGAAACCACTGCCACCCATGCCGATAAAATGCTGGCCGCGCCTTTATCTGATCGGTTTATCCACCGGCAAACCACGGCAAATGCGCTGCGATTTACCACGGTGGATTTATCGCAACTGGAAACACGGATTTTAAATGCCGGCAATCGCGCGTTAGAAATTGAACGCCAGATTTTCGATGACCTATGCACCGAAATTTTGGCCAGCCAAGATCAAATCACGGCCCTGGCCAAAACTCTGGCCGATATTGATGTGGCAAGCGCCCTAGCCCA
>CAZPSB010000140.1:2137-5107 GCA_964589025.1 uncultured Jannaschia sp. | reverse complement strand
CCATGCCGCGAAGGCACCGGCTGGATGATGCGCGTGATGGATCGTTTGGTCAAAGGTGAGGCGCAGGTCGAAGAAATCGACATGTTGCTGGATGTTACCAAACAGGTTGAAGGCCATACAATTTGCGCGTTGGGCGATGCGGCGGCGTGGCCGATTCAGGGCCTGATTCGTCATTTCCGCCCCGAAATCGAAAATCGCATTCGTGTCAAACGCGGGGGTGCGGTGGATATCGCAGCGGAATAAATATGCCGAAAACAGATTGTAATATAGCGCGTCTTTGGGTTTGCATTTATAGTTAATGATACGGCAAATCGACAAAGGGGGGCATATGTTGCAAAAGCGGTTTGTTTCAGTGATCGTTTTGGGTGTTTTGGGTCTGGCGGTGTCGGCCTGTGACGTGGCCGATCGGTTGCGTGGGGGCACGTTGACGGCGGGTTTGCCTTATTCGGCGCGGTTAAGCCCCGGTGATGATCCACGTGATTTTTCGGTAACGGTTGCCGCAGATGGTGCCAGTTTGCAGGCCGCGCGCGAAAGTGCCCGATTGCCTGCCACACGCCATTGCATAGAATATACGCGCCGATCTGATGTGGATTGGGTGATTGACCCTGCAACCAATGATTGGCAGGTGACGCGCGGCGATAATGGGTCGCTGCAAGTGCGGGGTCGGTGCAGGTATCGTTAGATTTGGCGGTTTTTTGCCGATCAAATTTCAGACGTATAAATAGGCTTGCGTGCCTGAAAAATTGAATTATCAATTAAAATACAATTTAACGGAAGGAATCCAAATTATGAAAATTCTTGGTGTTAGTGCTTTCGCTTTGGTTTTGTCGGCAGGTGTTGCCTTTGCCGATAGCGATTTCTGCGAAGGTTTCGATGACGGATATACCGAAGGCTATCAGGAAGAATCAGGCAGCACTGTGTCGCCCACACTTCCCCCCTGCCCACATCCACCAATGCGCAGCACAAGCGACCCTGATAGTGACTATGACTATGGTTACAATATCGGCTATGAACTAGGCCGCGAAAGAGGCTAAAAGACGCCGATAAGCATCATGTGCTTATCGCATCTTTATATCCGAAAACAGATTTTGATCTTGGGATGGGCTTTGACGGCCCATCCCTTTTTATATTGGTGCCTTGGATGTGAACCCCACAATTCCCAACCAGGCGATATTATTGCGGCCTGTCAAACGGGTTATTGAATATCATCCCCGTTTACGCCTTATAGTTTGGGTAATTTCTGGCTAAAGGAAAATAGATATGCCTTTGTTATCATCCCCCCCCGCTATTGCCGTTTGGGCGTTGGCCCTTGGTCTTTTGATCACAAGTTTCGCCCCTGCTTATGCCGATAATTGGCAGGCGTTGCGCGATGATCCTGAATTGCGCGAAGGGTTGACCTATGTTGCGGTTGGGCGTCGCATTCAACGCGCCTGTGATCAGATCGAGGTACGCCGCGCGCCCACCTATATCTTTTTTCAGGGCCTTGTTGGGCGTGCCGAAGATTTGGGCTTTAGTCGCCGTGAAATCCGCGCCTATGTTGACGATGATGCCGAACGCGACCGCTATACTGAAATTGCGCGCGGGTATATGGCACAGCGCGGCGTTGATTTTGACAATGCAACACAGGTTTGTCAGTTCGGCGAAAGCGAAATTTCCGCGCAAACGCAGATCGGTCGCCTCTTGCGTAGCAATTGAAAACAACGTTATTGAAGGGGGAACAAAAGCCGGGCCCTTCCCGGCCTTCAGCCGTTAAAAGGGATCGCACCGATGAGTGAATTGCGCAAAATCATCATTGATGGCCTCGAGGTCGAGGCCGACCCGGCCATGACCCTTATTCAGGCATGTGAACAAGTCGGCATCGAAATCCCCCGGTTTTGTTACCATGAACGCCTGTCGATTGCAGGCAATTGCCGCATGTGTTTGGTCGAGGTCGTGGGCGGCCCGCCGAAACCGGCGGCATCTTGTGCAATGCAGGTGCGCGATTTGCGCGGCGGGCGTAATGGGGAACTGCCCGAAATTAAAACAAAATCGCCCATGGTTAAAAAAGCCCGCGAAGGCGTGATGGAATTTTTGTTGATCAATCATCCGTTGGATTGCCCGATTTGCGATCAGGGGGGCGAATGCGATTTGCAAGATCAGGCCATGGCCTATGGCGTTGATTTTTCCCGGTACCGCGAACCCAAACGCGCGGTTGATAATATGGATCTTGGCCCGCTTGTCGGCACGGCGATGACGCGGTGTATTTCATGCACGCGCTGCGTGCGTTTCATTACCGAGGTCGCAGGCATGCCCGAACTGGGCCAGACCGGGCGCGGCGAAGATGCCGAAATAACATCTTATCTGGGCCAGACCTTAGACAGTGAATTGCAAGGCAATATCGTTGATCTTTGCCCGGTTGGCGCGCTGACATCCAAACCTTACGCCTTTACGGCGCGGCCTTGGGAATTGACAAAAACCGAATCCATTGACGTGATGGATGCGCTGGGGTCAAACATTCGCATTGATGCCAAGGGGCGTGAGGTGATGCGCATCTTGCCGCGCAACCATGATGGTGTGAATGAAGAATGGCTAAGCGATAAATCCCGGTATATCTGGGATGGTCTGCGCCGCCAACGTTTGGACAAACCCTATATTCGTGAAAATGGCAAATTGCGCCCTGCATCATGGGCAGATGCGTTGCATTTGGCGGCGGCCAAGATCAAAGGGGCCAAGAAATTGGCTGGTTTGATTGGCGATCTTGCCCCGGTTGAGGCGGCTTTTGCCCTGAAACAATTGGTGCAAGGCCAAGGCGGTCAGGTTGAATGCCGTGTGGATGGCGCCTATCTGCCCGAAGGCAATCGATCTGCCTATGTCGGAACGGCCAAGATCGAAGATATCGATGATGCGCAGGCCATCATGTTGATTGGCACCAACCCGCGGGCCGAGGCCCCGGTTCTAAACGCGCGTATCCGCAAGGCGTGGTTGAAAGGG
>CAZPSB010000140.1:0-2127 GCA_964589025.1 uncultured Jannaschia sp. | reverse complement strand
GTCGGTCTGGTGGGCCAAGCCGTTGATCTGACCTATGATTATACGCATCTGGGCACGGATGGCGCGGCATTGGCGGCGCTCAATGCGCGTGACCATGGGGGCGATATTTTGGAAAAACCATCTTTGGTCATCTTGGGCCAAGGCGGGTTGCGCGGTGCCGATGGTCCGGCGGTATTGGCGGCGGCGATGGAATTGGCCGAACAAACACAATCGGGTTTGTTGATCTTGCACATGGCGGCGGGGCGTGTGGGCGCGATGGATGTGGGGGCCACCACCCAAGGCGGGGTTGAGGCCGCCTTGGACGGGGCCGATCTTGTCTTTAACCTTGGCGCGGATGAGATTGAATTGGCCGATGGGCCTTTTGTGATTTACCAAGGCAGCCATGGCGACCGCGGGGCGCATCGCGCTGATATCATCCTGCCTGCTGCGGCCTATACCGAAGAATCAGGCCTATTTGTGAATACCGAAGGCCGCCCACAAATGGCCTTGCGCGCTGGTTTTCCACCGGGTGAGGCCAAGGAAAACTGGGCCATTTTGCGCGCCTTATCGGCGGGTTTGGATGCCGTTTTGCCCTATGATTCGATTGGCCAATTGCGCGATGCGATGGGCGATAGTGTGCCGCATTTGGCCATGTTGGACTGCGTGCCAGAAAATAACTGGTACAAAATCACATCTGATGCGGCGCCCAAGGCGGAATTGCAGATGGCGGTGGGTGATCATTATCTAACCAACCCAATCGCGCGCGCCAGCAGTTTGATGGCAGATCTTAGCGCGGCTGCCGCTGACCGGGCCAAAGCGCCAATCGCGGCTGAGTGAATGACATATGTGCTCAACGCGACCCATCGGGGCATTGGCCCTTATGTTGGCGCTTGGCGTCATATCCGCCTGCACAGGCGAAACGGAATATCGGGGCATTCAGGTGCAAAGGCTTGATTCAGATCTGGTTAGATTTCATGCTGAAATTGGTCGTGGCGGCACGGCCCGCGCGGCGCAGGCCTATGCGCGTTGCGCTGCGGTTCGGTATTCTATGACCGAAGGGTATGGTTTTGCGCGACATGTGCGCACAAACATGATGCAAGAGGGTGGTGTTTGGGTCGCAGATGCGGTTTACACCATATCAGAAACATTGCCGCGCGGGGTTCGCACATTGGATGCCGAAGTGGTGATCCAAGATTGTGTCGAACGCGGCATACCGACGATTTAGGGACGACGGATTTAGGGACGGGGCATGGACGGTTTCTTTTCGACTACACTGGGCATGATCGCCATTATGGCGGCACAAAGCCTTTTGGTGATTGGCTTTGTGATGATTTCACTGCTGTTCCTTGTCTATGGGGATCGCAAAATTTGGGCGGCGGTGCAGATGCGGCGCGGGCCAAATGTGGTGGGTGTGTTTGGCCTTTTGCAAACCGTTGCCGATGCGTTGAAATATGTCGTAAAAGAAGTGGTGATTCCCGCTGGTGCCGATCGCCCGGTGTTTTTATTGGCCCCGATGACCAGTTTTGTTTTGGCAATTCTGGCTTGGGCGGTGATTCCGTTTAATGATACTTGGGTTTTGGCCGATCTGAATGTGGCGATTTTATACGTTTTTGCCATGTCCTCACTTGAGGTATACGGCGTCATCATGGGCGGTTGGGCGTCAAATTCGAAATATCCTTTCTTGGGCAGTTTGCGATCCGCCGCGCAAATGATTTCCTATGAGGTGTCAATCGGCCTTATTATTATTGGCGTCGTTATTTCCACGGGGTCGTTAAATTTTGGGGCTATCGTATCGGCGCAAGATACCGGTTATGGCCTGTTTGGGTGGTATTGGTTGCCGCATTTGCCAATGGTTGTGTTGTTCTTTGTTAGTGCCTTGGCCGAAACGAACCGCCCCCCCTTTGATTTGCCCGAGGCCGAATCAGAACTGGTGGCAGGTTATCAGGTTGAATATTCATCCACCCCGTTTTTGTTGTTCATGGCCGGTGAATATATCGCCATATTCCTGATGTGTGCGTTGATGACATTGCTATTTTTCGGCGGTTGGTTGTCGCCTGTGCCCTTTATCGGTGACAGCCCGCTTTGGATGATCGCGAAAATGGCGTTTTTCTTTTTCCTTTTTGCGATGGTCAAGGCGATTGTGCCGCG
>CAZPSB010000139.1:0-5233 GCA_964589025.1 uncultured Jannaschia sp. | reverse complement strand
ATCGGCGGTGCGCAGGCGATTGCGGCGCTGGCTTACGGTACGCAAACCATCACGCCGGTTGATAAAATCACCGGGCCGGGCAATGCCTATGTGGCCGCCGCCAAACGCCGGGTGTTTGGGCATGTCGGCATTGATATGATCGCCGGCCCGTCTGAAATTGTGGTGATTGCCGATGCCAACACCCCGCCCGATTGGGTGGCGGTTGATCTGATGGCGCAGGCCGAACATGACGCCAGCGCGCAATCCATTCTGATCACGCCGGATGCCGGTTTTGGCCAGGCCGTGGCCGATGCCGTCGCGGCGCGCCTGCAAACGCTGGATCGCCGCGCCATTGCGGGCGCATCTTGGCGTGATTTTGGTGCCATTATCATAACCCGCGATTTGGCCGAGGCCGCCGCCCTATCCAACCGCATCGCACCCGAACATTTGCAACTTTGCGTGGATGATCCGCAGGCCTTATTGCAATCTATCACCCATGCGGGCGCGATTTTCCTTGGCCGTTGGACGCCCGAGGCAATCGGCGATTATGTGGGGGGGCCCAACCATGTTTTGCCCACCGCCCGGTCTGCGCGGTTTTCAAGCGGGCTAAGTGTGTTTGATTTCTTAAACCGGACCACATTAACCCACCTGACCCCGGCGGCGCTGGGTGCGATTGGGCCTGCGGCAGAAACCTTGGCTCATTCAGAATCGCTTGAGGCGCATGGCCTGTCGGTGCGTCTGCGTTTGGATCAGCTAAACAGATAGGGGGCAATCAATGGCATGCCCAATTTGTGGTAAACCGACTGATCCGACATATAAACCCTTTTGCACCCGGCGCTGTGCCGATATTGATTTGGCGCGCTGGTTGAACGGATCATATGCCATCCCGACCGAGGATGAACCCCAAGATTCCACGCCCCCGGATCGCGATCAAAATATACACTAAATGCCCAAAGGCATGATTGGCTAATGTTTTTGAAACACGCTTATAAGGGCGCGTATTGCCGGGCTGATGATCTTGGTCACCACCGGGATCAACAAAAGGCCTAGGCCCAAACCAATCACCCCAAACAATGCGGCCCCTGCCGCCCATTCGGCCCCGGCCCCGCCGGGCATGGCATGAGCGATGTTTTCAACCCAATGTTCCGGCCCGGCAATCCCCATTTGCGCCAGTGCATGAAGGATAATCTGCCCGCCTACCCATAACATGGCCGCCGTGCCAATGATCGTAAGGCCGCGCATAAACCCCGGCATGCCGCGCACGATTACCCACCCAAAGGCCCGGCGCGCGCTGGTTTGGCCATGTAATGCAAAATGCAGGCCCACATCATCGGCCTTGACGATCAGTGCCACAGATCCATAAACGATTGCGGTAATGGCAATCGCAACAAGCGCCAAAGCGGCGGCTTCAAACCAGATTGAATCGGTTTCAAGCGCGGCCAGCGCGATGGTCATGATTTCAGCCGATAGAATAAAATCGGTTTTGATTGCGCCGCGAATTTTGTCTTCTTCCAATTGCGCGGATGTGCCGGTTTTTGCCTTGGTGTCATGGGCATGATTATGGGATGGCCACAGCCAATGCCATATTTTTTCGCCCCCCTCAAAGCATAAATATGCCCCGCCCAACATCAATAAAGGCGCAATCGCCCAAGGCGCAAAGGCCGATAGAAATAATGCCGCAGGCAACAAGATAACCAATTTGTTGAACATAGACCCGCGCGCGATTTTCCACACAATGGGCAATTCACGATCAGGCGAAAACCCGTGCACATATTTTGGTGTGACGGCGGCATCATCAATCACGGCACCTGCGGCTTTGGCCCCGGCTTTGCCGGCCTGACCGATGATATCATCCAAGGATGTCGCCGCCATTTTGGCGATGCCTGCAATATCATCTAACAATGCCAATAAGCCGGTCATGGTGATCCTCCGATAGGGTATGCTATATCCGAATATAGGCCGGGTGCATGGGGTTGGGCGTATATGTATAGACGTTGTTCATTTTGTCAGTTCATTCTATGATCGCAATTGTAATTCAACCACAGGCGGATGATATGGAAAGTGATGTTGCCATAGGGTTGGGCGCGCTTATTGTTGGGCTGATTGCGGCGGATGTGATGTTGACGGATGGGGAAAATTTATTTTTTCTGGCCGTTAAATTTCTGGATTTGATTGATTGGATGATTTTTTGGCGATGAAAAATACCCCATATATGGGCGGGTCGTTTATGCGCCATAAGGCAACCAGATTGTTTTGACCTCGGTCGCGTGATCAAGGAAAATTTTGGCCTGGGCGGTGCCAATATCCGGCAATTGGCCAGATGCCGACCAACACCGTTTCAGATTGCCTGCGCTAAGATATTCAATTTCGCCCTGATCCACATCGGGGCTGAATGTCCAGATTGCATCGATATCTGCGTGGCTGGCCAATGTGGGGGCTAAATCACCTGCCATGCCTGTGACGATATTCACCACCCCGCCCGGCAGATCCGAGGTATCGAGAACCTGATATAAATCAGTTGCCGCCAAGGGGAAGGGCGCAGAGGGCACCAAAACCACCCGGTTGCCCATGGCGATTGCCGGTGCCATCGCCCCAATCGCGCCCGCCAAAGGGCGGGCATGGGGGGCAAACACCCCGATGACCCCAACCGGTGCGCGCGTGGCCAATGCAACCCCGCGCAATGGCACTGGTTTGACATCGCCGCCGAATTTATCGGCCCATGCCGCCCAAGTGAACAGGGTTTGAATGCTATCTTCAACCTCGGCCTGGGCGGTGTCGGTGGTGTCGCCTGTCATATGGTGTAGGCGCAGGGCAAATTCACCCGCGCGCGCCGATAGGTTTTCTGCGATATAATACAAGATTTGCGCCCGCATATGCCCGGTGGTTTTGGCCCATCCTGCGGCGGCATGTGCGGCCTCGACCGCGTTGCGAATATCTTTGCGATTGCCTTGGCCTACATGGCCCAATACACGCCCATCAGCGGCCCAAATGGGTGCGCAATAACCACTATCGGGGCGGGTTTGTTTGCCGCCGATATAAAGTTTCGCCGTGCGATCCAGACCGGCGGCGATTGGGGTGTGGGGCATTGCCACCGCATGAACCACAGGCGCATCAGGCAGGGATTGGGCCGGTTTCAGATAGGCCTGCAACCCTTCGGCCCCGCCTTCGCGTCCATATCCGCTTTCTTTGATGCCACCAAAGGGGGCGGCGGCATCAAACAGATTGGTGGCGTTAATCCAGACCACGCCTGCGGTGACCTTGGCGGCAATATCAAGGGCAAGGTTTATATTTTCGCTCCAGATTGTGGCGGCCAGACCGTAGCGGGTGTTATTGGCCAGTTCCACGGCCTCTTGCGGGGTGCGAAATGTAGTGGATACCAAGACGGGGCCAAAAATTTCATCCTGCATCAGGCGCGCCGATGGCGATAAGCCGGTGATCAGGGTCGGCGGATAGAAACACCCGGTTTCGGGCATGGCAATCGGCGCATGATAGGTTTCGCCTTCGTCATTGGCATCCACCATATCCAAGACGCGCCGATAATGTGCCGGGTCCACCATCGCACCAATATCAATGGATTTATCCAACGGATCGCCGATGCGCAATTTGCCCATGCGGGTTTTCAATTTGGCATGAAACATATCTGCGATGCTTTCGGCCACCAAAAGGCGCGACCCGGCGCAACACACCTGCCCTTGGTTAAACCAGATCGCATCAACCAGACCTTCTATTGCGCTGTCGATATCGGCATCATCAAACACGATATAGGGGGATTTCCCGCCCAGTTCCAAGGTCAGGGATTTCCCCGTTCCCGCCGTGATCTGGCGAATATATTGGCCCACTTGGGTTGATCCGGTAAATGCAATTTTGGCGATATCTGGATGTGCGATAATGGTCTGACCCGTTTCGCCATCGCCGGTGACGATGTTTACAACGCCCTTGGGCAATCCGGCTTCGCGGCAGATATCGGCAAATAGCAGCGCACTCAGCGAGGTATATTCCGCCGGTTTGAGAACAACCGTATTGCCCGCCGCCAATGCGGGCGCGATTTTCCACGCCAACATCAGCAGGGGGAAATTCCACGGGATGATCTGCCCACATACCCCCACCGGCACATGGCCCGCGCATTCATCATCGCGCAATTGCGCCAACCCGGCATGATAATAAAAATGCCGCTGTGCTAGGGGGATATCAATATCACGGCTTTCGCGGATGGGTTTGCCATTATCCAATGTTTCCAAAACCGCAAACAGGCGCGCATGTTTTTGCAACAATCGCGCCAATGCATAAAGGTATTTCGCCCGCGCATGGCATGACAGGCCAGACCAAAGCGCAAAGGCCGCGTTTGCGGCGGCAACAGCGGCGTCTATATCGGCGGCGCTGCCTTGGGTGATCTGGGCCAAAATTTCGCCAGTGGCGGGGTTTTTGGTGGCGAATGTTTCACCGCTTTGGGTGAAATCCCCATCAATGAAATGGCCAAATTCTCCGCCATGTTTGGCGATCCAGGCGCGGGCCTGGGTATCGTTTTCGGGGGCGGGGCCGTAATCCATTGTGTCAAAAATTTCGCGTAATGTCATGATGCATTTGTTCCATCTGTCACGCCAATGGGTGGCGGTGTTTGGCCGAATAGGCGCCGGTTGCGTGATGATCCAATTGGCGTTCAATATCGCCCAAAAGGCTTGAGGCCCCAAACCGGAACAGATCAGGATGCAACCACCGATTGCCCAATTCCTCTTTGACTAAGGCAAGATAAATTAGGGCATCTTTGGCCGTGGAAATACCGCCTGCGGGTTTATAGCCCACCTTGAAGCCGGTCAAATCTTGGTAGTCACGAATGGCGCGCATCATCACCAGGCTGACGGGCAGGGTGGCATTCACGCTTTCTTTGCCGGTTGAGGTCTTGATAAAATCGGCCCCCCCCATCATGCAGATGATTGAGGCCCGCGCGACATTGCGCAGGCTGCCCAATTCACCCGTGGCCAAAATGGCCTTAACATGGGCATCGCCACAGGCCGCGCGAAAGGCCCGCATTTCATCATAAAGCGCCTGCCAATTGCCCGTCAAAACATGGCGGCGCGAAATAACAATGTCGATTTCGGCGGCCCCGGCCTGAACGCTTTGTTCAATCTCAAGCAGGCGCAAATGAAAGGGCGATAGCCCTGCGGGAAACCCGGTGGATACCGCCGCAATGGGAATGCCCGATCCGGCCAAGGCCTGTTTCGCGGGTTCAATCATATCATGATACACACATACCGCC
>CAZPSB010000138.1:2241-5295 GCA_964589025.1 uncultured Jannaschia sp. | reverse complement strand
GCCATATCCTGCAATTCGCAATCGCCATTGGCCGCACAGGTCAAACAATCAAGCGGATGATCGGAAATATAAAGTTCCATCACGCCCTTGCGCAGTTTTTGCACCTTTTTCGATTGCGTGCGCACCACCATGCCAGACGCCACAGGCGTGGTGCAGGATGCAGGCGTACCGCGCCGCCCTTCGATTTCGACGACACATAGGCGGCAAGATCCAAAGGATTCAAGATTATCGGTGGCGCAAAGTTTGGGCACGCTGATGCCCGCCTGTGCGGCGGCGCGCATGACCGATGTGCCTTCGGGCACGGTGACCTCAAACCCATCAATCGTAAGGGTCACTGGCGCGCCGGTTTTGGCAGGCGTGCCCATATCCTTGTCGTCCCATGGAATAATGAAATCTTTCATTCTGCGGCCTCCTGTGTGGGTACGAAATCTTGGGGGAATTGGTCTAGCGCGCTTAGCACGGGATAGGGGGTGAACCCCCCAAGCGCGCAAAGCGACCCGTCTTTCATCGTTTCACAAAGATCGGTCAAAATCTCAATCGCGTCCGCCTGACCCTCACCAATCCGATCAATTGTTTCAACGCCGCGCCGCGCGCCGATGCGGCAGGGTGTGCATTTTCCGCAGGATTCAATGGCGCAAAATTCCATGGCGAACCGCGCCATCGCGCGCATATCGGCGGTGTCGTCAAACACCACAATCCCGGCATGGCCGATTAACCCGCCTTGGGTGTCGAATTCTTCGTATCCAAAGGGGGTATCGAATTTTTCGGGCGCAAAATAGGCCCCAAGCGGGCCGCCAATTTGCACCGCCTTGACCGCACGGCCCGTGGCGGTGCCGCCTGCGATATCATGCACAAGATCCCCAAGCGGCAGGCCAAAGGCGGTTTCAAATAATCCACCATATTTGACATTGCCCGCGATTTGAATGGGCATCGTGCCTTTGGAACGGCCCAAACCAAAGCTGGCGTAAAATTCGGCGCCACGTTCAAAAATCACCGGGATTGTGGCCAATGAAATCACGTTATTGACCACCGTGGGGCGGCCCAAAAATCCCTCTAATGCGGGCAATGGGGGCTTGGCACGCACAATGCCGCGCTTGCCCTCAAGCGAATTCAAAAGCGATGTTTCCTCACCACAGACATAGGCGCCCGCACCCACGCGCACCTCAAGATCGAACACATGCCCCGACCCAAGGACATTGCCCAAAAGGTTTTTTTTCTTTGCACTATCAATCGCGGCCTTCATCACGCAGATTGCATCGGGATATTCAGACCGAAGGTAAATATACCCTTTGGTTGCACCCACACCAAGGCCTGCAATGATCATGCCCTCAATCAGGCAAAACGGATCACCCTCCATGATCATACGATCGGCAAAGGTGCCGCTATCGCCTTCGTCGGCATTACAGATGATGTATTTCTGATCGGCCTTGGCCTGGCGCACAGTATCCCATTTGATACCAGTGGGAAACCCCGCACCCCCCCGCCCGCGCAAGCCGGATGTTTTGGTTTCCTCGACAATGTCGTGTTGCGTCATGCCAAGCGCACGGCGCAGGCCAGACAGGCCGCCATGCGCCTGATAATCGTCTAGGTCCAATGGGTCAATCACACCGCAACGCGCAAAGGTCAGGCGCGTTTGCCGGGCAAAAAACGCGATATCATCAACTGACCCAAGGCTTTCGGCCCGCGCATCCAAAACCGCCACCACATCGCCGGGGGCAACATTGCCATAGGCCACGCGCCCTTGACCGCGATCAATTTCAACCAAAGGTTCCAACCACACCATGCCGCGCGTGCCATTGCGGATGATTTGCGCATCCAATCCACGCGCCGCGATTTCCGCCGCCATCGCATTGGCCACCGCATCTGCACCCAAGGCCTTGGCCGCCGCATCACCGGGAATATAGATTTTCATGGCTGCACCTCGGCCAACACTGCGTTGGGCGTTGCCGCGCCGATCACCCGCCCATCCACCATGGCCGCCGGCGCACAGGCGCATAAGCCAAGGCAATAAACCGGTTCAACCGTAATACGCCCATCGGGCGTGGTGCCGTGCCATTCCACGCCCAGCGCAGCCAATATTGCATCTGACATCTGTGCGCCGCCCATGGCCTGACAAGCCTCGGCCCGGCAGAGTTTCAAAACATGATGACCTGCGGGTGTGGCCCGAAAATCGTGATAGAACGAAATCACCCCATGCAATTCGGCCTTGGTGATATTCAACGCATCTGCAACCGGGGCATGGGAAGCGGCGGGGATAAACCCGTATTCGTCTTGAATGGCATGCAGCATCGGCAACAACGCACCCTCAAGCGGTAGATGCGCCGCGATGATATCAGGCAGCGCGTGCAGGTCGGGCTGTGCCCTATCTTGGGGGGGCGGTGTTTTGGGGGGCATAAAATTCTCCGTCACGTTGTATAATTTGTTTCGGATTTAAAATTATATATCAATAATGAATTTTCGTTATTCGATAGAAATTTTCTATCAAAAGCGGGTTATATCACCCCAATCGCCGTGACCTCGGCCAAAAGGGCCTGCAATACCGGCGTTCGGGGTTCGCGTATGGGCGCAATCAGGCCCACATGTTGCGGCATTTGCGGGCCGCAAATTGGACGAATAACCAGATCCTTACCCGCCCCCAGAAAATGCGCCATATCAGATGGCAACACCGTCACCCAATCACCCGATGCCACATGCGCCGCCAACACAACCGTTGAATTGGATTCAACCGCCACATCAGGCACCACACCTGCAGTGGCAAAACATTCGTTGATAATCCGGCGGTTTTGCATATCGGGCGTCAAAAGGCACAGTTTGGCCTTGGCGATATCGGCCCAATCGACATCATCTTGCGTGGCCAGCGGATGATTGGCATGGGTGACCAATGTATAGGATTCGGCATAAATCGGTGCCGATATCACACGGCCCAGCGGTTCATTATTCAAATATGACAAGCCCGCATCAATTTCGAGATTTTCTAACATCGTCAGAATATCGGCCGAATTGCGCGACAGAATGCGAAACCGCACATTCGGGTGTTTTTGCGCAAATCGCGCA
>CAZPSB010000138.1:0-2107 GCA_964589025.1 uncultured Jannaschia sp. | reverse complement strand
CGAAACGCCATGACGCCGCGTGCGCATTTCATCGCGAAATATGCGCGCATCGCCCACCAATTGCCGCGCCCATACCAAGGCGCGCTGCCCTTCGGGTGTTAGCCCACCATACCGCGACCCACGATAAATCAATTGCACGCCAAGGTGATCTTCCAATTGTTTGATCCCCGCCGATAGGGTTGGCTGCGTGATGCCCAAATGTTCGGCGGCGCGGCCAAAATGGTGTTCTTGCGCAACCGCAATAAACATTTCCAACCGATGCAACATGGGGCTGCCCTATATTATTTCGACCGATATAAAATCATCTTATACGATAAGATCAAATAAATCTTAATCAAACCCGGTTTTGTATACTTTCGGATAGCATCCTATGCTGCGTATTGCGCGGTTTTCGTTATGCGATGCGATATGACACACCCGATTGATCGGAGAACCCCATTGCAGATTCGCCATGAACGCCCAATGTCTGATTTATCTTACAGCATCCGTGCGCCGCTTTGGTTTACACTTGAAAACGGGCGGAAAATCACCATTCAGGAATGGTCTCTTAGGGGGGTTGATTGGCCACAAACCCTTGGCCCTGCGCCCGAACATGCGGTGATGACCATCCCGTTTCAGGGCGTCGATATTAGTTTTCCAATCGAATTGAACACACAAGATGACACCGGGCTGGTGCCTTTCAAAGGCCTGACGGGGCGGCAACGCGAAACGCTGTCTCTATTTTACAAATCCATTCTATCGGGCAAAATGGCCAGCACCGCCGATATGATCACCAGCCTAGACACCCCGGTTGATCTGGTGCCCATGGATGAAACCGAAACCGAAAAACAAACCGCCATCCGGGGAAAAACACCCCGGTCTATGCGGGCGGCATTTTGGGTATTTGTCTATCTGTTGATCGCCAGTCTGGTCTTGTGGACCTTGGGCAATGGCATCTGGGCGCGCCTGTCACAGGTCGATATTCGCAATGCCCGGATTGAGGCCACAATATTGGATCACCGCGCCTTACAAAACGGGTTTGTCGATGACATTCACGTTGCCCAAGGCGATATTGTTGAAGCCGGTCAACGCCTGATGACCATCACAACGCCAGAAAATGACGCGGCCCTACTAGAGGTGCGCGGGCGCATCGCGCTGATTGAAAACCGCCTGCAAGATAGCCTTGATCGTGATCGGATTTTAGCAGCGCGCATTGATGCGATTGAACATAGCTTGATCGAGGGCGTGGCCCGAGCCACGCCTGAAACACGCGCTACGGCACAAGATGCCCTTTCGGCGTTTGAGGGTCGATACGCCCCCGACCACCTGCCGTTATTTGACGCACAAACCGCCATTCGCCGTGAAATTGATACATTGCAAGATGATCTGCGCCGCCTGCGCCGGGAACGCGGCAATATCCGGCTGGCGGCGGATGCATTGCATATTATTGCCCAAGATGATGGGATCGTGCGCAATATCACCGCATCGCAAAATGAATTTCTGCCGCGCGGCACGCAGGCCCTTGTTCTTGAGGCCACCACCGCACGCCTTGCCCGCGGATGGGTCAACCAAAACCTGGCAGGCGCGCTTTACCCCGGTATGCATATTGATATACTGGCCAACTTGAACGGGGAAATACGCCACCTTGACGGCCAAATCCAAACGCTTGAAGCCGGGATTGACGACACCCTGACACCAGAATTCGGCATGATCGTCACCGTTGCGCTGACTGATTTAACCGCCCCCGAAACCCGCGCCACCCTGCCCCATTTGATGCCTGTTCGGCTTAGGGCCATTCGGCCTTGGGCCAGACGGGTGGAAAATACCATCACGCGGTTTTTACACAATATCAGGCCATAGCCATGTTTGCCCCCGAAACAGAATATGAATTCGACAAAGACCTGACCAAACGTTTGGCCGCATTCAAACCGCCGCCCAAACGTGGATTGGCCAAATGGCGGTTTGGTCAACTTGTTGCAATGGCGATTATCATCGCGGTTTTGATGTGGGTGTTAACCCATACGGCAAACCGGTTTTTCAAACCCGATGTGTTACATGTAACCATCACTTTGGGTGTTTTGGGCCTGTGGCGGTTTGGGTGGTGGTTTACCCATGCTGTGCGGGCCGA
>CAZPSB010000137.1:2073-5394 GCA_964589025.1 uncultured Jannaschia sp. | reverse complement strand
AGACCTGAAACCAAAAAGGTTTGGTCGTATGTTCGGCCACATCCTCGATCGAACAGATCGACATGGTTGACAGGGTAAAGGGCACGCCGAAATTTTGGGCGGCACGGGCGGCCAAAATTTCCCCATCGGCGTGCTGCATCCCCGTTAGGCCCACAGGTGCCAAGGCCACGGGCATCGCGATATCATGGCCCACCATGGTGGTGGCGGTGCTGCGATTGGTCATATCCACCGCGATGCGTTGACGCAGGCGAATATCGGCAAAATCGGTCACGTTGTCGCGAAAGGTTTGTTCCGTCCAACTGCCTGATTCCGCATAATCGTAGAACATCCGTGGGGTGCGGCGTTCATGCAGGCGGCGCAGATCGTTGATTTCGGTGATGATAGGCATAGGCGCGCAGATCCATTTATGGCAATTTTCAAAGGCTAAACTGCCATGGGCCTGCCTGTCTATGCCTTGCGCGGGATCAAATCGGCGCAGATGAACATTTCACCCCCGATGCGCCCCATCGGCCAAAGATTTGACAAAGGTCAAAACATCATCCACCGATTTGCCATTGGCAATTTCATCCACAATGGCCGATCCCACGACACAGCCATCGGCGACTTTGGCAATGGCCTGGGCGCGGTCGGGGGTTTTGATGCCAAAGCCTACAATCACGGGTAAATCGGTGGCGGCTTTGATGCGCGCGACCTCGGGGGCGACATCGCCAGCTTGGGCCTGGGCGGCGCCTGTGATGCCTGTGATCGACACATAATAGACAAAGCCCGATGTGTTTTGCAAAACCGTTGGCAGGCGTGCATCATCGGTTGTGGGGGTGGCCAGACGGATGAAATTCAACCCCGCCGCCTGCGCAGGCAGGCATAATTCATCATCTTCTTCGGGGGGTAGATCCACGATAATCAACCCGTCAATCCCGGCCTCATTGGCTTCGGCCAAGAACCGATCAACGCCGCGTGCATAGATCGGGTTGTAATAGCCCATCATCACAATTGGCGTTTGGTCATCGGTTTCGCGCAAGGCCCGCGCGATATCCAGCGTTTTTTGCAATGTTTGCCCGGCCTCAAGCGCGCGTTGCCCGGCCAGTTGAATCGTCGGCCCATCGGCCATCGGGTCAGTAAAGGGCAGGCCCAGTTCGATAATATCCACACCCGCACCCGGCAGGCCCTTTACGATTTCAACCGAGGTCTCATAATCAGGGTCACCGGCCATGACATAGGCAACAAAGGCCTTTTTGCCTTGGGCGTGCAAACGGGCGAATGTATCATCAATGCGGGTCATGGCATGGGTCCTTTTGCGGTTTTATACGGTTTGGGCGATGTGGCCTGCGAAATCAATAGGGCGCGTGCACGCGGGTTGACCTTTGCAGCAGTCCGGCCATAGATGCGGTAAATGATATGATTGAATAAGCGGGGCGCGATCATGGGGTTTCGGATGGGTATTGTGGGGCTTCCTAATGTTGGGAAATCCACCTTGTTTAATGCATTGACAAAAACGGCGGCGGCGCAGGCGGCGAATTTTCCGTTTTGCACGATTGAACCCAATGTGGGCGATGTGGCCGTGCCCGACCCGCGCCTTGATCAATTGGCCCACATTGCCAGTTCCAAACAAATTATTCCCGCGCGCATGACTTTTGTGGATATTGCGGGGCTGGTCAAAGGCGCATCCAAGGGTGAAGGATTGGGCAATCAATTTTTGGCCAATATCCGCGAGGTTGACGCCATCGCCCATGTTTTGCGGTGTTTTGAAGATGGCGATGTCACCCATGTTGAGGGCCGGGTTGACCCGATCGCCGATGCCGAAACGATTGAAACCGAATTGATGTTGGCCGATCTGGAAAGCGTGGAAAAGCGCCTGCAAAACATTGTGCGCAAGGTCCGAGGCGGCGATAAAGAGGCCGTTCAACAAGAACGCCTTTTGAATGTGGCCCGTGATTTGTTGAATGATGGCAAACCCGCCCGCCATGCCGCGATTGAACCCGATGACGCCAAGGCATGGGGGATGTTGCAATTATTGACAACAAAACCCATTCTTTATGTGTGCAATGTCGAAGAAAGTGCCGCTGCCACGGGCAATGCCCAATCGGCGCGGGTTGTTGAAATGGCCGCTGCCCAAGGGGCGGCGCATGTCATTATATCTGCCCAGATCGAAGAAGAAATCAGCCAGTTAAACCCCATCGACGCCCAAGAATTTTTGGATGAAATGGGCCTGCAAGAGGCAGGCCTTGATCGTCTGATTCGTGCCGGGTATAACTTGTTGGATCTTGAAACCTATTTCACCGTCGGCCCGAAAGAGGCCCGCGCCTGGACAATCCGCCATGCCACCTTGGCCCCACAGGCCGCAGGCGTGATTCATGGTGATTTTGAACGCGGTTTCATTCGCGCCGAAACCATTGCCTATGATGATTATATCGCCTGCAATGGCGAACAAGGCGCCAAAGACGCGGGCAAAATGCGGGTTGAAGGCAAATCTTATCAGGTTAAAGATGGCGATGTGTTGCATTTTTTGTTTAATGCGTAGCGGGTTTGCTGAGGTTATTTTTTTATCGCATCTGCGATTGATGGCCATACAATAATTGAAGGAAAATATCATGCGTAAATCTATATTGGTGTTGCCGTTTTTGGCTTTGTCGGCCTGTTTGTCGGCCTCACCCTATCAAGAAAATTCAAGAAGCCGGGTAAATAGTGACTTAAACAATGCGGCTATTCAGGCTCCAAATGGCCAAACATATAGCACAAGTGGCTATATCGAAATGTTCGCCCCTAACTATTTTGTCATTGTTGGTGCGCCTGACAATCGCTCATTGGCCAATGATTTTGAAGGCGCGCGTTTGGCCGCGTCTATGGCGGTTCGTCGGTTTGACTGTTCAAATGGAACAGAGCTTAAAGAAGGCAGCCGCTATTCCGAAGCTGCAAATGAATGGCTTGTCGTTCTTGATTGTCGCGGTGGTGGCCGACGCCTAACGGGTAGCTGATCCTTTAGGGGCGGATACTGTTTTCGGATTGTTTGGGTTGCGCGCGGTCATTCGGCGGCGCGCAACGCGGTATCGGATTGGGATTGCATGCTATCATCGCGCACAGCGTCAGGGTTTTGTGATTGTGTGTCTGGGGTTTGTGACGGGGTATCTTTGGGCGATACAATAGGGCGTTCATCCCAATAAATCATTGGGTTTTCATGGTCTTGTGCCATGCGGCGCAAGGCCCAATCTTGGGCTTGGCGGCTTTGGTTTTCTGCACCCAGATAGGCCAAACCGCGGGCCGCAGCGGCAAGAATTGTCCAAAACCAGACCCGCAGGGCCAATAAAGATGGGGTAAACACCAAGG
>CAZPSB010000137.1:0-2063 GCA_964589025.1 uncultured Jannaschia sp. | reverse complement strand
GTCAATACCGTTGCCACCCCAAGGCCAAACACCACCGCCGTGGCCAATTGTTTCCACCATAGCGCGGTTGGGCTGTTGACGGTATACCCACCGGCGGCAAAATCAAGGCTCACACCGTACATCATGGGCGCAAGGCCGGCCATTGTGGTGATTGTGGTCAATAAAACCGGGCGAATGCGGGCCTCAACCGTGCGCACGATCGCCTCAAGCCGGGGCATGTATCGGGCATATTCCTGATAGGTGTCGATCAAAACAATGTTATTATTCACCACAATCCCGGCCAAGGCCACAATCCCGGTACCCGTCATGATGATGGAAAAGCTTTGATCCATTACCAGCATCCCGATCAGAACGCCGGTTGTGGATAACACCACCGCCAGCAATACCAAAATCGAATTGTAAACCGAATTGAATTGCGCCAGCAAAATGATGAACATCAACCCCAGTGCACCCGCAAAAGCAGACATTAAGAACGCGGCGCTTTCTTCTTGTTCTTCCTGATCGCCGCCCCATTCCCAAGATACAGAATCAGGTAAAACCGGGCCGCTTTGTAACCATTGTGTGATCACCTCAATGCGTTCATTGGCGTTGATGGCAACAATATCTGCATCGCCTGATAAAACCAAATCTTCCAGATCAGATTGCGATACGCCATCTTCCAAAAAGAAAATCTGCCAACGATCCGTTTCCGTCACAATATCTGCATCACCCAAGACCGAAGGGGCAGACATATTGCGCAAAATCCCCAATGAATCGCCATCGGTGTTTTGCACCAAAGACAGGCCATCATATACATCTGCGCGTATATTAAACACGCGCGATTGATCCACACGGTTGATTTCGGCCAATTGCGGCCTGGGTTCATAGGTGACGAAATTCGACAGGGGGATCAACCCATCGGCGGTGCGCACGCGCAATGTATCCAGCGTGGATAGAACGCGGAATTCATCGGGGAAACGCACGCGAATTTCGATCTCATCATCTGATGAAGGCACGCGCATTGTATCCAACAAAATCCCGCGCGTGACCAATTGCACCATGGCGCCCACAGTGGATACATCGGCCCCATATCGGCCTGCGGCGGCCACATCGACATTGATTTGCCAATCAATGCCCGGCAGGGGCAGGGTGTCTTCGATCAAGGTCAGGCCGGGCACGGTTTCAAAATAGGCGCGCGTGATGCGCGTGGCCTGTTGCAAGTCTTCCCAATTATCGCCTGTCAGTTGCAGATTGACGGGTTTGGCTTCGCCGGGGCCTTGGGCCTGTTCAAGGATTTCGGTGTAAATACCGGGGATTTGATCCAGACGCGTTTGCAGACGGTCCAAAATAACATTGCCGTCATCGCGGCTGCCCCATGGTTCAAGATCAATTTGAACTTGGCCAATCGCGTCGCCGGGGCCGCTGACGCCGCCTGTGTTATTGTTCAGGCCGCCATCCCCGGCAAAGGCGAACACATCACGAATGCCATCGGTTTGCAAAACGATATCTTCGACTTGTGCAACCAAGGCGTCCTTTTCTTCGACGGAAAGGTTGCCGCGCGCGCGCACATAAACGATTGCATTTTCCGGTTCGGTTTCAACAAAGAATTCAACGCCATTGTTGTTTTGCCCATAATAGCCAAACACGCCGATCACGAATACACCCACCGCAAGCACCGATATCACAGGCATGACCGGATTGCCGGTCAGCGCGTGGATGAACTGGCCAAAGGGTGATCTTTGATAGCCGATTTTGACCTTGGTTTCGGGGCGCGGGGGCATGACAGACCCAATCAATACAGACATCAGCACACTGCCGATGATAAAAATCAACGCCCCGGGCAGCATCGCCAAAACCGGGTTTGCATCATCTGCGATATTGAACAATACATCCGGATTGATGGTTTGAAGCGCCCCGATAAACATGAGATATCCGGAAACAAGCGTTAACCCCAACCGCCCCGCGTAATAGGGGATCATACGGGTGCAAAAGGCCGTGCCGATGCCGATGATCCGGCTAAAGCGCGCGGCAACCCCACCAATCACCGGCAGATAGATCAGCGCCACAATCAACGATGCCGATAG
>CAZPSB010000136.1:3086-5483 GCA_964589025.1 uncultured Jannaschia sp. | reverse complement strand
TCCAGCCGCCAAGTTTTGATCATTTAACGGCCCCAAGGGTTAGACCCGCGATAAAATGGCGCTGCATCAAAAAGAACATTGCCACAGGCGGGATGGCCGCCACAATCGACCCCGCAGACATCAAATGATATTGCGCCACATATTGTGAATTAAACGATGTAATGCCCGCCGTTACCGGTTGTGTATCCGGGCCTTGGGTTAACACAATCGCCCAGAAATAATCATTCCAGATAAAGGTGAACACCAAAACCGCCAAAGCCGCCAGCGCAGGTTTCATCAAGGGCAGAACGACAAACCAAAAAATTTGCCATTCTTTCACGCCTTCAACGCGCGCGGCCTCGATCAATTCATAGGGAAGTGCGCGAATAAAATTGCGCATAAACAGGGTACAAAACCCAGTCTGGAACGCAACGTGAAACAGGATCAAACCTAATCTGGTATCATAAAGCCCAATGCTTAAGGTCAAATCACGCACCGGCACCATCAGAATTTGGAACGGAACAAAATTGCCTGCGATGAACATGAAGAATAGCAATAAATTACCGCAAAACCGATAAATACCAAGCGCAAACCCCGTCATCGCCGATAAAACAACCGCGCCAAAAACCGTGGGAATCGTGATCAAAACCGAATTCAGCATATATTGCGGCATGTCGCTTTCGAAAAATACACGTCCGTAATTTGCAAAAAATTCAAATGATGATGGCATGCCCCAATAATTGCCTTGGGAAAAATCCGAAGCCGGGCGAATGGAAAACACGGCAACCGCGATTAATGGCAAAAGCCACATGATAAGCGCCAGCGGCAAGATCGCCTGATAGGTGGCCTGTGCTGTGGTAGATCGTTTTTCAATTGGTGTTGGAAACATAATCTTGCCCTTCCCTTATCCGTGACGTGCCGTTTTTTCATCCTGATACATGCGCCATAAGAAATAGGCGATGAAAAACAGCATGATAAGGAACAATACAACCGCAATGGCCGATCCATAGCCCATTCTAAATCCATATTCAGACAAGGCCTGTTCAAACATATAATAACTAAGCACCCGCGTAGACCCAAACGGGCCGCCACTTGTCATGACGGAAATCAAATCAAATGACCGCAACGCCCCAATGATTGTAACCACAAAGGCCAAAAATGTGGCCGGGCGCAATTGGGGCAAAATGATATGCCACAACATCCGTGCGCCTTTGGCGCCATCAAGGCGGCCTGCCTCAATCTGTTCGGGATCAACGGCATTGAGGCCGGTCAAATACAAGATCATGCAATAGGCCGTTTGCGGCCATAAACCGGCGGCGATAATGCCATAGGTTGCCGTATTCGGGTTGCCCAAAACACCGCCGCGAATATCGGCCCCAAACCACCCTAAGATAATATCGAACAACCCATTATCGGGCAGATAAAACCATGAAAAAACAAGGCCAACCACGACTTGGCTAATCACAAATGGGAAAAAGAACAATGATTTATACAGGCGGATGCCGACCACATTTTGGTTCAAAAACAACGCAATGAACAAACCCGCAGGGATCGCCAAAAGATAAAGTGCCAACCATTTCAGGTTGTTAAAAAATGAAACCTGGAAACGACTATCCGTCGCCAGTTCACGGAAAGATTGTATAACCGGGAAAATGACATAGAGTATGAAAAACAAAAGCCCCGGCAACAAAAACATGATCGGGGTTATGATCATCCTGTTGCGTTGCAGAAAATCTGTATTTTGTGTGGTCATCGCCATGTCGTTCGCTCCCCCGTCACGTCATTGGAAAATCAAAGACTTACCAATATCGTGATACAGGCAAAACGCCCCACATAAAGCGGGGCGTTTTATTGAATTTATATCATTCGTAAATACGCTGACGTGCGCTTTCCAAACGATTTAGAATGTCATCCAGATTGTCTGGGAATACCATGAATTCCTGCAGACCTTCCATGCCGATGGATGCCATTTCTGCTGGGAAATCGCGGTCAAAGAATTGCGCGATGCCACCAGTGGCATTATTGGACAGCATTTCAAAGCCTTGCTGAATGAATTCATCATCGGCAACTGTTGCATTCGCATTCACCGGCAACTGACCCAAACCATCAGGACCGTTGATTTCGGATTGCACTTCGGCGGATGTGACATATTGCAAGAACGCCTCGGCGGCGGGCATGTTTTGCGCACCAGATGCAATGTGGAATGTATCTGTTGGCGCGTCTTCACCCATTGGGAAATCACCGATCATTGGGAATTGATAGAAATCCAATTGATCATCGGTTAGGCCCGCTTCGCGCAATTGTGGCACAACGAAATTGCCCATCAGATAGGCCGTAGCTTCGCCGCGCACCATGAAGGGCAGCGCATCTTGCCAGCTATAGCTTTGGTGGTTTTCCAAAAACGCGCCCATGTCGATC
>CAZPSB010000136.1:0-3076 GCA_964589025.1 uncultured Jannaschia sp. | reverse complement strand
GTACACGGTCATCTGTCCAGGCGACTTCGCCACGCGCCAATTCCATATGGAAATCAAACCCGTTGGTGCGCATGTTCAGGTAATCAAACCAACCGCCTGCTGTCCAAAGATAGCGTGACCCAATGGCGTAACATGCACGACCGGAATCAACGATAACTTGGCAGTTTGCGATTTCTTCTTCGAATGTTGTTGGTTCAGACAAACCCAATTCGGCAAAGATATCTTCGCGGTAATAAATGCCCCACTGGTAATATGTATAAGGCACGCCCCATTGACGACCATCAATGGTCAAGGCACCGCGCACGGATTCAAGACCCTCAAACGCGCCTGCATCCCACAAATGGGTGATATCGGCAAATTGGCCTGCCTCTACATAGGGGGCCATGCGGTTGGCGGCATACCAGTTGATCACATCAGGGGGATTGGCCGTAAGCGCGTTGTTAATCTGGCTTTTCCATGCTTCGCGATCAACCACTTCTAATTCAACGGTCAGGTCGGGATGCATAGCATCAAAATCAGCCGCCAGTGTTTCAATAATCGCACGTGGCGCGGGGTTTGACATATCAGAAATAATGCGCAGTGTACCTGTCAGATCATCCGCATAGGCAGTTGTCGACAGCAGCGCAGAAACCGCCGCAGTCGCGGCAAGTTTGGTGCGTAGGAACATGGTTTCCCTCCCTTTTGTTCCGCTTATAAATATCGGGCTGAATCAAGGTTTCAAATAATGAAACTTTATTTCAACTATTGAAATTCATACTGTGCAGTGATAGCCAGAGTCAACCATTTCGTTGCGCCCAATCGGGCAAAAGCGAAAGGAAATAGGTGATGAATAAACAAGCCCCCGGCGATGGCACTGTTGGCAAAGCATTAGAAGTGTTGGATCACGTGGCCGATTTTGGCCGCCCCGTTCGGTTTGCCGAATTGTTGGAAACCAGCCCCTACCCCAAGGCCACCCTATACCGGTTTGTTCAGGTTCTCACCAATCAACACTTCCTGACTTATGATGAACATGACAACACCTATTCATTGGGAATGCGTTTGGTACGTTTGGCCCATGTGGCATGGAAAAACGCATCTTTGGCCCCGATTGCCAAACCATATATAACCGATTTGGCGCATAAAACCGGCCAAACTGTGCATTTGGCCCAATTTGATTCGGGCCAGGTGGTGTTTGTCGATAAAATCATGGCAACAGATAGTCTTGAAACCCTTGCCCAGATCGGCAAGGTTGCCCCGGCCTATTGCACCGGTGTGGGCAAGGCCATGCTGGCCTTTTTGGCCCCCAAACGTTTGCAATTGGCCCTGCAACAACAGGCGTTTTTCGGATACACGCCCACCACCCATATCAGCCCCGCATCCTTGATCGCGGAATTAAACGAAATTCGCGATCAGGGCGTGGCCTTTGACCGGCAGGAACATCAGCAAAACATTATTTCTATCGCCGCACCAATTTTATCGACCAATGGTCGTGTGATTGGCGCATTATCTATCGCAACATCAACGTCACGCCATAGTTTGGATGGGTTGGAACAATTCCGCGCCACCCTTTTGAACACGGCAGAACAAATCGGGTTTGAGGCCACATCATGGCAATTTCCCACATAAGTTTCAGGGAGGAAACTTTAAAATGTCCGGTGTAACACTTAACAAAGTCATTAAAAAATACGGTGAAACCCAGGTGATTCATGGGGTTGATCTGCAAATTGAAGATGGTGAATTTTGCGTGTTTGTTGGCCCGTCCGGATGCGGCAAATCCACGTTGTTGCGCATGGTGGCCGGGCTAGAGGAAACCACCGATGGGCAAATCACAATCGGGGCACGGGATGTGACCCATCTTGACCCGGCCGATCGTGGGGTGGCGATGGTGTTTCAAACCTATGCGCTTTACCCCCACATGAGTGTTGAGGAAAACATGGGCTTTGGTCTGCGCATGAATGGCGTGCCCAAGGCCGAAATCAAAGAAAAAGTCGGCAATGCCGCCGATATTTTGCAACTTGGGCCCTATTTGAACCGCAAACCCAAGGCCTTGTCGGGCGGCCAACGTCAACGGGTGGCAATTGGGCGCGCCATTGTGCGCGGCCCCGAAGTCTTCTTGTTTGACGAACCGCTATCCAATCTGGATGCGGAATTGCGGGTCGACATGCGCGTTGAAATCGCCCGCCTGCATAGCGAAATTGGCGCGACCATGATCTATGTCACCCATGATCAGGTCGAAGCGATGACCCTTGCCGATAAAATCGTCGTTCTGCGCGCGGGCCATGTTGAACAGGTTGGCTCGCCCATGGAATTATACGAAAACCCTGATAATAAATTTGTCGCGGGCTTTATCGGATCGCCTTCGATGAATTTTGTGGATGGTGTGGTACAAGACGCGGGCAAGGTCAAAATCCCTGCCTTAGATGACAAAATCGTTGAAACCTCTTGACGCTTGCAGCGGGGTCATCTTCGGTTAAGGCCGATATTTCCGAACGATTGGGCGGTGTGTCTTATGATTACCTGACAACGGCCACCCGGGAACGGATCGTGGTGGAAACCCGTGACAACCAAATTTATGCCAAAGGCACCGAACTTGTGGTTGATTTCGACCCGGCCACCGCGATGTTCTTTGATGCGGATACCGAAATTCGTCTGCGATAAATACGCCACGGCCCGCATGTCTATCATGCGGGCCGCCACACCCACCACGCATTTGCGCGGTTTGCCATCTGAACGGGCGCGTTAATATGGCATGGGGTGCAACCGATGCAGGGCATCAATATTTTTCAAAACGTCATTCGAAAGCGTGACATCCAAACCCTGAATAATATGGGCCAGTTGATCATTGGTGGTGGCCCCGAAAATGGTTGATACGCCAAAAGGCCGCGCCACGCTAAAGGCCAAGGCCATGTGAACCGGATCAATTCCATAATGTTTGGCCAGATCAAGATAGGCCTCTACGGCGGCAATCGCGCGCCCGGTGCGCCGCCCGCCAAGATTTACATTATCGCCATCGGCGGCGTAATGATTGCCTATGTCGTGCACAGAAACTCCCTGGTTGCCGATTTCGAAAAAGTCCTTACAGTGAACCACATAAAGG
>CAZPSB010000135.1:1804-5502 GCA_964589025.1 uncultured Jannaschia sp. | reverse complement strand
ACTTCTCTTTGAAACTGGGTAGATTGCTTTCCCGTTCCAGCCGTGAACGTAAATTTCCTGCCGAGTTAAAAAGCAAAAAAGAACAGGGACTGGTAAGGTTTGCGGATAAAATGTTAGCAGAAAACGATCTGGTCGTCACGGTGCCACCGTTGAGGTTGAGGATGCTGCCGGGAATGATCAGCCCGAATATGTTGCGCAAGACCTCGCCCAGCAATTGAAATGCCAATAAAATTGCAATGTGAAATATCATTTTACCCTCTTGTTCTGCGGGTGGGTGGTTTGGTGTATCCAATCACATTGCGCGCCATTGCGCCATGATTTAGCCTGTTCCCGTCAAAACGGATACGAAGTTTGTCGAAAAACGGCGATCAGGGGCGCATTGACCTGCTTAATCTGAATGCAGGTATTGCAACACAAAGGTCGCCTGTCATGTCTGATTTCCCAACCCAAGCCCGCGTTGTTGTCATTGGTGGCGGCGTTGTGGGGTGTTCTATTTTGTATCATCTAGCCAAGGCGGGATGGTCGGATGTATTGTTGTTGGAACGCTCTGAATTGACATCGGGGTCAACCTGGCACGCGGCGGGCGGGTGCCATACAATCAATGGTGATCCCAATGTCGCAAAATTGCAGAAATACACGATTGATCTTTATAAGGAAATCGAGGCCCTATCCGGCCAACGCGTGGGCCATCATGTAACGGGCGGCGTGATGTTGGCCGCAACCCAGGCGCGGTTTGACTGGCTTAAATCAATGGCGGCCAAAAACGCCTATCAGGGGATTGAAACCCGCATCATCACCCCGGATGAGGCGCATGACCTGATGCCTTTGCTGGATCCTGCGCAATTCGTGGGGGCCATGCATACCCAAGTTGATGGCCATCTTGATCCATCGGGTGTGACCTATGCCTATGCCAAATCGGCCCGCCATTACGGGGCGCGCATTGAAACCCATTGCAAGGTTGACAATATTCTACGCGCGCCCGGCGGCGGCTGGATCATACGCACCGCCAAGGGCGATGTGGCCTGTGATCATGTGGTCAATGCCGGCGGTCTTTGGGCGCGCGAGGTGGGCCGGATGGTCGGCCTTGAATTGCCGGTTTTGGCAATGGAACACATGTATCTTTTGACCGATGACATGCCCGAGGTTGCCGAGATCAACCAAAAAACCGGCAAAGAGGTCATCCACGCCGTTGATTTTGACGGCGAATTATACCTGCGCCAAGAACGCGGCGGCATGTTAATGGGCACTTATGAAAAGGCCTGTGTGCCCTGGTCAGAACGCAATACACCATGGGATTTCGGGCATGAATTGTTGCAACCTGATATTGAACGCATCGCCCCATCACTTGAGGTCGGGTTTCGCCATTTCCCCGCCTTTGAACGCGCAGGCATCAAACAAATCATCAACGGCCCGTTTACCTTTGCGCCCGATGGCAACCCTTTGATTGGCCCGGTGCGGGGCCTGCCCGGGTTTTGGTCGGCCTGCGGGGTTATGGCGGGCTTTAGCCAAGGCGGCGGGGTTGGGTTGGCCCTTGCGAATTGGATGATCGATGGCGATCCGGGTTTTGACGTCTTTGCGATGGATGTCGCACGCTATGGCGATTGGGCCACGTTAAGCTATACCAACCCTAAGGTGAAAGAAAACTACGCAAGGCGATTTTCCATCCGTTTCCCAAACGAAGAATTACCGGCCGCGCGCCCCCATAAAACCACGCCGATCTATGACCGGATGTTGGCGCTTGGGGCGCAAATGGGCGATGCATGGGGCCTAGAGGTGCCACTTTGGTTTTCACCTGACGGGGCGCAGGATGTGTTTTCATGGCGCAGATCATCCGATTTTGACCATGTCGCCGCCGAAATCCGCGCCTGTCGCAACGATGTGGGCGTGTTTGAAACATCCGGCTTTTCCAAATTCCGTATCACGGGCACAGGCGCAAAGGCGTTCCTTGATAAGGTTTTGGCCTGCAAATTGCCCAAACCCGGACGCATGGCCTTGGCCCCGATGTTAAAAGAAGACGGCAAATTACAGGGCGATTTGACCGTGGCCTGCATAAGTGAAAAGGACTGGATGCTGTTTGGATCCGGCATGGCCGAGGTATTTTACGCCCGCTGGTTTGAACACCATATGCCCGATGACGGGTCGGTGACATTAGATGTGATTGGCCTTGGCCTTTGTGGCCTTTCGATTGCCGGGCCAAAATCGCGTGATCTTTTGGCGCGATTAACCGGCGATGATGTATCAAATGCGGCATTCACATTCATGTCCTTTCGACAGATGGATTTGGGCCAAGCCCCCGCCTATGTGGGGCGTGTTAGTTTCACCGGCGATTTGGGGTATGAATTTTGGATGAAACCCGAATTTCAACGCCATATCTTTGAACGCATCATGACCGAGGGCGCCGATCTGGGCCTCAAACCCTTTGGGCTGCGCGCGCTAAACGCCATGCGGCTGGAAAAGAATTTCGGGGGATGGGCGCGCGAATATCGCCCCATCTATGGCCCGCTTGAGGCAGGCTTGGCCCGGTTTGTCGCCTATGACAAACCCGGTTTTATTGGCAAACAAGGCGCCTTGGCCGAACGCGAAACAGGCGGCGATATGCGCCTGATCAGTTTTGTGATTGATGCCGATGATGCCGATGTCATTGGCGATGAACCGATTTCTTTGAATGGAACCGTCATCGGATGGGTCACATCGGGGGGCTATGCGCATCATTCGAAACGATCAATTGCACAAGGCTATGTGCCCAAAGACACCGCCGATACCGATGGGGGATGGACCATTGAAATCCTTGGGCACCACCACAAGGCGCACCCGCAAAGGGTTGCATTATTTGATGCCAATGCCGAACGCATGCGCGGGTAATTGATAGGGGCTGTGGCGTTGGTTTGGCGCAGCCTGTTTTACGCGGCTTCGCCCCCCTGCCCGGCCCGCGCCCTGCATGGCCCCCACAGGCAGGCCCCGGCCAAGATCACACCCGATAGTGTGGCGATCATGCCCGCCGCACTTAGCGAATGGTCAAATCCCAACCATATCGGGCCGTATCCGGCCAGAACATAGCCCAAAATGGCCGCAAACGTGGCGAATAGAACGCTCCACCATATTTGGTGATGTAAGATGTTGGTCATCATACGCGCGGCTGCGGGCGGGCAGATAAACATGGCGATCACAATGATGGATCCCACCGCATCAAAGGCCGCCACCGCCGCCAAGGCCGCCACACAGACAAGGCCAAAACCAATGGCACGCACAGGCAAGCCAAGACTATGGGCAAAGCCTTCGTCAAAGGTTGATATCGCCAAAGCCCGCCAAAAGATCACAGTCAGGGCGGCAATCGCGACCAAAACCGCCGCCATGCGCCACAATTCAGGCGGAAGATGCGACAAGGCCACCGGGTCGGTCAATGAATGCCACCCTTCGGCCCGTAACCAGATCAGGCTTTCTAGATTGCCCATCAAGGCATGTTCCACATCCAGATGCACCGCCGCACTGTTGCTTTGTTCCAAGATCAAAACGCCAAGGGCAAACATGGTGGTAAACACAACCCCCATCGCCGCCCCCGGTTCGATGCCGCCAATGCGTTTGATGGTTTCGATCAAGATCACCGATACCAACGCCGCCACGCTTGCGCCGATCAACATGGGCCATGTGGCCACCGTACCGGCAATCAAAAACCCCATCACGATGCCCGGCAATACCAC
>CAZPSB010000135.1:0-1794 GCA_964589025.1 uncultured Jannaschia sp. | reverse complement strand
GCGAAATCGCACCCCCCATCAGGGCCTGACGCCGCAGGATCAAGAAATTGCCCGGCAAGGCACAGGCGATTGCGGCAAAAACACCAATCAATAATGGCGTCAGTGAGATTTGAACGAAATCCGCACCCATGGCCTATGCCTCCACCAGTTTGGGTGTGCCGATCCGGGTTTCGAATGTGGCGATTTCATCTTGGGTGAATACCTGTTCAATGGGGGTCAGGCCATCATAATGCCCTATCAAGGCAGTGCCTTGATGCATCACACGGGCCACGGCCCATAGGGCTTCGTCGCGGGCGATTTTGGCCGCCTGCGCCCGGCCTTGGTCAGTGGCCACCCCATCGGGGCGAATGGCCCCATCACGCCGCAAAATGCGCAACGTGTATTTGTCATGGATTGCCTCGCCCCGCGCAAGCGCCAATAAACCCTGCCTGCGGTGGACTTTTGCCTGAAATTGCGCCCGGCGATAGATGGCGGCAACCACTCCCCGCAAAGGCGAACATAAAAACGAAAGGGCAAATACCGCCGCCAATACCAAAACAATCACCGGGCCGGTGGGCGCATTGGGAACTGCCGCCGAAATTGCCACCCCGATATAGGCCGCCGCCGCCCCGATCAGGCCAGACATCCAAATCAGGCGGCTGGTGCGATTGGTCCAAAATCGGGCCGCGACAGGGGGAATAATGGCCAAGGCAATCACCAGAACAAGGCCCACAACCTGCAACCCGATGACCGTGATGATCAATGCAATCGCCATGATCCACAAATCAAGCCGCGCGATGTTCCACCCCATCGCCGCCGCATGGCCCGGATCAAAGGCCACAATCGTCATGGGCCTGCGCAACACCCAAATGGCCCCCACAACACAAGCCGCCACCAGCGCGATCAGGATGGCATCTTGGCGCACCATCCCAGCCGTTGCACCCAATAGCACGCTTTCCAAGCCCGCTTGGCGGCCTTGGCCAAAGACTTGGATTACCGTCAAGATCACAACGCCCAACCCAAAAAATACTGATAAAACCGCGCCGATAGCGGCATCTTCGTGCAAGCGGGTGGCACGGGTCATGGCATTGATGGCCAACAGGCCCAACCCCGCCGACAGGCCCGCCCCGATCAACAAACCCGGCAAAAACCGCCCATCCCCGCCAAAGGCCACCATGATCAAAAATGCCAGGCCAATGCCGGGCAATGTGGCATGGGCCACCGCATCAGATACCAGCGCGCGTTTGCGCAAAAACAAAAACACCCCTGCCATGCCTGCGGCCAAGCCCAACAAACACGCGCCAATCACCACCAGCGCGGCGTTATAGCCTGCCTGAAATATCAACACATCCAGCATGGTTTGCGTCATACTAGCCCGCGCCTTGGGCCAAGGTCAATTCATCCAGATGTGTGGCCGCCAAACGCCCGCCATAGGTTTGCGCCAGATGATCCGGGGTGAATGTGGTTGCAACCGGGCCTTGGGCCATGCACCGCACATTGATCAAAAACAGGTGATCAAAATAGGCCTGCACCGTGGCCAAATCATGATGCACGGCAATCACCGATTTGCCTTGGGCCTTGAGAGATTTCAAAACCTCGATAATGGTGCGTTCGGTTGCGGCATCCACCCCGGCAAAAGGTTCATCCAAAACATAAAGATCGGCCTGCTGCGCCAAGGCACGCGCCAGAAAAACACGTTGTTGTTGACCGCCCGATAATTGGCCGATTTGGCGGGATGCAAAATTTTGCATCCCGACACGGGCCAACGCATCTTGCGCAAGGGCATAGTCATCGGCGCGGGGCCGCCGCCACAGG
>CAZPSB010000134.1:2388-5502 GCA_964589025.1 uncultured Jannaschia sp. | reverse complement strand
ATCAGTTTGGAAAACAGACGCTAATGTTTTTTGGCGCAGGTGCAAGTGCTTTTGGCCTTGTGATGTCAGGCCTCAAGCATGCGACGCAAAATTTCGGCATCCTCGGCAATTTGATTGTCGATGGCCATCAGGTCTTCGATTTTGCGCACACCGTATAAAATGGTTGTGTGATCCCGCCCCCCCAATTTACGCGCGATTTCAGGCAGGCTGCGTTGGGTTAGGTTTTTGCACAGATACATCGCCATTTGGCGCGGGCGCGCAACGGCGCGCGCGCGGCTGGACCCGGTTAAATCGGCATGGCGGATATTGTAATAATCGCAGGTCTTTTTGATGATTTCTTCCATCGTGACCTTTTTATCGGTAGCGCGCAAAATATCGGCCAGGCAATCTTGGGCCATTTCAAGCGATACCTCGCGGTTAACCAGATCTGCAAAGGCAAATAGGCGCGTAAGCGCGCCTTCGATCACGCGGATATTGGTGGAAACCTTGCGTGCGATAAATTCCAACACACCCGGGGCCATGTGCACATTGGGGTTTTGTGCAAGGGCGATTTCGGCCTTGTGCTGCAACACGCCAAGGCGCAATTCATAATCTGTAGGGTGCAAATCAACCACCAAACCCGATTGCAGGCGCGATGCGATGCGCGCATCAAGCGATTCCATATCCACAGGGGCCCGATCGCCCGATATGATGATTTGTTTGCCATCTTCGACCAGCGCGTTGAATGTGTGAAAGAATTCTTCTTGGGTGGATGTTTTTCCGGCAATGAATTGTACATCATCCACCATCAAGACATCCACAGACCGGAATAATTGCTTGAACCCCATTGTATCTTGGTCACGCAAGGCGCGCACAAAGCGATACATGAATTGTTCTGCCGATAAATACACGATACGCGCCTGCGGGTGATGGGCCTGCAGATCCCAGGCAATGGCATGCATCAGGTGGGTTTTTCCAAGGCCCACACCACCGTATAAAAACAATGGGTTAAAGGTTACATCCTTGCCTTTGGCCACACGTTGCGCGGCGGCATGGGCCAATTCATTGGGTTTGCCGACCACGAAATTATCGAATGTAAATCCTGGATTCAACGATGAACTGGGCAGGTTTGACGCAGGTCGCGCGGGCGCTGTTTGGGTGGGCGCTGTTTGGATGGTTGATGTTTGGGCGGGCATGCCTGCGGGGGCAGCTGTGTGGGGGGATGTATCGCGTGGCTTTACGGTAAATGTCACACGGTCAATCCCGGCCCCTGCCGCGATCAAATGGCGGGTGATTAGATCCCCAAAATTTTGTGACACCCAACTGCCCATGAAATTGGTGGGCACATGAAACAGGGCCGTGCGGTTTTCAAACCGGTCAAATTCGATCGGGTCGATCCATGCGGAAAAGTTATGCTGCCCCACACTTTCCAAGACCTCGTCACGAACTTGCCCCCAAATGTCACCTGTCATGTCGTATCCTGTTTCCCAAATTCTATATGCCAAGCTAGGCTTGGCTGACATGCGACAGATCATTTGATGATTTGCAAAAAGACATCACATGCAAGCCGCGCCTGCGACCCACACAAAAGCCTATTTCCAAACTTACATGGCATCACCGCCGCACATAGCAGGATGCCCAAATGACACAATCACCGATCCAACCAAGGCAGGGTTTTTCTATGTGTCATAAGCTGTGTTTATTGGTCCATCGGCCCATTGGCCTTTGCCCCCCAACCAACACATTATCTTATGATCCAATTTATCTGCCTATATGAATCACTTGTTGAAAATAGCGACAGTTAAGGGGGGTCTGCAATGACTCTTCGCGCTTGACATCATGTTCTGTGAATTCGAATCTATCGCGATCAAGATAGACATTTGGAAGATCGTCTTTTTTTGCATAAAAAAAGACGCCCTATCCAATGGGGGCGTCTTTTCGAATGGTAAAGCAAAGGTTGAAATTTTAGCTTTTCAATGCTTTGACACGGGCCGAAAGGCGTGAAATTTTGCGCGCCACTGTGTTTTTGTGCAACACCCCTTTGGTGACGCCGCGCATCAATTCGGGTTGTGCATCTTTCAGGGCCGTTTGGGCCGCATCGTAATCACCCGATTCCACGGCTTCGTCAACGCGTTTGAGATATGTCCGGATGCGGGATCGGCGCGCTTTGTTCACGGCATAGCGACGATCGGCCTGACGGGCACGTTTTTTGGATTGGGGCGAATTGGCCATATGTCGGGTTCCTTTGGCGGATCAATATAATTTTTCGAACGCGTTTGTCCGCCTGGCCCGGGTTCATACCGAAACTTCCGGCCAAAGCGGGCCTCACGCGCATATGGGGTGGCTTTACGGGGTTTGCACAGAAAAGAAAACCCCTATTTGGCCTATTTGTCGCGGAATTGCGGTTCGCGTTTTTCCAAAAACGCTTTCATGCCTTCTTTTTGGTCCTCAGTGGCAAACATCGCATGAAACAGGCGGCGTTCAAATAGCAACCCATCTTGCAGGCCACTATCTTGGCTGTGATTGATGGCCTCTTTTACGGCGCGTACCGCAATCATGGATTTATCGGCAATTTTGGCGGCGGCGGCGGTGGTTTCTCCCATTAATTTCTTGGCGGGCACTACGCGCGACACAAGGCCTGCGCGTTCGGCCTCATCTGCGGTCATAAAGCGGCCTGTTAAATGCATATCCATTGCCTTGGCCTTGCCGACCAATTTTGTCAGACGCTGCGTGCCGCCCATGCCGGCGACCACACCCAAATTGATTTCCGGTTGGCCAAATTTCGCGGTATCGGCGGCGATGATGAAATCGCACATCATGGCCAATTCGCACCCCCCGCCAAGCGCATATCCCGCAACGGCGGCGATAATGGGTTTGCGAATTTGTGCAATCGCTGCTGCAGGTGGGCCGTATAAATCGGCGGCAAACACATCGGCAAAATTTTGATCGGCCATTTCATTGATATCGGCACCTGCGGCAAAGGCCTTGTCCGACCCGGTGATGACAATGCAACGCGTTTTGTCGTTTTGGTCTGCCTCTTGCAGGGCGGTGACAAGTTCACCCATCATTTGGGTGTTCAACGCATTCATCGCATCAGGCCGGTTCAGGCGAATGGTGGTGATATGGTCGTCAAGT
>CAZPSB010000134.1:0-2378 GCA_964589025.1 uncultured Jannaschia sp. | reverse complement strand
TTGAACGATCAGGGTTTCATAAGCCATCAAAATGCTCATCGCTGTTTCTGGAATAGGCAGGGTTAGCAGTTTGGCTGCGCGCTTCAAGCTATGATTGGCATTTTGGGCAGAAAAAGCTGGATCGTCCCGATTGCATGATTCGCGAAATTTTCCCTGTGCATCCGGGCGTTTGGCAGGCCTGATCCGCACGCCCATAGACGGCGAAACTGTGTTGAAAATATCCCAATTCACCATTTGTTTGCCGGTGATCTTTCAAGGATGATCCCCCTGCATCAATCGCCTGTGTCAACACATCGCGGATCGCGCGCACCAGTAAACTGATTCGATCTGCCGAAATTTGCCCTGCGGGATAATCGGGGCGGATACCGGCGCGAAACAGGGCTTCGCTGACATATATATTGCCAAGACCCGCGATGATGCGTTGATCCAATAATGCCGTTTTGGCGGGCGTTTTGCGCGCATCAAAGGCCGCGCGCAGATAGGCATCGTTGAAATCATTGCCCAAAGGTTCAGCGCCAAGATGGGCCAGCCATTTATGGGTGTGGGCCTGATCGGTTGGGGTCAGATCCATTGCGCCAAAACGGCGGGCATCATTAAAGGTGACGCGCATATCGGCATGGGTGGTTAGAATCACATGATCGTGTTTTTCTGGCGCCCGATGGGCATGATGAAATTGGCCAATGATTGCGGCCCCTTCGGGCGCAGAAATCATCATTCGGCCTGACATGCCTAGATGGATTAACAAGGTTTCGCCGCGATCCAAATCGGCCAGAATATATTTCGCCCGCCGCCTTAAGCGCAAAATGCGCGCACCGGTTAGGCTTGCGGCCATGTTATCGGGAAAGGGCCAGCGTAAATCGGGGCGTCTGATATCGGCTTGCGCGATGGTTGCGCCCTCTAACACGGGGGATAGACCGCGACGAACCGTCTCAACCTCGGGTAATTCGGGCAAGATTTACATTCCTTTTGCAACATTGGATTGTGCGCCCCCATAGACGCCCTATAAACAGTCTAAGCATTTCATTCGGAGACACCCGCATATGGTATCCAATACCGAAGGCCCGCCTAAGACAACCCATTTCGGCCATCAAACCGTGCCCGAAGACCAAAAGGCCGGCATGGTGCATGCCGTGTTTGATCGCGTTGCCAGCCGCTATGACATTATGAATGATGTCATGAGCATGGGCATCCACCGGTTGTGGAAAGATGCCATGATGGATTGGCTTTGCCCCCGCGCAGGGCAACGTTTGTTGGATGTGGCGGGCGGCACGGGCGATATTGCATTTCGGTTTTTTAACCGCGCACCAGGGGCCACAGCCACCGTTTTGAAGATAACAGTTTTGACGTCTATACAATCGCCTTTGGCATCCGCAATGTCACCCGCATCGAAGACGCCTTGGCGCAGGCTTTTCGCGTTCTCAAACCCGGCGGGCGATTGATGGTTTTGGAATTCGGCCAATTGCCCAATGACATGATGCAAAACCTATATGATCTTTATTCCTTTAATGTCATTCCCAAAATGGGGCAGGTGATTGCGGGCGATCACGACAGTTATCAATATCTGGTCGAATCCATCCGCAAATTCCCGCAACAAGATGTGTTTGCCGCCATGATCCGCGATGCGGGCTTTGATCTGGTGTCTTATCGCAACCTTAGCTTGGGCATTGCCGCGCTGCATACGGGGTGGAAAATCTAGATGCGCGGCCCGCATAATATATGGCGGCTGATCCGCACAGGTGCCACATTTCAACGCACAGGCGCGATGGGCGTTGTGTTACACGCGCTAGAGGCCCCGCATTCGGTCCGCATTGCGGCGCGCATTTTGGCCTGGCCCTTTGCGTGGTTGGGGTTGGCGGGCGATCCTGATTTGCCGCCTGTGGTGCGCGCGCTGACGGCGCTTGGCCCGGCCTATGTGAAATTTGGTCAAATCCTATCAACCCGGCCTGATGTGGTGGGTGTTGCAATGGCCCGCCAATTGCAGGTTTTACAAGATAACCTGCCGCCTTTTTCGACTGATCAAGCCCGCGCTATTGTGGCGCAGGAATTGGGCGCGCCTTTGGACAGTGTGTTTTCCGAATTTTCCGGCCCTGTGGCGGCGGCTTCAATCGCGCAGGTGCATAAGGCGCGGCTGGCTGATACGGGGCGCGCGGTGGCAGTGAAATTGTTGCGCCCCGGCGTAGAACGGGCCTTTCGCAAAGATATTGATGCGTTTTACCTGATTGCGTGGTGTATAAACACATTGGCCCCCAGTGCGCGACGATTGCGCCCGATGGATGTCATCACCCATTTCGAAAGCGTGGTTTTGCGCGAATTGGATTTGCGGATCGAAGCCTCGGCGGCGGGGGAATTTTTATCAAAGACCCAAGGCGATGCCGGGT
>CAZPSB010000133.1:1589-5551 GCA_964589025.1 uncultured Jannaschia sp. | reverse complement strand
AATCACGCCATGTTTTAGAACATGCCGCCGCCGCCCTGTCACGCCATATACCGCCTGAAAAACGCCCGCCCCCGGCAATGTTTTCGGCCCATATCTGGGCGTTAAGCCATGGTGTGGTTGAATTATTCGCCCGTGGCAAACCAGGTGCCAACACCCCCCTGCCCGCCGAAGATTTGCTTGAGGCCGGGATTGGCATCTATCTGCGCGGGCTTGGCTTGATTGACCCTGATGCATAAATGATGCCCGTTTCGCTAGGCCTTTTGAATAGGGTACGTTATCTTAACACCAATATGTAAAAGAAAGCACATAAATGGCAAAACGGATGCGACATAGATGGCTTTATTGGCTTGGGGATCGGGTGTTTCGTGTTATTTTGGGCGGTTTGTCTTTGTTGCCCTATAAGGCACGCGGCGCGGTTTTGGGCCGGTTTGTACGCCTATTTGCCCGATTGGCCGGGCGGCACAAAATTGCCATGGATCAGATCGGTTATGTTTATCCTGAACTGGATCAATCTGAACGCCGCCGCATCGCGCGGGGCACATTGGGCACTTTGGCGCGCACGGTGATTGATATCTATTCGGGGGCTGATTTGATGCGCATGGCGCAGAACTGGCCCCCCGAAGGCCAAGGGTGGGACATATGCGAAACCGCACGGCAAAAGGGCCAGCCCATCATTTTTGTGACCGGCCATTACAGCAGTTTTCCCGCCATGCGCGCCGCCATGAATACACGCGGCTATTGCATTGCGTGGTTTTATCGCCCCACCAACAACCCCTATATGAATGATCATTACGTCCAAGCATTGGAATCGGTCGGCGGGCCGGCCTTTCCGCGCGGGCCCGAAGGCATGAAACGTTTGATCCGATCCCTAAAACAAGGCGGGCAATGTGCGGTGATGGTGGATCAGTATTTTTCCAAAGGTGAAATGTTGGATTTTCTGGGCAAACCCGCCCCCACCGCCATATCTTTTGCCGAATTGGCGTTGAAATATGGGGCGCTTTTGGTGCCTATTTACGCCGAACGGCAGGATAAAACCGATATGTTTCGCATTCATGTAGAACCACCCATCCCGCATTCGGATGCCGCGCAGATGACGCAATCCTTAAATGACAGCTTGTCAAAACGCGTGCAGGCCCGCCCCGATCAATGGCTATGGGTGCATCGCCGTTGGAAACCCAACCGCCAGGTCAAAAGATAAACCCGATTACGGCACCCGCGCCGCCGCCAAAACGGGGCCATGATTTTCGCTTTGAAATAACACGACCTGATCCAAATCAGGCGCAGGGGTGATGGTGGCCTCAAACGGGGTGGTTGGATCCTGCCAGATTGCAATGGGCGTGATATCGCGCACGATATTGGCATATTGCGCCGTCAGGCCTGCATTTTCACCACGGGTGATCTGAACCTCGGCCATGGGGATGTAAGACACCAATATGACCTGCACCCGGCCCGGAATGCGACCCAACCCTGGCCGAGCCTGAATGGTGATTTGGTTTGTCTGAGAGTTGGGGTCAAACCCCAGCTCAACCAAGTTTGGCTGGCGGCTATGATGCACAATGCGATCGGCGATCTGCATCGGTTGATGCCCGCCCACATGATCCTGACCGGCGATAATGACCTGCGGTGTATAAACCATAGACGACCCCGCAGCCGCCCCATAGGCCCGTTGGCGTTGGGTGAATTCGGGCTTGGCGAATGTATCTTCCCATCCGATATAATCCCAATAATCCACATGAAACGCCAAGGCGATCACGTCATCGCGTGTGGCCAATTCGCGCAACACCGCATCGGCAGGTGGGCAATTTGCACATCCCTGCGATGTAAATAATTCCACCACCACGGGGCGGGTATCTGCATAAGATGCAGCCCCCCAAAGGGCCAGAATTACCGCCGAAACAAAACCGAATCGCATAAAGCCACCATCATTTAATACCCTATAAGTTTAGGCCAGATGCAGCCCAACCGCCAATCACCCCTTCGCGAGAACATGTTACAATTGCGCCCCAGACCCACAAAGCCCGCCATAAACAGGCGGGCTTTGGAACGGTACAAGACATGCGGCGTGATCCTTAAAATTCAACCTGCGCGCCGGGGTAAAACCACGGCAAGGTTGAACTTAATCGGCCATCCAACCGGGTTGTGACCGGGGTGGTTGTTGTGCCGGTATTGGGGTTATAGACGCCTGTCCCCGTTGTGGTTGTGTTGCCTGCCTGCGACATTGCCTGAACCACAACGCGCGCTGTTTGCCCATCCAAACGACAGCTTACCGACAAGGCCGGTGGGCGGCCACGATTGGCAAACCGATCCGCCTGCAAATAGGTTGGCATACGCACCGCAGCAGGTGTGATCGCATTGCGAAATGACACCAATCCATTGCGCCCCGAACATACCGCGCCGGCAATTTCCTGCGTATCACCATTTTCATCCGCACGGTAACTGCGGATGATCATGGTGGTACGATCAAATTCATTATCCGTGCTGCGCTGAACACTGGCGGTGATCGCGTCATTCACCGGCAAGCCAGGGGTAACTTGGCAGGCCGCCAAGGCCAAAAGGGCAATCAATGGGGTGTATTTCATTCTAACATCACCTCGACATCGCTTGCATAGCGCCAATCCGCCGAAGATGCGGCCGCGGCGCTACCGGCAAGAACCATCAAATCCACAATCGCAATACCGCTATTGGATGCTACGATTTGGCCGGGTTCGGCGGCAATCAAGCCGTTACCGCTTTGTCCATTATGCGAACAGCGCACCAGAATAGTTGGTGGAACACCGCGATTTTCAAAATTACGGTTCTGATCATAACGCGGTAAAGACACCCGTTGTGGCGTGACCACACGCGCGCGCAAATGATCTGATTCTAATGTGCATTGCGCGCCGTCAATTTCGACCCGGGTTCGCTGGCCGTCTGCGTCTTGCACTGCGGCAAAGGCGCGTATGGTTGTGTCAGATGTGGTTTCGCGAATGCGATCCATCGGGGCCCCGCGTAAAAGGCTAACACTTGCAGGGGCACGTTCAATCGGCAAAGGCGGCGTGGCACAGGCCGATACAGCCAAAGCGGCCAATATGATAAAAAAGCTATGTTTCATAATTTTATCCAAATTTGATAATGTATCATATGGATAAATGGCCAAAGCCTGATGGCCAAGCCCATGCATAAAATGCAATATAAATTTTTCATGTCTGATATGGGCAGCATGCCGCCCATATCACACTATGATTATCTGATCAGATTAGCCAACCAATGCGTTATCGTCGCGCTTGACCACAACGATTGACGACCGGGGCAAATCGCCTGGTTCCCCGGGGAAATGGCCGCCAGGGTGTTGAATGCCAACAAACATTGTCCGCCGATCCGCAGACCATGTTAGGCCGGTCACCTCAGACCCTTTCGGACCGGTTAGGAACCGCCGGATTTCACCGGTTACAGGGTCACCCGCCAACATTTGGTTGTTGCCCATGCCTGCGAAATCTTCTTCGTTGCTGTCATTGCCATCTGTCTGGATCCAGATCAGGCCAGATGTATCAATCTGCATCCCATCGGGTGAATTGAACAAGTTGCCTTCGTTGATATTGGAAGACCCGGCATAGGCATCATCATGCACGGTCGGGTTGCCCGCCATCACGTATAGATCCCAATCAAATGTGTTAGAGGCGTGGTTATCCCCATGGGGACGCCAGCGCACGATTTGACCGTAATTATTTGTTTCACGTGGGTTTGGCGCGTTCACAGTCATCGCATCGCCCCCTGCGTTTGAACGAACAGACCCGTCATCATTGATCACGCCACGGCGGCTATTGTTGGTCAAACAGCAATAATTTGCCGGTGTAATCTTTCAGGTGAGTTCTGTTTGTTTATTGCTATTTTTGCCTCCAAACTCAAAAAAATCATTTGAAAATAGCCGTTCAAACGGAATCAAAATAGAATAGTTATTGATGAAGGTCAATAAGTATGAGGCT
>CAZPSB010000133.1:0-1579 GCA_964589025.1 uncultured Jannaschia sp. | reverse complement strand
TTGTTGGTCAAACAGCAATAGGCCTCAACCGCGGTTGGGTTCACGGCGATCCATTCAGGGCGGTCCATGGTTGTTGCATCAACCTGCGATGCGGCGATGCGGGTGAAGATGGCAATCATCGCGTTATCCATGCCGGTTGCATCAGGCGTAAGCGCAACCCATTCACCGGTCATATCATCGTTGAATTTCGCAACGTATAGCTGACCTTCGCTTAGCAAGGTCGATGTGTCACCACCGGGCACATACACATCACGCGAAACCCATTTATACATGAATTCACCGCGTTCATCATCGCCCATATAAACAACAACACGCCCATCAGGGGCCAACGCATAGGCCGCGTTTTCGTGCTTGAACCGACCTAGGGCGGTGCGCTTAACAGGGGTTGAATTTGGATCAGCAGGGTCGATTTCAACAATGTAGCCCGCGCGATGGGGTTCATTTGGATTTTGCGAAATGTCAAAACGTGCGTCAAACCCATGATAGTTATAACGGCCTGTTTCAACATCTGTTGACACGCCATACCGCGCAAACCCATCAGCATGAACATCATCCAGCGCCAATTCTGCAGTTGTGCCGAAATAGCCGTTAAAGTTTTCTTCACAAGTTAGATACGTGCCCCATGGTGTGCGGCCAGACCCACAATTGTTGAATGTGCCCAAAGATTGTGTGCCGGTTGGATCTGCATCGGTTTTCAACAAATCATGCCCGGCGGCAGGACCATCAATCAACATAGGGGTATTGTGGTGAATGCGGCGGTTATAGGGGCTATCGACCACAACAGACCATCCGTTTTCGCCTTCGGCCACTTCCATAACGGACACACCTTGGAAATTTTGCAGGCGCAAAACATCATCGGCAGACATTGTATCGCCGTCTTGTTCCGCAGGCAGATTGATGCGTGTGTTGACATATTCACTGTTTACAACCAACAATTCGCGGTTATCGACAACAAACAATTCCATGCCATCGGTGTTTTCGCCAAATACGCGATCCGACCCTTGTGTTGGAACACCGGTTTGCGCGTCAAATTCTGGCGCATCGCCGAACAAAGGATCACCCCAACGCACCAATACATCCCAGTTATACCCAGTTGGAACGTGAACCGTGCCGTCTGTTTGTGCGGCAATTTGTTCAAATGCAAAACGCGATGTTTGTTGTGCCATCGCAGTTGTACCCTTCAACAAACCCGTGCCCATCACAGCAGCACCAGATCCAAAGGCCAAAACACCGCCCAAAAAACCACGGCGGCAAATGGCGCGTTCTACAACGCGGTCAAATTCTTGTTCAGTTGGACGGGGAAAATTGATTTCATCCCATTCATCGGCGGAAAGCGCGTGACGATCAATCTGTGTCATAGGAAACCTTTAAAATTCTATCATTGGGCGGACGAATCCATGACAAATGAATTAAAGGCCAAGCTTAAAGATAATGTGACAAATTCAGAATTAATTTAGATCACGCTTGTAATAGACCATCATATCGTAATTTGATTTTGATATGCTGGAAAACAAATACATATGTTTTCTTGTATTTATTTTGTATATATTTTTTTTTGTATGTTTATAGAGATTTGTGT
>CAZPSB010000132.1:4896-5563 GCA_964589025.1 uncultured Jannaschia sp. | reverse complement strand
CTGTGGTATCGTGTGGCCCCTGTCAGTTTTATTGGCGGATCTCTTGAACCGATTGGCGGGCATAACCCGTTTGAACCGGCCCTGTTGGGATCGGCCATCATCCATGGGCCGCATATCACAAATTTCAACGATATTTTCACCCGGCTGGCCAAGGCCAAGGCTGCATGGCCCGTGCAAGACACCGATGATTTGGCGGGTGCAATTGAAACATTGCTAACCCAAGATATTGCCGCCGAAATGGCACAAGATGCCTTGAAAACCGTATCGGCAGGATCCGATATTGCCGCGCATGTGGCCGATTTGATTTTGGCCCATTTGGACAAAGGAAAACCATAATGCGCGCGCCCCGATTTTGGCAAACCCGGCCTGGCGTCACGGCAAGCCTTCTGGCGCCTTTGGGCTGGCTTTATGCCTATGGCACCAAACGGCGTTTGGCACGCGGGGCGCGGGCACATATGCCGGTGCCGGTGATTTGTGTCGGCAATCTGACGGCGGGGGGTGCGGGCAAAACCCCCACTGTCATCGCCCTTGCCACGCGGTTGCAGGCGATGGGCCTGCGCGCACATGCAGTGACGCGGGGCTATGGCGGCACATTGGATGGCCCCGTACAGGTTGACCCAACCACCCACCGCGCCGATGCCACGGGGGATGAGGCCCTTTTGCTGGC
>CAZPSB010000132.1:0-4719 GCA_964589025.1 uncultured Jannaschia sp. | reverse complement strand
TTTGGTAATGGCCGTGTGATCCCCGCCGGGCCATTGCGTGAACCCGTGGGTGTGGGCCTAAAACGCGCCGATGTGATCTTGTCAATTGGGCCGCAAAAGGCACAGGCTAATTTTATTGAAACATGGGGGGCGGCGATTGGGGGCTTGGCCCATGTGCAAGGCCAATTGCGGCCATTGCAAACCGGGTTATCGTTACAAAACCGCCCCGTTATCGCCTTTGCCGGTATCGGATACCCAGAAAAATTCTTTGCCACGCTAAAAGACATGAGGGCCGATATCAGGGCCACACATGCATTGGCAGATCATCAACCCCTGTCGCCTGCCCTGATGGCCCGCCTTCTGCGCGAGGCCCGCAGCATGGGCGCGCAAATCATCACCACCGAAAAAGACGCCGTGCGCCTGCCGCCCGCCTTTCGCGGCGATGTCATGACCATCCCCGTGCGGTTAGAAATTGATGATTGGGCCATTTTGGATGACGCGCTAAAGCGGGTGACAAACACACGGGATGAGGGGTCGCGAAATTAGGGTTTCACTATATCTTGGGTGACATCTGGCCGGGGGGCAAAACCCACATTCCCATTATCCTGCCCCAATATCGGCGCAGGCCGATCTAAGGCAAGATCTGCATCAGAAAACCGATAGGGCGGGCGCAGGCCCGCAATGCCATCCCCCGCAATGCCATCCATGGTCATCGACAGGCCGCGTGCCTGAACCTGAGGGTCATCAAACACCTCGGCCAGATTATTGATCGGTCCGGCAGGCACGCCTTGGGCGTGGCAAGCGGCCAATAAATCGGCCTTTTTATGCTGCTGTGTGCAGGCGGTTAAAAGGGCGGTCAAACGATCCCGATTGGCAACCCGGTCGGCATTGGTTTTATAATCTGGCGCGCAGGCCAAACCCGCCACCCCCAAAATATCGCATAAACGTTGGAATTGCCCATCATTGCCCACGGCGATGATGACCCACCCATCGGCGCAGTCAAACACCTGATAGGGGGCAAGATTTTGATGCGCATTGCCAATGCGCCCCGGTGCATGACCGGTGGTCAGGTAATTCATTGCCTGATTGGCCATGCACGCCACCGCCACATCCAACAAGGCCAAATCAATATGTTGCCCCTGCCCGGTTTGGCCGCGTAAATGCAGCGCCGCCAAAATGGCATTGACGGCATAAAGCCCGGTCAAAATATCGGTCACGGCAACGCCAACCTTTTGAGGTTGACCATCGGGGGGGCCTGTTACGCTCATCAATCCGCTCATGCCTTGGATGATGTAATCATAACCTGCGCGATGTGCATAAGGCCCGGTTTGGCCAAAACCCGTAATTGAACAATAGATCAAACCGGGGTTGAATTGGCGTAAATTGTTGTAATCCAAACCGTATTTTGCCAACCCCCCGCATTTGAAATTTTCAATGATGATATCGGCCTCGGCCGCAAGCGCCTTGATTTGCGCCTGCCCTTCGGGGGTACGAAAATCAACGGTGATTGATTGCTTGCCGCGATTGCAGCTATGGAAATAGGCGGCGGAATTATCATCGCCATGGGGGGATTCGATTTTGATGACCTCGGCCCCTAAATCAGCAAGGTTCTGACCCGCCCAAGGGCCGGCCAAAATACGCGCCAATTCCAAAACGCGTATTCCTGCCAAAGGCGGTGTCATTGTGCGGCGGCGATGCGTTCATCCAAAATGGCAGCGAAATCATCATAGCTCATGTTGGAATAGGTTTGGCCGTCAATCACGAATGAGGGCGTGCCGGAAATCGAATGTTCCTGCATATGGGCCTCATATGTGTTGACCATGGCCTGCGCCATGCCAAGATCCATCATGCAGGCATCAAAACGTTCATCACTTAACCCGGCCCGGCGGCCAATCTGGCGCAGGTTTTCGGAAATCTGGGCGGGGCTGCCTTGGGTCCAAGTGGCCTGTTCGGCAAAAATGATATCGACCATGCCAAAATACCGATCTTGGCCGGCGCAACGCGCCACCATGGCGGCCCATAGGCCGGGGCGATCAAAATAAACCTCGCGCAGGACAAAACGAACCTGACCGGAATCAACATAATTTGCTTTGATCTGTGGCAAAACATCTTCATGAAAGCGGCGGCAATGCGGGCAAGTAAAAGAAACATATTCGATCACCTCAACCGGGGCATCGGCGGATCCGATCACCATTTCCGCCACCTCAAACGGGGCGCCATCTGCGGGGGGGGTTTGGGCATTGGCCGCGCCACCCATGGGCAATAACAGCCCGTTTTGTTCTACTTGGGCACCCGGACGCAATAGCGCATACCCACCAAAGCCCAGCACACCCGCGCCTGCGGCCAACATCACATATCTGCGATCCATAAGAAAGCTCCTTGTTTTATTTATCGCTTTGTTAAAACGTTCAGGGAAAGCTGCGCAAGGGCTTCGCGCAGGGTTGTATCTTGTACGCCATCAAGGGCGGCATTGGTTTTTTGCACGATTTCAGGGGCAACGGCGCGGCGGGGCTTGGCCGGCGGTTTGGCCAAAAACCCCGCCTGCGGTTCGGCAAAGCCCGCGCCGGTTGTTTGCGTGATCTGCACCCGCGATATCGCGCGATACCCGTAACACGCATTCACCTTATCCACGATATCGGTTTTTTGCATTTCCAATATCGGGGCATGGGCACCTTTGGATAACACCGTCAGTGTTGCGCCAAAAGATTGGCCATGGGTGATTTTCACCGGCTGCGCGATGGCCGCGATATCGGGGCCAACAATATCGGCCCAATGGGTCAAGACCCGGCCTTCAGAAAACCCACGCTTGGCGGCGGCGGTGTCCAAGCCTTTGGGCGCAAGCCCCCCGATTTGGCGAAACCCGCGTGATTTGCGTTTTTGTTTTTGCCCAATCGGGTATGTCATGTCTTGCCTTTTGTCGTTTCAATGCAATCTATGCAATTATGATATAGAAAACCAATAACAACTGCGTGGGGTGGTCAAAATTTGGCCTGATGAACATATAAGCACGGTCTTGCGGGGATGGTATGATTCCCATGCGCGGAATTTGCCTTGGCGTGTGGGGCCCGATGCCACACGCGGCGGAAAACGGCCTGATCCCTATAAGGTATGGCTATCGGAAATCATGTTGCAGCAAACCACAGTTGCGGCGGTGAAACCCTATTTTCTGCGGTTTTGTGATCTATGGCCCGATATTGGCGCGCTGGCCAAGGCCAAGGATGCGCAGGTGATGGCCGAATGGGCGGGCCTTGGGTATTATGCGCGGGCGCGGAATTTGTTAAAATGCGCGCGGGTTGTAGTGGCAGATTATGGCGGGCAGTTTCCAACAACCGAGGCCGCGCTGATGCGCCTTCCTGGTATTGGGCCATATACCGCCGCCGCGATTGCATCTATTGCATTTGATGAACCCGCAACCGTGATGGATGGCAATGTCGAACGCGTGATGGCACGGGTTTTTGCCGAAACCGCGCCCCTGCCGGGATCCAAACCAACCCTAAGGGCCTATGCCGCGCGCTTGACGCCCAATATCCGGCCCGGCTGTCATGCGCAGGCGGTGATGGATCTGGGCGCCACGATCTGTACGCCCAAATCGCCCGCATGTGGGATATGCCCGCTTGGCCCGACCTGCCAAGCCCGGGCCAAAGGCATCGCGGCGGATTTGCCGCAAAAAACGCCCAAAAAACCCAAACCCACCCGGTTTGGCATCATCTATCTGGCCCGGCGCAGCGATGGGGCGATGTTATTGGAAACCCGCCCTGAAAAAGGTCTTTTAGGCGGTATGTTGGGATGGCCCGGCACCCAATGGGCCCAAGACCCACCCCATATCGAAAAAGCCCCCATAGACGCAGATTGGCATGATCCGGGGCAAGAGGTGCGCCACACATTCACCCATTTTCATTTGCGCCTATCCATGCGTCTGGCCCATGTCGGGCCGGATGCAACCCCGCATAAAGGCCAATTTTATGCCCCCCATGATTTCCGCCCGCGCGACCTGCCCACCGTGATGCGCAAAGCCTTTGATCTGGCACAACATGTATGGCGGGCGGCTTGACGCATCGCAGGCGACCTGTAATCTTTTGGCCGATCAAAGAAAGGCACAATATGAAGACCCAGCCCGATATATCAAAATGGTGGCGCGCCCTGCCCTTTGCGATATCGCTGGCTTTGGTGCCATTGATTGTGGGGGTTGCGCAAATCGGGGGCTGGTGGTTGTGGCTGGTGCCGTTATGCGCATGGATGGCGGTATCTGTGGTTGATTTAATTATCGGCCATAATATCACAAACCCATCCACCCCGCGTGGCGATTTGCGATGGTACAGGGCAATCACCTTGATCTGGTTTCCGGTGCAAATGGCGCTGATGATCTGGCTGATCTGGTATGTCACACGGCACGCGGATTTTGGCACAGGCGAAAAAATTCTGCTGTTTTTCGGAATGGGGGTGATATCGGGCACGGTTGGCATCAATTACGCGCATGAATTGATGCATCAACCCACGCGCCTTGAACGATGGTTGGCCGATTTATTGCTGGCCAATGTGTTATATTCACATTTCCGGTCAGAACATATGTTGGTGCATCACCGCCATGTCGGCACGGCGCGCGATGCAGTGACGGCGCGCTATAATGAAGGGTTTCACCGGTTTTTTCCCCGCGTATTATACCAAAGCCCGATATCGGCCTTTCGCGCCGAGGCCGAGGACGAAATCGGTCTTGTCGGGGTCGGAGATGACGCCGATGGC
>CAZPSB010000131.1:0-5672 GCA_964589025.1 uncultured Jannaschia sp. | reverse complement strand
TGATGATTTTGGTCTTTAGTGTGATCATCATCACCTTTCTGGTCGATATCGCCTATGCCATTGCCGACCCAAGGCTGCGCGCATGATCAAAAGCTGGCCCATATCGCTTTGGTTGGGGGGGGGGATCACTGCGATATTTTGCAGCCTGACCCTGATTGGTCTGATCTGGGCCCCTTATGATGTCACCAGCCTTGATATCGGCAACCGGTTTCAACCCCCATCTTCCACACATCTTTTGGGCACCGATCAATTGGGCCGTGATATGGTTTCGATGCTGATGATCGGGGGGCAGGCCTCGATTATGGTGGCGATTTTGGCGGTGGGCCTTGGCGCGGGCCTTGGCGTGCCCTTGGGCCTTTGGGCAGCCGCCCATCACAGGGGATGGGTTGATGATATCATCATGCGCATGAACGACCTGATCTTTGCCTTTCCAGCCTTGGTTCTGGCGATTTTGTTAACCGCACGCTTTGGGCCATCGGCGGGCAATGCGATCATTGCGATTGGGGTGTTCAACATCCCCGTCTTTGCGCGGGTGGCCCGCGGCGCGGCCCTGCCCATTTGGCAGTTGGATTACACATTGGCCGCCCGCGCCGCCGGCAAGGGTAAATCCCGCATCAGCCGCGATCACATCCTGCCCAATATCGCCAATCTGTTGATTGTACAGGCCACAATCCAATTTTCCCTTGGGATATTGGCCGAAGCCGCGCTAAGCTATATCGGATTGGGGATCCAACCCCCCACCCCATCTTGGGGCCGTATGTTGGCCGAGGCACAAACCCTGATCTATACCCACCCGATGCTGGCCATTCTGCCCGGCCTGACAATTGTATCCGTGGTGATGGGCCTAAACCTGTTGGGCGATGGCCTACGCGATGCATTAGACCCACGTCTGAACCGGGGCAAACACGCATGATTTGCATCGCTGATCTGACCCTTTCCATTGACCAAACGCAAATCTTGCGCGGCCTATCCTTTGACATCGCGCCGGGGCGTATCATGGCCCTTGTCGGGCAAAGCGGATCGGGAAAATCCCTTACGGCGGCGGCGGTGATGGGGCTGTTGCCATACGGGGCCGTGACATCAGGGCAAATTCATATCGCAAACACGCGTATCGACACATTGCGTGAACCGCAAATCTGCGCCCATCGTGGGGCAAGCATGGGCATGATTTTTCAAGATCCGACAACCGCGCTTAACCCTGTCAAACCCATTGGCGCGCAGGTGGCCGAACCTGTGATGATTCATCGCCGGGCCAAACGGGCCACCGCCCAGGCCATGGCGCGGGCCGAACTTGATCGTGTGGGTCTGGCAGATATCGCGATGGATCGTTACCCGCATCAACTATCAGGGGGTCAACGCCAACGGGTCTGCATTGCGATGGCGACAATCCTACGGCCCAAATTGTTGATTGCCGATGAACCGACCACCGCGCTGGATGTCACCAGCCAGGCGCATATCCTGCGGTTGATCCGGGATATAACCAATGCCGATGGCACCGCGACCCTGTTGATCACGCATGATTTGGCGATTGTGGCGCATTTGGCCGATGATATTGCCGTATTGGATCAAGGGCAAATCGTGGAACAGGGCCATACACAAACCATTTTGCGCACACCGCGCGATCCATATACCAAATCCTTGCTATCGGCGGCGCGCATCGCCCCGGCACGCGCGCGCAAAGCATCGCATTCAAAGCCCATTCTGACGGCCACCAATATCACCCGCCGCTATCGCGCATCGGGTGGGCCTTTTGGCCGCGCGCGCCGCGTTTGGGGGGTTGAGGATATTTCATTCACTTTGAATGCCGGGCAAAGCCTTGGTATCATTGGTCAATCCGGCAGCGGCAAATCCACCTTGATGCGGGCGATCATGGGCTTGGATCATATCGACGCGGGGCGCATCACCCTTGATGGCCACCCCATCACCCCGCATATGCCACCCGCACTGCGTCGCAGACTGCAACCCGTGTTTCAAGACCCCTATAGCAGCCTGAACCCACGCTGGACCGCGCGTGATGTCATTGCCGAACCTTTGGCCCTGCACGCCCCCCCCCTGCCCCGGCAGGATATGCAAGACAAGGTGAATGCCCTATTGGTGGATGTCGGCCTATCGCCCGATGATGCCAATAAATACCCGCATGAATTTTCCGGAGGCCAACGCCAACGCATCGCCATTGCGCGCGCCCTGATCACCGCCCCCGATATTTTGATCCTGGACGAGGCCGTATCCGCGTTGGATGTTTCAATCCGGGCAAAAATTCTGGATCTTTTGGCGCATCTACAAGATAAACATAGCCTGTCATATGTGTTCATATCGCATGACATCAACATCACCCGCGCGATGACAGATGATGTGTTGGTCCTGCATAAAGGGCAAATTGTGGAAACAGGCCCCACCGATCATGTATTCGCGCATCCTCAATCGCCCCACACACGCGCCTTGATAAAGGCCAGCCCCCAATTGCCATAGGATAATCCCATGTTTCTACAGCCCGGCCCGACAAATCTGATAACCGATATTGCGGGCCTGCGCGTGGGCAATGCCCATGATGGGCATGTTAAAACCGGCACCACCGTTTTAATTGGCGATACGCCCTTTGTGGCAGGGGTGCATGTAATGGGCGGGGCGCCCGGCACGCGCGAAACCGATCTTTTGGCCCCTGACAAAACCGTGCAACAGGTTGACGCGCTGGTGTTATCGGGCGGGTCTGCCTTTGGGCTTGAGGCCGCATCCAGCGTCGCAAACACATTACGCAGCCAAGGCCGTGGCGTGCAGGTTGGCGATCAGAATGTGCCGATTGTTCCGGCGGCGATCCTGTTTGATCTATTGAATGGCGGGCAAAAAAACTGGGCCTTATCCCCCTATGCCGATCTGGGCAGGCGCGCGCTAGAACATGCAAAGCCGGATTTCAAACTTGGCAGTGCCGGCGCAGGCTATGGCGCAACAACCGCCAATCTAAAGGGCGGGTTGGGATCGGCATCGGTTATATATGACGGGTTTAGCATTGGCGCATTGGTTGCGGTCAATGCGGTTGGGTCTGTGATTATAGGGGATGGACCCGCCTTTTGGGCCACCCCATTTGAAATGCAGGCCGAATTTGGCGGCCACCCCATGCCGCATGGGTTTGACCCATATCAAAGGCCCGTCTTGAAATCCCTGCAAAGCCAAGAAAACACCACCATTGCCATTGTCGCCACCGATGCCGCATTGACCAAAGCCCAAGCCACCCGTATGGCGATTGCCGCCCATGATGGGATCGCGCGGGCCATTTACCCCGCCCATACCCCAATGGATGGCGATTTGGTGTTTTCCGCCGCAACCGGCCAAAAACCCCTGCGCGATGCGATTTTAGACCCTTTGATGATCGGCCATGCAGCGGCATTATGCCTATCACGCGCGATTGCCCGCGGGGTATTCAATGCAACACAAGACCCAACAGATACGGTGCCAACCTATACCCAAAAACAAAAAGGCCGCGCCTAGACGCGACCTTTTTACAATGGTGTTCCAAATGGGTTAGTGCAGATGACGATCAATTTCGGCAATGGATGCGTCAATCAATTCATCTGACGATGTAGTCGATATGGTTTTCGCCATCACATCCGCAACCGCCGTGGTGGCAACCTGAATGGCGCGATTTCGCACCGCCCGGATCGCCTTTTCCTCGGCACTGGTAATCTGATCTTCGGCAGCCTTTAGCCGGCGTTCAATCGAAGATTGCAAATCCGTGCGGGCCTTGGCCGCCGCTTTTTCTGCGTCCAACTTGGCCGCGGCCACAATCCGTTCAGATTGTTCTGCCACTTCGCGCTGCTTGCGCATCTTCGCGCAGTTTGCGCGCTTCGTCTAGTTCAGATTTGATGCCATCGGCGCGCTGATCCAACATCTTGCCCAACATGGACGGGACATTGAAATAAAAGATAATCGCCAAAAACAGCAAAAAACCAATCAAAACAACGTAATCTGTGTTGAACAAGGATGTGAACCCATAACCGGGTTCATATCCGTCACCCGCACCCATGGCAGGCGACCCTACCAAAGTCAGAAAGATATAAGGTATTTTTTTCATATCTTTACCCCTTTGCATGATCTGCAACGGCGGCGGTAAGGGCCGCGCGATCTATGGCATGGCCGGGCGCAACAGATGCGGCAATATCAGCGGCGATATCTTGTGCCACAGCCGACACATCATTTGTGGCATTGGCCTGAATTTCGGCAATGCGTGCATTGCTTTGTTCGGTTTTCGCCTGAATTTCGGCATCCGCCTTGGCGATTGCACGATCTAGATCTTTTTGAATTTCGGCGCGCGTTTGTTCGGCGATTTTCATGGCCTCGGCGCGGGCATCAGACAGGGCCTTTTCATAGGCGGCCTCGGCGTCAACAGCTTTGCGTTTGTAATCTTCTGCGGCGGAAATATCATTTGTCAGGCTGCCCTGACGTTCGGCCAAAACCGACGATATTCGGGGAATCGCGACACGCGACAGGATCAGATAAATCACAATGAGCGTTACAACCAACCAGAAAATTTGATTTGGAAAGGTTGTCAGATCAAGTTGTGGCATACCCGGCGCGGCATATTCGGCACCTTGCACTTCATCGGCCATCTTGCGCTCCTTCTAAAATGGGTCAGCTTCAAGGGGGCGGCAAAATATGCAGCCCCCCAGAAAAATCATCCAGCCGGAATTTTAGGCTGCAAACATCAATAGCAACGCGACCAAAAAGCCGAAAGCTTCGGCAAATGCGATGCCGATAAACAATGTTGCGGTTTGGCTTGCTGCGGCAGATGGGTTGCGCAATGCGCCTGCCAAAAAATTGCCCGCAACATTGCCAACACCAATCGCTGCAACGCCTGTTCCCAGACCAGCAAGACCTGCGCCGATGAATTTACCTAGTTCTGCGATATCGCCTTCCATAGCCTTATCTCCTTAGTTTGGAAGCCTGAATTGAAGGGGCAGTCACCTGCCGCCCTTAGTGATGTGGATGCAATGCGTCTTTTAGATAGACACATGTCAAAATTGTGAAAACATAGGCTTGGATGATGCTAACCAACACCTCTAGGCCATAAATGGCCACCACGCCCAAAATCGGGGCAATACCGGCAATGCCTAACGCACCGGCAAACCCGGCAAACACTTTCAAAACCGCGTGACCGGCCATCAAATTACCGGCCAGACGAATTGAATGACTGACCGGGCGCACGAAATATGAAATCACCTCGATCACGGCAAGAACGGGGCGCAAGACCAAAGGCGCGGATGTGACCCAAAACAAGCCTAAAAAAGACGCGCCATTCTTAACAAACCCCAACACAGTTACGGTTAAAAACACCGCGCCTGCCAAGATCACAGTCACCGCAATATGCGATGTTGTCGTAAAGCTCATGGGGATAAGGCCAAGCAAATTGGCAAACAAAATATACATGAACAAGGTCAGGATATAGGGAAAATAAGGCAATGCGTCTTTTCCGGCCACATCTTCGATCAGCCTTTCATTAGTGAGCACTACATTGACAGGAGCTTGTTTGCCCGAACGCAGGTGGCGGATCAACTCGACCAGTGTCCAGCCTTTTTCGATCTTGTAGCGGCCGCTGCGCATGGGGTCTTTGATGTAGTTCATGTAGTCGGCCGTCTTATCAAAGGTCATCTCGTTGATCTGGATGCTTTTATCTTTGATCA
>CAZPSB010000130.1:0-5744 GCA_964589025.1 uncultured Jannaschia sp. | reverse complement strand
GCATGGTGCGCCGGTGCGCATTATCGCGCCGGGGCGCGTGTATCGCGCCGATTACGACCAGACCCATACGCCGATGTTTCATCAGGTCGAAGGGTTGGCGATTGGCCGCGATATATCCATGGCCAATCTGAAATGGGTGCTAGAGGAATTTTTCTCGGTTTATTTTGGCACATCGGTGAAAACGCGGTTTCGCGCGTCACATTTTCCGTTCACTGAACCCTCGGCCGAGGTAGACATCCAATGTTCATGGGAAAACGGCACCGTGAAAGTCGGCGAAGGCGATGATTGGCTAGAGGTGTTGGGCTCAGGCATGGTGCATCCCAAAGTGTTGACCGCAGGCGGCATCGACCCGAATGAATGGCAAGGTTTTGCCTTTGGCATCGGGATTGACCGTTTGGCCATGCTGAAATACGGCATCCCTGATTTGCGCGCGTTTTTTGAAAGCGATCTGCGCTGGCTGCGCCATTATGGGTTTTCCGCCCTACATATGCCAAGCATACATACGGGCGTTTGAGAGGCATCAAACCCTTATCCGCTTATGGCGCGCCGATTGTATTGAATTTCCATCGGCGCTTTTGGCGCGCGCAGGTGATGGGCGGGCGGCTTGGGCCAAGCCTTTATTACCGCGCGGTTTTTTTGATCCTAAAGGTCAGCGCAGCCGTTTAATGGCGGTTTAGCCGCGCAATGTGCCGCCCGATGCGGCCTCAACCTTTTGAATGATCTTTGCGGCCACGGCCTCAATCTCATCCTCGGTCAGGGTTTTGTCGCGCGGTTGCAGGCGCACCGAAAAGGCGATGGATTTTTTGTCATCCCCCAAGGCCCCGCCGATGAATTCGTCAAACACATTCACAGCCTCAATCAAAGCTTTATCCGCCCCTGCGGCGGCATTGATCAGGGTTGCGGCCTCAACCTTGCGATCCACAACAAAGGCGAAATCGCGTTCAACCGCCTGAAATTCCGGCAAGATGACCGCGCCGCGACTGGCGCCTTTTTTGCGCGGCATCGGCACGGCATCGGGCAAAATTTCAAATGCCATAGCCGGGCCTTTTACGCCCAACGCATCCAACACTTTTGGATGTAATTCGCCAAAAATACCCAAGATATTTTTACCCAAACTGATAATGCCATGCCGCCCCGGATGCCACCATGCGGGCGCGCCACGGGTGATTTGCGCCTTGGGCGGTGCGCCAATGGCGGCCAGCGCGGCCTGGATATCGGCCTTTATGTCATAGATATCGACCGCGCGCCGCGCGCCATGCGGATCACGCGGGCCGGTTTGGCCAATCAATATGCCGGCCCCTACGGTTTTTTGTTGCCCCGGTTCGCCGCCCTGAAAGGTTGCGCCCAGTTCAAACAGCGCCAGATCCATCATGCCGCGCGCCTGATTGCGGGCGGCGGCCTGCAATAGGCCGGGCAAAAGGGATGGGCGCATATGGCTCATCTCGGATGAAATGGGGTTTTGCAACATCATCTCATCTTGGCCACCGCCGAATAATTCTGCGGCGGTCTTGTCGATAAAGCTATAGGTGACGCATTCATTATACCCCAGCGAGGCCAAGCTGCGCCGCGCCATGCGGTCGCGAATTTGTTGTGGGCTTAACACGGCATCGGGCACACCGGGTTTGGGGCGGGCCATGGGTTTGGGGGCCAATTGCGTTAGCGATTTGACACGGGCGATTTCTTCGACAAGATCGGCCTCACCCATCACATCGCGCCGCCAGGATGGCACCCAAACCTCTAATATATCGCCGGTGCCGGTGGCCGAAAACCCAAGGCGGGTCAGGATATTGACCTGATCATCTTTAGGGATTTCCATCCCCACCAGTGATTCAACACGTTTGGTATCAAGGGTATAACTGCGCGCGGTGTCAATCGGCGCACCAGCGGTAACGATTTCTGACGGCTGCCCCCCACATAAATCAAGGATCATCTGCGTCGCGGCCTCAAGCCCCGGCAGGGTATGGGCCGGGTCAACCCCGCGTTCAAACCGATAGCGCGCATCGGAATGAATTTTCAAATCCCGCCCCGTATAGGCGATCTTGACGGGATCCCACCAGGCGCTTTCCAAAAACACATTGACCGTGCTGCTGGTGCATCCCGACGCCGCGCCGCCCATTATACCGGCAATGCTTTGAGGCCCGTGATCATCGGCAATCATCATCTGGCCCGCGCCAAATCTATAGGTCTTGTCATCCAGTGCGGTGATGTCTTCGCCACCTTTGGCAAGCGATACATGCAAATTGCCCTGCAGCTTATCGGCGTCAAACACATGCAGGGGGCGGTTTTGATCATAGGTAAAGAAATTGGTGATATCGACCAGCGCCGAAATCGGGCGCAGGCCAATGGCGCGCAAACGGTCTTGCAGCCATTGCGGCGAAGGCCCGTTTTTGACATTGCGGATCACCCGGCCCGTGAAATGCGGGGCGGTGGGCAGGGCATCATCATCAATGGTGATGGCAATGGGGCAGTCAAAGCCGCCGGTGATTTGTGCGGGTGTTTCGGGTTTCAACACGCCAAGGCCGCGCGCGGCCAGATCACGTGCAATGCCCCGCACGCCCAACGCATCTTGGCGGTTGGGGGTGATGGCAATTTCGATCACCGGGTCTACCTTGGCGGGGTCATGTTCGGCCAGCCAATCAACGAAACGCTGGCCAACTGCGCCGCTGGGTAATTCGATAATGCCGTTATGTTCGTCGGATAGTTCAAGTTCTTTTTCCGAGGCCATCATGCCAAAGCTTTCGATGCCGCGGATTTTGCCCACCCCAATGGTGATATCTAGCCCCGGCACATAGGTGCCCGGTTTGGCCAGAACCACGGTAATGCCCGCCCGCGCATTGGGTGCGCCGCAAATGATTTGCTGCATCCCATCGTCGGTTTCAACCTGACACACGCGCAGACGATCGGCATCGGGATGGGGTTCGGCGGTTTCAATTCTGGCGATGGTGAAATCCCGTAACCCGGCGGCGCGGTCTTGCACATCTTCGACCTCAAGCCCAAGATCGGTTAGCGTATCCAGAATGCGGGCCAAATCGGCATCGGTTTCAAGATGATCTTTGAGCCAAGAGAGTGTGAATTTCATTGCATCGGATCCTTACCAAGGGGGATGTGCGCGTTCTAACGTCTTTGGCTGCAAAGTCCACCATTGAAAATGCGCAAATGTCATGCGGCATGTCGGTGGACTTTGGGTGCGTATCTGCCCGCAGGTCTTGGACAAAGCCCATCATGCACAGTCATATCTAGCCTTTGATGGCCGCGCGGCGCAGGCGGTCATTGATGGCGCGGCCAAGGCCGGTTTCGGGAATGGTGGCGATATGAATCGCCGGGGCATTGGTGGTTTTGGCCATGGTTTCGGCTTGGTGCAGGGTTTTGAACAAATTGGCGGCGGCTTCGGTTAAATCTGCGCTGGGCGATAGGTTCAGGGCCGCGTCACTGGGGCCAAAGCCCACATGCAACGCGCCTTGTGGCACGGCCATATCGCCCAATATCACAGGCACATCCGGCGCATAATGGCGTGCCATTTGCCCCGGTGCACGGATTTGCGCAGGCGTCAAATCGGCCCGTAATGGACCGATGATCGGGGTGATATCTTCGCGGGCCAGCCCGCCTTCGCGCAGGATAACGGCCGGGGGGCCGGGCATGATAATCGTAGATTCCACCCCCACATCACAGGCCCCGCCATCCAGAATGGCGGCGATTTTGCCTGCAAGCCCGGCCATTACATGCGCGGCACTGGTTGGGCTGATGCGGCCCGATGGATTGGCCGAAGGTGCGGCCAATGGCCCGCCAAATTCGGCCAAAACCGCGCGCATTGCGGGGTGATGTGGCACGCGAATGGCCACCGTATCATGGCCCGCGCTGACCAAATCAGACAGGCCCGCATCGGCGCGCAATGGCACAACCAAGCTCAAGGGGCCGGGCCAGAATTGACGCGCCAAGTTTCGGGCCGGGGTGGAAAATTCGGCAATCTCAAGCGCGGTTTCCAAATCGGGGACATGCACGATCAAAGGGTTGAATTGCGGGCGGCCCTTGGCGGCAAAGACATGGGCCACGGCATGATCGTTTCGCGCATCGGCGGCCAGCCCGTAAACCGTTTCGGTGGGCAAGGCCACAAGCCCCCCTTGGCGCAATATTTGCGCGGCGCGGGCGTGGTCTTTGGCAGTATGGGTTAAAATTTCGGTCATGTCGTTTGGGGCTTTGCCATATCGGGAAGAACGGGTTTGATCTATCGTGAATATCGGCGCCGTGCAAATGCCCTGCTGCCTGCCTGCCCGGCATATGCCATTAATGCCGCATTGCCACAGACCCCTGTCACAGATAGCCTAAAATCCATGCATCACCCAAGGGGCCTTGATGATTACAGAATTGCCACATCCCCCCCCAAAGCCGGGCCAAGCCATCGAAATTGCCCAAGGCGTGTTCTGGCTGCGCTTTGCGCTGCCTATGGCGTTGGATCATGTCAATGTATACGCCCTGCGCGGGGATGAAGGATGGACGATCATCGACACCGGTTTGAAAACCAAACACACCCTGACCCTTTGGCAAAAAGTCATCGATACCGTTTTGCAGGGCGCGCCGATTGCCAATATCATCATCACCCATCACCACCCCGATCATGTGGGCCTGGCAGGGTGGTTTCAGGCCAAAGGCGCAGATTTGTGGATGACACGCACCGCATGGTTGACCGCGCGGATGTTGATCTTGGATGAACATGCCACGCCACCGCCGCAGATGGCAGAGTTCTGGCAATCGGCAGGCATGGACAGGGCGATGTTTGAACATCGGATGCAAACGCGCCCGTTTAATCTTGCCGATATGGCCGCACCTTTACCGCTTGGGTTTCGCCGCCTATATCAAGGCCAGATTATTGCCATGGGTGGGCGCAATTGGGTGGTGCATTTGGGCCAAGGCCACGCGCCGGATCATGCGACATTTTGGTCGCAGGACGATGATCTTGTGATTGGCGGGGATCAATTTCTTGCCACAATTTCACCTAATCTGGGGGTGTTTGCAACCGAACCCGATGCCGACCCTGTGGCCGAATGGTTTGAAAGTTGCGCATGGTTCAAAACCGTTGCCCAAGATCATCATATCGTTTTACCCGGCCATAAACAGCCCTTTCAGGGTCTGCCGGATCGATTGGATCAATTGATCGACAACCATATCGGCGCGTTGGACCGGCTGCGCGATCATCTGGCGGTGGCCCCGCATACGGCGGTTGATTGTTTCCCGATCCTGTTCAAGCGCCAGGTCGATCATAGCACCTATTCCTTTGCCTTGGCCGAAGCCGTGGCCCATCTCAATCATTTATATCATTTGAATGAAGCCACCCGTCACCGCCGCGCAGATGGCGCATGGGTATGGGCTTTGCGATAACAAATTGGCCAATTTGCCTTTTCGGGGGATGACAGGGGCGGTTCGTTTCCCTATTTCTGTGCGTAACATATGTGCATCAAAAAGGATCATAAAAATGAGCGATACAGACCATAAACACGGTGAAATGGATATCACCGAACAGGAAAAAACCTTTGACGGGTTTATCCGCTTCACGGTGAATGGCACGATCATTTGCATCGCCATTGTGATTTTCTTGGCGATTTTCGCGATATGATCTGGCGGATGCGCGCGGTGATTTTAACGATTGCCGCGCTGGCGCTTGCGGGATGCACCGGCGAACGGGTTTGGGCGCCTGATGATCAGGTGACCGCCGCCGCCTATCGCCCGGCAGGGCCAGCATCGGTGACATT
>CAZPSB010000129.1:0-5779 GCA_964589025.1 uncultured Jannaschia sp. | reverse complement strand
GCCAATCTTGCCGATGATTTGCGTGGGTTTTTGGTTGACACCCCCCAAGATGCCATCAAAGGCGCCGATGCGATCATCATAACACAGCGCAATAAGGCCTATACCGCCGTCGCGCGCAGGGCCATGGCAATATCAAACACCCCTGTGATTGATGTGGTGCGTTGTTTTGAAATGCTTCCCTCAACGGAAAGCTATCAGGGGATTGGTTGGTAAACCACCCCTGGCCAAACGGGATGGCCAATACCGGGCATCCCAATTTCACCTCATGACAACATAAGGATATGATATCATGAATATTTACCCAACAATCACACCCGTTATGGGCACATCCGCGGATGACACAATATCGGGTGGTGCCAGATCCGAAATCATATCGGCCGGCGCGGGAAATGATCTTGTTTACGGCAATTCAGGCAGTGACAAAATCTATGGCGGGTCCGGCGATGACATTCTAAACGGCGATGCCGGTAACGATGTTATCTACGGCAATGGCGCACCAAAAATGGCCAATATGACGGCCTTTGACATTGCCAAAGACTATAACGGAACGCTGACTTTCATCAATGAAGGCGCGGGGTTCCGCAATAGTTTGGGTCTGTATAAGGTTGATGAACAAGGCAATATTATTGATGTTCAGATCGTATTTGCCAATGCATCGGCCCAAGGATCAGGTGGTGATCTCATCCGCGGCGAAAGCAGTCGAAATATTGACCTAAACACCGGGGATCGCGTGGGGTTTTTCATCATTCCCAATGGGTATGGCCGATCAAGCAACGCCTTATCAGAGGATGAATCATATGTGTTGCGCGATGGGGATGGCAACCTTGCCACACTTGATTCATCGCCACCTTTAACCCTTTATCGGGTTGATGACCAAACAGGTCAAGAAACAAAGATCACAGGGCAATATGGGGCGCATACCTTCCATTCGGCCGCCGACCCCGACCAAGACTATAGCCTGAATGGCGATGCGTTTCCCCATACTGTCGGCCATATCCAACCGGAAACAGGCCAGGTCGTTATCGGGTTCGAAGACCTTTGGCGCGGTGGCGACAAAGATTACGACGATGTCGTTTTATCCTTTGATATTGGCCAAAGCAATGCCCAGGTTCTAGGCGCCCCCAAACCCGGTAACGAAAACGGCCCCGTTAGTGATGATGACATCATCAATGGCGGATCGGGCCATGATAGCCTGCACGGACGCGCCGGTGATGATATCGTGCGTGGGGGTGACGGGCATGACCTGTTGAAAGGCAATTCCGGTCAAGATGCGCTATATGGGGAAGGTGGTTCCGATACCCTAAAAGGCGGCAAAGGCGATGACCTATTGGATGGCGGATCAGGAAATGACACGCTAGATGGTCAAAGCGGCGATGACACCCTATTTGGGGGTCAAGGCAATGATACCCTAAAAGGCAATAACGGCAATGACACCCTGCATGGGGAATCAGGTGCCGATACCTTAAACGGCGGATCAGGCAATGATACCTTAAATGGGGATGATGGCAATGACATCCTAAAAGGTGGCAAAGGCAATGATACCCTAAATGGGGGATTAGGCACAGACCGCCTAAAAGGTGGCCAGGGCGATGACACCCTAAATGGCGGCGAAGGAAGCGACAACCTAAACGGTGGAAGCAACAACGACGTCTTAAACGGGGATGCCGGTAAGGATTACCTTAATGGCGCATCTGGGGATGACATCCTAAATGGTGGCCAAGGTAATGATCGGCTTTACCTTGGTGCCGGATCAGACACCGCAACAGGGGGCGAAGGGTCGGATCGGTTTGTATTCCGCCAAGATGATCTGGATGGATCAACCGACACAATCACCGATTTCACGCTCGATCTTTTGCAATCAGATACGCTTGATTTCCGTCCATTAGATCTTTTAGGTGATCAAACCGCACAAGATTGGATGGATGAAAACATCACCATGATTGACCAATCAACCGTATCGATTGATCTAGAGGGCACAACCCTATTGTTGCAATCGGATGGGGATGGCGAAACTTTGATGGATCATATATATGATGGCATCTTGTTTTAATCTATAAAATCCGAAAGGCCGGGGTTATTCGACCCCGGCTTCTTTTCCAATAATGGCCGCCTGTGTACGGTTCTTTGCATCTAATTTGCGGCATAATGTTTTGACATGCAGTTTAATTGTGACCTCTTGCAAATCCAATTCGCGGGCGATTTCTTTGTTCGAAAATCCACGGCACAGGCCACTTAGAACCTGCAATTCGCGTTCGGTCAACACATCCGACAAGGGCGCGGGGGTGTTTTCTTCTTCGGCATTCAGGAAATCCAGCGGGATATAGGTTTCGCCCATAGCCATAAACCGCACCGCATTCACCAATGATTTGGCCGCCATGGTTTTGGGCAAAAAACCGATAGCACCGGCATCAATCGCATCTTGTGCGATGGTTTTGGATGCCGTGCCCGACATTAAGGCCACCGGCCTGCCGAATGACGCATCAATCGCCTTTTTCAAACCGGCCAACCCATCCATGCCCGGCATGGAATAATCAAGCAATACAAGATCATAGGCGATATCATTGCTGATTTTTTCACAGGCTGCATCTAATGACCCGCAGGTTTCAACCTGAAATTCATCCTGGCTGGCCAGAAATGAGGCCAGCGTTTCCAACACAAGATCATGATCATCCGCCAATAAAAGCCGCATCTATGATCCCCCTTTAGGTTTTTTAACGTCCAATTCGGCCAACATGCCAAGCAAATGATCCAGATCAACCGGCTTGGGCAAAATGGCCCGCACTTGCGATGTGGTCAATCTTGGATCTGTCAATCGCCGCGCCAAGGCCGTGACCACAACAATCGGCAGATCCGGGGCAATGCGCCCCACTTTTTCGGCCAGTTCACCGCCATTTATGTCTGACATATCATAATCAGTTATTAACGCCGCCCAAAATTCGGGGGTTTCTGCGATGGCATCAATTGCATCTTGGGGGGCAATGCATTGGGCAACCTCGGCGCCATGGGCCTCTAGATAGGATGCGATGACTTCGGCGACCTGTGCATCATCATCCACAATGATGATTGGCATTCCATTCAGGTTTCGCCCCACAGGCGCATTGGGTTTGGCCCCGGTCTGTTCGGCATCCGCCACGGGCCAATAGATATGAAACGATGTGCCCTGCCCCTGCGCCGATACAACGCCCATGGCCCCGCCGACCGATTTCACCTGCATTGCCGCCGTCACAAGGCCAAGGCCCGTGCCCTGCCGCCCCTTAGTGGTGAAATATGGCGTAAATAGATTGGCCATCGTTTCACCATCTATCCCCATACCCGTATCGGAGATTTCAATCCAGGCATAGTGTTTTTCGGGGGCGATATCGCCAATATGAACCGCGCCTATATCCCTGCCCAACCGGGTGTGCACTGAAATACGAATTTCACCTTTTTCACCGCCAATCGCATCACGCGCATTCAAGGCCAGATTGATCAACACCTGACTAAGCGCGCCGGAATTACCACGCAGGGCAATGGCAAGATCGGCCTTTTCTATGTTGAATGAAATGCAATCGGGCAGATTGGGTTTCAATATCCCCGGCAAATCCTTAAGCGCCGATCCAAGGTCAAACACCCCCTGCCCTTGCGCACCTGCGCCAATATCCAGCAAACGGTTTACCAATTTGGCCGATTGCCTGCCCGCCGCTGCAATGCGCCGAATATGAGGCGCAATCGCATCTGGCACATCCGCTAACATGTCGATCAATGCAACAGACCCATTAATCGCCGATAAAAGATTGTTGAAATCATGGGCCACCCCGGCGGTCAATTGGGCGATGGCCTCTTGGCGCTGCAATTGGATCAGATCATGCATCATATCTTCTTGTTGCGCCTCGGCGGCCAATTCGCGGGTAATATCGCGGATCACCAATACCGCCCCGCCATTTTCAAGCGGCGATCCTTTGATTTCATGAGTAAAAACATCGCGGCCCTGTATGCGTTTCAACGTCACGTCAAACCGGGTTGAAATATCAATCCCACGGGGGGAATTGTAACATTCGGTCCAAATCGACCCGATGCCTTCGGGCGGGTTACGAAACCCCATCAACGCCCCGGCCGAGGCATTCAGATACATCAACCGCCCCGCCGCATCGCAAACCGCAATGCCATCGGTCGCCGATTCCATGGCCACCAAACGTTGCGCCAATAACCGTTGCGCCGATTTCATCGCCGTGACATCGGTGGCCAACATGACAAACCCGCCATCATCTAACATGGCCGCCCGCATCAACAAACTGCGCCCATCGGGCAAATCAACCTCGTGACCATTGGGCAAACGGGCCAAAGCCCGCAAATCAGGGTGTCTAAGATCATAGGCCACTTGCCCGGCTTGGGTTTTGCAATAGTCAAGATAAGCGGCCCAATTATCCCTGAATTGACTGCCAAGTACCCAATTCACACCCCGCGCCGGAAACATATCGGCGGCGGCCAGATTGGCGAAAACCAATGTTTCATTTTGATCAATCACCACAAAGGCATCCTCAGTCGCAGCCAGGGCGCGTTCCATGCGCGCCTGTACGCGGTCACGTTCTTGGGCGGCCATGACCCGATCAGACACATCCGATTGCGTGGCCACAAGATTGCGCACCTGACCTTGGGCATCCTTGACCGGGAAAAGGGTCAGTTCATTCCAAAACATTTCGCCTGATTTGCGTTTGTTACGCAGCAAAAATTTGCCACTTCGGCGGTCTTTTACGGCCTGGCGCAGGCGGATGCGTTCGGGCGCATTTTCGGGTTCTGCCGTTAGAAACCGGCAGTTTTTGCCCAGAACCTCATCTGCGGTATATCCGGAAATGGCCTCAAACGCCTTGTTGACATAGACCAGCGGGCGTTGTGGGCTGCGCGCATCCGAGATCGCAAACCCAGATGAAGACCCCGCAATTGTTGCGGCCAATAATCTGTTTTCATTTTCAATTTTTCGGTTTTGCACGGCCTGTGCCATTAACCCCGCCAAACGCAAAATCAATTGCATCTGGTGTTTTTTGAACAATTTGGGCCGAAGGCATAATGCCAATAACACCATGTCATCTTGTGCCGGCGCAATGATCATGCCGCTATAAGGGCGCATATCAACCGGGCCGTGCCAATCGCCCGTCAAGGACAGGTCGCTAATGTTGCGGGGGCGCGCGAACAAATCAATCGGCGCAATGATATCGCCCCCAACCCGTGAAATATCACTGCTGGCAACGATTTCATGACCTTGATCGGTCTTTTGGATTGCCAGTGAAAGATCGACCTCGGCCTTTTGGGAAAGGGACACAAACAAAGACGCCAAGGCCACGCCGGGATTGGCGGCAGTGGAATAGGATTCAAGACAATCCAACAAGGTCTTCGTTTCCCGAAGCATCATCGCCTCGCGATTGCGCAGAATACTGAGTTCAAGCAACGCTTCGCGTAACTGTTCGTTTTGCGCCATGCTGGCCCTCTTTTGTCAGGTCCTATCCAAACACTATGCAAGAGATCATTAAATTTCCATGACGATTGCCCGCCCCCACCAATCGCCCCTGTTCGCCAAAGGTGAACGCGCCCACAAAAGGGTCCTGATCAAGCGCGGCATCCACGCCGGTTACCACATCAGGCATCGCATCGCGCACCGTCAACATGCCCCCGCCGCAATAAATCATCAACGCCCCTTTGATAGGCGCGCGATCCATATGGCCCGCCGCCCGCGCCAAGGCGGCCACACGGCCCGCGCGTTCGGTTAAACTGGTGATTGTACCATTCATTTGGGTCAGGGTTTCAC
>CAZPSB010000128.1:0-5803 GCA_964589025.1 uncultured Jannaschia sp. | reverse complement strand
GCCGAGCTCTGTTGGGATTCAGTCTAGCCTTCGCCGAGGAATTGTCACAGTTCCTGATAATTGCCGTGACCTTCGTGGGGCTGAGCTACGCCGCGGGGCATGGCCGCCATATGGCAGCACAAAAATTGGCGATCCCAGAACTGCCCTGCATCATCGCAAATGGATGGACCGAGGCCGAATGCCGCGCCTATGCATTGGCCGATAATAAGATCGCCGAAAATGCCGATTGGGATGTCGAATTGTTGCGTGTTGAATTAGAATATGTCGATCAATCTGGCTTGGCGCTTGAAAACATTGGCTTCAACACCGAGGATATGGACGCCGTGATTGACGGACTGAACACGATACCGTCGCGCAAATCAAGCGGCGCATTGGCGCGAAAATTTGGTTTTCCGCCCTTTTCCGTTCTAAATGCGCGCGATGGGCGCTGGGCCGAACGGAAACAAAAGTGGATTGAATTGGGCATTCGAAGCGAAACCGGCCGCGACGAAAGCCTGTTGTTATCCAGCAGTTCGGACTTCATGACAGAGGCCATTAAACAAACCGGTGGCGGCACAAGCATTTTTGACCCGGTTCTGTGTGAATTGCTGTATAACTGGTTTTGTCCCGAAGGGGGCGATGTGCTTGATCCCTTTGCGGGCGGGTCGGTGCGCGGAATTGTGGCCGCCCATCTGGGCAGACGATACACTGGCATAGAATTGCGTGATGAACAGGTCGTGGCCAACTGCGCCCAAGCCAAAGACATAGAAATGGACGCGGCCCCGCAGTGGATATTGGGCGATAGCCTATGCCTTGATACGCTGATTGCGCCTGATTATGAATGTGATTTTATGTTCAGTTGCCCACCTTACGGCGATCTTGAACAGTACAGTCAGGACGTGCGTGATTTGTCGAATATGCCGTATGAAACCTTTATCGAGGCGTATTCAACCATCATCGCTAAATCATGTGCACGATTAAAACCAGACCGCTTTGCGGCTTTTGTTGTTGGCGAAATCAGGGATCGCAAAGGCATATATCGCAGCTTTGTGCCCCACACGATTGCTGCCTTTCAAGCCGCAGGTCTGCGGTATTATAATGAGGCGATCTTGGTCACACAGGCCGGGTCATTGCCCTTGCGTACGGGCCGCCAATTCAGTTCGAGCCGCAAGCTTGGCAAAACACATCAGAATATTTTGATTTTTGTAAAAGGCGATCCCAAACAAGCCGCCGCTGCCTGCCCGGTGATGGAAGATAACACAGTAGATAATTCAGATAATCACGCCGCATAAGTGGCGATCAAAGCATCCCTGGCCGCGTCTTTGGCGCGTTCGGGGTCTTTATTAATTTGGCGCATAAAGCCAGGGTTTGTATAAGCCATCTGGCCGTCAAGGATGACATTGCGAATGGTGCCAAGGCGGGGGAATTTAGAGGCAACACTGACGGCCTTTTGCCAATCTTGTTTATCCATCGCCTCACGCAGAATATCAATTTTACGTCTCATATCATAGCGATGCGGGAGACCACCCCACATGTCCAGAACGACATCCGGAAAAGACCAAAATACTGGGCATCTAAGCACACAAAATGTTGCCAAACTCTTGATGTTAAACCCTGAACGCATCAGGCAATTGACCAATGATGGATATATTGAGCGGATTGGCCGCAACAAATATAGCCTAAACGCAGCGGTTCAGGGATATATTCGGTTTCTCAAATCTGACGAACGCAGAAACAGCAAAAGCGCGTCGCAATCACGCTGGCAAGATATCAAAACCCAAAAGGCCGATTTTGAACTTTCGGTTCTGCAAGGCCAATACCTGCCGCGCGATGATATGATGGCGGCCATTGATGTGATTGTGGCCACTGCAAAACAGGAAATTCAAAAACTCCCCGCGCGCTTGACCCGTGACCCGGTTGAACAACGGCGGATCGAGGCAGAGGTGGTCGATGTCCTCAACCGTATTTCAGACAAAATTGAACGGCAGGCAGGGGTTGCTGTGGCGGGCGGCCAAGATATTTCGCAGCTCTGACCGGCAAAGCCCGGCGGAATTGGCCGCGCGCTGGCGCGAATACCCCGATACGGCTGGTTTGCCCGGCCCGCGCGACCCGTATGTGACGCCATACATGGTGCCATTGGCCAATGCGGTGGTATCGGGCCGGTATGAACGCGCGGTGGCGGCCACGGCGGCGCAATCGGGTAAAACCGATACCGCGCTTGATTTGATCTTGCACCGACTTGATCAAAAGCCCGCGCCGATCATTTTCGCCGGCCCGTCGGCGGAATTTAACCGCGATCAATTTGAACCGCGCCTGACCGAAATGTTGACGCAATGTGCAAACCTGAATGAAACCTTTCTGCGCGGTAAGAAAGAAAAAAAGACCCTTAAACAGGTGGCCGGTGTCACGATCCGTCTGGCCAGTGGGGCGTCATCAACCGCGCTGAAATCAAACCCTGCCGCACTGGCCTTCATTGATGAGTATGACGAAATGGCGGCCAACATTCGCGGCCAGGGCGATGCGCTTAATCTGGTTGAGGTGCGCGGCGATACCTATGCCGATTCCATCACGGTTGTGACCTCAACCACCAGCCGCGGCGTTGTGGAAACCGAAGAACAGGTCGTTGGCCATGATGACAACGGTGCCCCGATCACATTGGAATTTTGGGCAAAGGGGGATGTGACCGAAATTGAAAGCCCGATCTGGCGTTTGTTTCAGGAAGGCACACGCCACCACTGGGCATGGCCCTGCCCGCATTGCGGTGTGCCGTTTATCCCGATGCGTAAACACCTGCACTGGGATCAAGGCGCCACCCCCGCCCAGGCCCGGCGCAGCGCGCATTTGGTATGCCCCAATAATGGCTGCATCATTGAAGAAGGCACGCGCGGCGAAACAAAGGCCGCCATGAATGCGCGCGGTTTTATGATCGCGCCAGACCAAACGCTTGATGACGTTGCCCAAAACCGCAACGACCCCGAAAACGCCACCTATTCACAATGGTCATCGGGGCTATGTTCGCCTTTTGTAACATGGGGCCAACGGGCCGAACGGTTGCTTAAGGCCGAAATGTCGGGCGAGGAAGACAAGATACAAACCGCCGTCAACGCCAATTTCGGTGAAATGTACGCCCCCGGCGTGACTGGCGATATGCCCGATTGGAAAGCGTTGTTAGATCACCGCAAAGATTATGCGCCCGGCCAAATTCATAACGGCATTTTGCGCGTGGTTATGGGCGTCGATGTGCAAAAACGCGGTCTTTATTATGTCATCCGTGGGTTTGGGGCGCGGGGTACATCATGGATGATCCGCTATGGGTATCTAATCGGGGAAACCGCCGAACAGGATGTTTGGGAACAATTGGCCAATATCATGCTATCGCCCATTGCCGGGGTGCATATCGAAAAGGTGTTTGTCGATGCAGGCTATCGCCCTGACAAACCCAATGCAGGCAGTGTGCACCGTGTTTATGATTTTGCGCGGCAATATTCATTTGTGGTGTCGCCCTGCAAAACCCGCAGCAATACCGGCGGCAAGCCCTATTCGGTTAGCAAGATTGAGGTCAAACCCGATGGCAAACAACGGCCCTTTTCCATCAATCTGGTTAGCCTTGATCCAGATTTTTTCAAAAGCCTTGTCCATTCGCGCATCAAAACACCCTTGGGGAGGCCCGGCGCGTTTTACCTGCACAAAGAGGCCGATGACGAATACGCCAAACAGGTGTTGTCCGAGGTGCGCCTAATCAAAGCGGGATCTACAAAACCCGAATGGAAACCCATACGGCGCGACAATCACCTGTTTGACTGCGAAGCCTTATGCGCCGCCGCCGGTTACACCCTAAACGTGCAGGCCATACCCGAAGGCGTTGAACGTATGTGGGGTGAGGTTGAAACCAACACCGCCCCGCAACAACACGCGCCTGAACCCGATCAAGCCACCGATCAAAAGCCGCCAACAGACACCAAAGACGATTTACGCAATCGCTTTCGCCGCTTTGGGGCTCGTCCCCGGCCGAGGTAAACCATGACACGACCTGCCCTTGTTCAAGCTGATGGCATCAGCCCATTAATCGCGCCTGCAAATACCGGGTCTGGGTTTGTGCCCATCCCGCGCAGTGAATTTATGCGCGGCGCAAAGGGCAGTGGCGCGCAATGGCAACCGGCCCTGCGGTCAATCGCAGATGATGTGGATGCCGCGTGGGAACCGGCGGTCGCGCGTGCCACTGATCTTGTGCAAAATTCAGGCTGGATTTCGGGCATGTTTGATCAGGCCGTGTCAAACACGGTTGGGTCGGGGTTACGCCTGCGCTGTGCGCCTGAAAACGACCTAATCGGCATGGATGAGACACAGGCCCAAAAGTGGCGCAATATGGTCGAACGTCGTTGGGGCCTGTGGTCAGAAACCGCCATTGAATGCGATATTGAGGGCCGCCGCACCATCGCGCAGATGCAAGAGGCCGCGTTTCGATCATGGCTAAGCACCGGCGAAATCCTTGGTGAATTGGTGTGGCGCAAACGCTTTGGGTCGCAATGTGGCACCAAACTGCGCCTGCTGCCGCCAACCAAATTGTCACTGGAAAGTGATGCGTTCAAACGCACGATATCGGGCGTGGTTGTGGATGGGGATGGGTTCCCCATCGGGTATATGGCCCGCAAACGCCGGTTTGGTGCCATAGATACAGGCCATCACACCGTGCGCGTGCCTGCGCGCGATGCTTATGGGCGGCCAAAAGTGATCCATGTCTTTGTTGGCTTGCCCGGTCAGGTGCGCGGTATCACACCTTTGGTACCCGTGATGAAGGTGGCAAAACAGTTTGACCAACTGGCCGATTCAACCTTGTTGGCGGCGTTAATCCAAACGGTGTTTGCCGCCAATCTGCAATCAGACGCCCCAAGCGAAGAGGCACTGGCCGGGTTGCTAACCCCGCAAGAGGCACAGGTTTTAGCCGCGCAAGGCGTTTCCCCGTTTGAGGCATGGGCCGAAATGCAGGCAGGCTGGGCCGATGCAAACGCGATTGATATCGGCATTGGCGGGCGGGTGGTTAGCACCTTTCCCGGCCAAAAGCTTGAATTTCTATCGCCCAATCAACCGCAATCATCCTACAAGGAATTTGCGTTGCATTTATTGCGCGAAATGGCGCGTTGCCTTGGCCTGACCTATGAAAGTGCGACCGGCGATTATACCGGCGCGACCTATTCATCGGTTCGAATGGCAGTGAATGAGATTTACCAAATCACATTGGCCCGCCGTAAATTCGTGATCGCACCGTTCTTGCAGCCGATCTATGAGGCCTGGCTTGAAGAAGAAATCGCCACAGGCCGTATTGGCTTTCCGGGCGGCTATTCTGCCTTTTTGGCCAACCGCGTTGCGGCCTGCCGGGCACAATGGATCGGCGCGCCCAAACCCGTGGCCGATGACCTAAAGGCGGCAAAGGCCCATCAGGTTTACCGCGATATGGGCGTGATGACAGATGAAATGATCGCCAATGATTTGGGTGTGGATATCGAAGATGTCTATGCACAACGCGCGCGTGAGGCCGATTTGCGCGACGTTTACGGCCTGCACATCCCGGCAAACGGCCCTGCCCTTTCTAATGACGAAAAGGATGATGAGGATGAGTAACACCCCACAGGCATCCCCGCCCGCACCGGGTCACATTCCCGATCTTGAAACCCATCCGTGCGAACGGGCCGCGGCCTTGCGTGCGCGGCGTGACAAGATCATCACGGGCGATGGTTTGGCCGAATATGACGCCGAACAGGGCAACGGCGTGCGGCGGCGCGTGCGATATAGCGCCGCCGATCTGCCCCGCCTTGACGCCGTGGCT
>CAZPSB010000127.1:1150-5818 GCA_964589025.1 uncultured Jannaschia sp. | reverse complement strand
GGATGCGCCCGCCAAACCCTTGCGCATGGGCGCGTTCTTTGCGGATGTTTTTGCGTTTGCGCGAACTGAGATCGGCCAGAAACCCGTCAAAATCCGTATAGTCTTTATTGACCCAGTGAAATTGTTGTGTGACGCGGGGCAAAAGGCCCATATCGGCACCGGCTTTTGCCTCGGCTTTGGTGCAGAATGTGACGTGCAAGGATGACAATTCGTTGGTTTTTGCAATCTGTAACGCGCCTTGGATCAAGGCGGCGCGGCCCATATCTTCAAATCCCGGTTTGGTTAAAAACCGCCGCCCCGTGGCAGGGGTAAAGGGCACGGCCAATTGCAATTTGGGGTAATAGCACCCACCCGCGCCGTCATAGGCATGGGCCCAGTTGTGATCGAAAATATATTCGCCCTGGCTGTGCGATTTGGCATAAAGGGGCGCTGTGGCGATGATATCATCGCCCGCGCGCGCAATCATGTAATGGGGGGCCCATCCCGTGCCCGGCCCGACCGAACCCGATATTTCAAGCGTCGATAAAAACCGATGCGTGGTAAACGGATCATAAGGCGCGCGGCCATCTTGCGTTTCAGGGCAGGCGCAGGCATCCCAATCATCGGGGGCAATATCCGATAAGGTTGGCAGAATTTCGACCGTGATGGATGGGGTATTCAAGACCAAAGCATCCTGTAATGGCGTGTCTAGGCCAAGATTTGGGTCTTTTTTCTGATTTTGCAAATTATTTTGCCCGATAAGAAGATCAAACCCCATAAACCGGGGGTTCTGATTGCAATTCAGATATGTTAGCCTTATCTGAATACTATCATTTTCCAAGCGATTTGAGACACAGATGAACTGGATCACCAATTACGTTCGCCCGCATATCAATTCGATTTTTTCGCGCCGCGAAATGCCCGAAAATTTATGGACGAAATGCACCGAATGCGGCACCATGTTGTTTCATCGTGAATTGCGCGAGGCGCAGAATGTCTGCACCAATTGCGGTCATCACATGGCCATATCGCCGCGCGCGCGGTTTGCGGCCTTGTTTGACAATGGCGTATTTGCCGAATTGGATGTGCCCAAACCCATTCTGGACCCTTTGAAATTCCGCGATCAAAAACGGTATCCTGATCGGTTGCGCAATGCGCAGAAATCCACCACCGAACATGAGGCGATGTTGGCTGTAAGCGGTGAAATTGGTCGCACGCCGATTGTGGCCGTGGCGCAGGATTTTTCCTTTATGGGCGGATCAATGGGCATGTATGTGGGCAATGCGATTATCGCGGCTTGTGAACATGCCGTGGCCACCAAACGCCCCTTGGTCTTGTTTTCCGCCGCCGGCGGCGCGCGGATGCAGGAGGGCATCCTAAGTTTGATGCAAATGCCGCGCACCACTGTTGCGCTGCAAATGTTGAAAGAGGCAGGCCTGCCGTATATCGTGGTTTTGACCCATCCCACCACGGGCGGTGTGACGGCGTCTTATGCGATGTTGGGCGATGTGCAAATTGCCGAACCCAATGCCTTGATCTGTTTTGCAGGCCCGCGGGTGATTGAACAAACCATCCGCGAAACCCTGCCCGAAGGGTTCCAGCGCGCCGAATATCTGTTGGATCACGGCATGTTGGATCGCGTGACGCCACGCGGGCAGATGAAAGATGAACTTGTCACCATCATCCGCATGTTGATGGGCATGGGCCCCGAAGTCAAAGGCGATTTGCCCGCCCCCGAAACCGCCGAACCCCCCGAAACCACCCAATCCAAGGCGCAAACAGATACAGAACCGCCTGCCATATCGGCGCAAGATCAGGCATGACGGGCCCATCATCTGACGTCTTGCTGATCCGCATGATGTCGTTGCACCCCAAATATATGGATCTGTCGCTGACCCGCATGTGGCGCATTCTGTCGGCATTGGGCAATCCACAAGATGCCTGCCCGCCGGTCATTCATATCGCGGGCACCAATGGCAAGGGTTCGACCCAAGCCATGATTCGCGCCGGTCTTGAGGGCGCGGGCCTTGCAGTCCATGCCTATACATCACCGCATTTGGCGCGGTTTCACGAACGCATTTGTCTGGCTGGCAGGTTGATTGATGAACCCGACCTCAGCCAAATCTTGGATGAATGTTTGGCCGCCAATGGCCCCGATGAAATCACCTATTTCGAGGCCACAACCGCCGCGGCCTTTTTGGCCTTTTCGCGGGTTCAGGCCGATTATACCTTGCTTGAGGTCGGTTTGGGCGGTCGGTTGGATGCCACCAATGTGGTGTCAGCGCCCGCATTGACCATCATCACCCCGGTGGATCTGGATCATCAGCAATTCCTAGGTGATACAATCGGCGATATTGCAGGCGAAAAAGCCGGGATTATCAAACGCGGCGTGCCCTGTATTGTGGGCCCACAACATGCCGCAGCCCTTGATGTGATTGAGGCCCAAGCCGCGTCTCGTGGTGCGCCCATCTATGCCTATGGGCAGCATTGGCATATTGCCACAGAACATGGGCGGCTTGTGTTTCAGGATGAAACCGGGCTGTTGGATTTGCCCCTTCCCAATCTGATTGGCGCACATCAGGTGCAAAATGCCGGTGTTGCGCTGGCGGCGCTGCGCGTTCTGGGCCAAACCGATGCCGCGTTTGAGGCCGCCGTCACCCGCGCGCATTGGCCCGCGCGCTTGCAATATCTGCGCCATGGCCCGTTGGTAGATGCCGCCCCGCAGGCCGATTTGATCTTGGATGGCGGCCATAACCCCCATGCGGCCCGCGCCATATCGGCCACATTGCGCGATTTGCCCGCGCGACCAACCTATATGATTTGCGGCATGTTGAATACCAAAGACGCGACCGGGTTTTTTGCCCCCTTTGCCGGGCAGATCGAACAGGTATTTGCCGTCACCATTCCGGGCCAAGACGCCACTTTGCCCGCCCAAGATACCGCTGATTATGCCGCGCGCGCGGGCCACCGGGTTGCGATATCGACCAGTGTGCAGCACGCGCTTGATCATATCCTGACGATCGCCCCGCAGGCGCGTGTGTTGATCTGTGGGTCACTATATCTTGCCGGTGAGGTTTTGAAAGAAAATGGTTAAGACTCTGGCGCATTATAGCATTGCATTGGTTTGTTATCTTATCTGTGGCCGCCGCCCCGGCACATGCGGCGCGGTTTGAATTTTGTTGGCGCGGCAATGCAGGCTATACAATGTATGGCCTTATGGAATTTCCCGATGAATACCTCAACACCGGGGTGATTACCCAAGATCAAATCACCGATTTTATGATCGAAGGCTATCACAATGGCGAACCCGTTGGGTTTTGGTCTTTGGCGGATCGTCAGGCCGATACAACCTGGATCTTAAGTTTTGATACCACCAGCCATATCTTTCCCTTGGGTGATGGCGTGTTTGAAGTTTACCAAGGTTGGAACGCCAATGGTGCGGTGAATGATTGCGGTGAAAATGGGTTTGGGTTCAATGCGGGCAGCGGCGGGCAGGATGTGTGCATTGATAATACATTCATCACTCAATCTACCATTGATCGTTATACGCAATTAAAGGCGTTTCCAATTGGCCAAGGCCCGGCTTGCGCGCGCCCCCGCCCCATGAGTTAAAGCCGGTTTGGGTTTGCCCCGCCCCTATTGCCCCCAATCCGCACTTTGCATTTCGCGCAATCGGCTGGCGGTGCGTTCAAATTCAAATGCGCCGGGGCCTTGGGTGTAAAGATGTTCGGGGTCTGCATCCGCCGATAGGATCAGGCGGGTTTTGGCCTCGTATAATGTGTCGATCAAGGTGACAAAGCGTTTGGCCTCATTCGCGCGGTCGCGGGTCAGAACCGGCACATCTTCTAAGATCAAAACCCGGATTGCCCCCACCAAAGCCAGATAATCCGCAGGCCCCAAGGCGGTGGTACAAAGCGCGGCAAAATCGCTGCGCGCCATGCCCGCCCAATATCGCGGCAGGCGCAGGGTGCGGCCCTTGATCTTAAGAACCATTGGGTCTTCTTGTCCGCCGGTCATATCGCGCCAGATCAGATCAATCGCCTTGCGCGCGCCGTCGCCTGTCGGGGTGAAATAGACCTGCGCGCCGGCCAGCCGATCCTGCCGGTAATCGGTGGCCGCGGCCAGTTCATACACCTGCAACCGGGTCTGCATCAGATCAATAAAGGGTAAAAACAAAGCCCGATTCAGACCATCCTTATACAAATCACGCGGAGGCCGGTTTGAGGTTGTCACAATCTGCACGCCCGCCTGAAACAGGATTTCAAACAACCGCCCCACAATCATCGCATCGGCAATATCGGTGATTTGCATTTCATCAAAACACAATAGCCGTACGTCTTTTGCGATATTGGCGGCCACGGGCGCGATGGCGTCATCCACGCCTGTTTTTCGCGCATCATGTAGGGCGGATTGGACCTCTTGCATAAAGGCATGAAAATGCACGCGGCGTTTTTCGGTGATATTGGTATGGGCGTAAAACAAATCCATCACCATGGATTTCCCGCGCCCGACCCCGCCCCATAGATAAAGCCCCTGTTGGTCTGGTGGGGTGGGGCGACGAAACCGGGCCAGAAACCCGCGCGGCTGATCGCGGTGGGCGGCGGCGTAAGGAACCGCCTCTGGCTGCAAGCCACCTCGGACATCACGGGGATCGATCAGATCGTATGCGAGAAAACCACTGGTGCCAGC
>CAZPSB010000127.1:0-1140 GCA_964589025.1 uncultured Jannaschia sp. | reverse complement strand
AACCCGCGCGGCTGCGGCGTTTCCAGATGATCGCGGATGAGCTCAAGCTGCAAAAGCGCATCGCGTTGTGCCGAGTCAGGGCGCAAGATGCCTTCGGCAACGCGGGTGTCGTATATGGTGTGCAAATGATGTGGCATGGCCCTTTTCTACGCCCGAAACTGGGGCAAGGCCAGTGGTTGAACACAGGATTACATCCTATGCCATGCGCGCCATATAAAACCCCGCGCAGGGTGTGGGGCCTGCGCGGGGTTTTGCGATATCACGGGCCACAACGCAATCAGGCCAAGGTGCGTTCGACCTCTTCTCGTTCAAAAATTTCGATAACGTCATCTTTGCGGATGTCATCGTAATTTTCAAACGCCATGCCGCATTCTTGGCCGGATTGTACTTCTTTGACTTCGTCTTTGAACCGTTTAAGCGTTTTCAGCGTGCCTTCATGGATCACCACATTATCGCGCAACAACCGAACCCCGGCGGATCGCCGCGCGATGCCTTCGGTCACCAGACACCCGGCAACCGTGCCGACACCGGACACGCGGAAGGTTTCTTTGATCTTGGCATAGCCGATAAAGTTTTCGCGAATCTCGGCCCCCAATAGGCCAGATGCCGCCGCCTTTACGTCATCCACCAAATCATAGATCACCGAATAATACCGGATTTCAACGCCTTTTTGATTGGATGCCGCGCGTGCGGGCGCATTGGCGCGCACGTTAAAGCCGATAACCGGGGTGCCCGATGCTTCGGCCAGGCCGATATCACTTTCGGTGATGGCCCCCACGCCGGAATGAATAACGCGCACGCGGACCTCATCATTGCCGATTTTTTCAAGCGCCTGGACGATTGCTTCGGTTGAACCTTGCACATCGGCCTTGACCACGATGGGCAATTCGGCGGCGTTTTCATCTTCTTTGGCTTTGGCCAAAAGTTGATCCAAGGTTACGGCGGCCCCGGCGGCGGCGCGTTTGTCTTTGGCGGCCTGCCGGCGGTAATCGGCGATTTCGCGGGCCTGGGCATCGGTTTCAACCACGTTCAAAACATCCCCTGCCTCGGGCGTGCCATTGAGGCCCAGAACCTCAACCGGGACAGATGGCCCGGCCTGCGTAACGCGTTCGCCTTTGTCGTTGATCAAGGCACGCACCT
>CAZPSB010000126.1:4380-5988 GCA_964589025.1 uncultured Jannaschia sp. | reverse complement strand
AAAGGTTGTCACGGGCCCATCATCGAACAAAGTTGTGACCTGAAATTGATCCATCGGATGAATGGATAGCCCACTTTCATACGAATCTGTGACGCCAAGAATAAACAAGACAGCCGCCGCCAAAACAAGGATATAGGCAATAATCCGGCCTGAACCGCGGTTTTCAGTATCTGTGTTGGCTGTGGTCACGTGATCCACCCCTATTCTGTTGTCTTTTTCGATTGATCCGCCATATTGGCCTTTTGCGTCATTTCATTCGCCGACCGGATCATCGTTTGCACCCCTGCGGCAAAGCCAAGCAATGTGAATATCACCATCAGCCAGGGCGTTGTGCCGATTAAGACATCCAACCCATACCCGATAACAAATCCAATCCCCAGACCTGCCACCAATTCAATCACCATACGCCACGCGAGTTGGGCCTGACTATGATGGTCTTCGATCTTTGGGGTTGGGGCCGTTGCAGATTTGGCGCGCCGAAGGCGGATTTCCAAATCTTTTAACCGGTCTGCGTCTGACGCGTCATGCATGGCCGCCGCTCCAAAGAATTTGGCTGCAAGCTATGGTTTGCAACGGCAAGAGTCAATGCGATTTTGCCAAAAACAAAAACAGATTAAGGTATTGTTTTTGTTTTATAATAAAAGGGCCAAGCCAAATTTCTGCGCCACAGATCACAACCCATATGTTGATTTTGATATTTAACTGTTAGGTTGATTATCAAATGCCCCTTTTTTGTGATATGACATGTCCGATAAAATTGACCTTGTCTTTTCGGCCTTGGCCGATCCCACCCGCCGGATGATTTTACACCTTCTATTAGAAGACGACATGGCCGTCACCGATGTGGCCGCCCCATTTGATATGTCTTTGGCCGCCATATCCAAACATTTAACGATCTTGGCGCAGGCGGGCCTAATCAGCCAGGAAAAACGCGGGCGCGTCAAATGGTGCAAACTGGAACCGCAGGCCTTGAAAGAGGCCTCGGTCTGGATACAAGGGTTTGGGCAATTTGAACCGCTTGATCTGGACGCTTTCGAACGCTTTCTTGCGTTTCAAATGAATGACCCCAACCCTAGCGCAAAATAGGCGGGCGGTCTGGATCCATGCCGGGGGCGGGATGGGCGGTTTGCGCATCGGGTTTTGGGAAATCAAACCGCAGGCCCGATTGCGCAAGACGCGCGGCCATAGCGTCGGTTGATTTGAAAAACGCCACATCAATATAGCCTTTGTCCAAACCCGATAAGGCCGTGACATCGGCAATGGCGGCAACAAGCCCATCTTGCAGATGCGGGGCGGCGTTGATGATGCCAATCAAATATCCCTGCATATCACCCGTATAATCGGCCCGCACCAAATAGGCCATATCGGCCCATCCTATTGCAGCGGCAAACCGGGCATCCAATGCCGTTAAAACCGTTTCCGACCTGTTTATGCCCGTTAGCGGCGAAATCCTTGAATTCAATGAAATACTCGACAGCAGCCCTGAATCTGTTAATTCAGACGCCTACGGCGAAGGTTGGATGGTGAAAGTTAAGATTTCAAATCCCGCAGAAATAGAATCTTTATTAGATAGTGAAGCCTACAAAGACATATTGGGAGTTTAAAATT